>CAYVAI010000001.1:0-231685 GCA_964448375.1 uncultured Akkermansia sp.
CGAAGCCTTCAAAAAAGAACAACAAACTATACGCAAAGAAGATTAACTATACAGCTGGATGGCTTAGGATCATCATTTACATAGGTATACTTATATTTTTCTTAGGATTTCAATCAACGCGCTAATTCACAATTCCCCCGGAAATCAACGAAAGGAGATTTTTATTATGAAAGACAAACCAATCAAACAACCGTGGCCCCGCAGTGCCGCGATGGCGGTATTTGTGCTGGCACTACTGGCTATTGCAGAGGCACTCGTCATAGGGGATCTGTGCAAAAGAATTCAGGAACTCAAGCCTGTGACGGTTTATTTGAGGCACCTGCCGATGGAAGAACCGCCAGAAGGGGAGGATACTCCTATCATTATGCCTGATATTGAGGAACTTAAACAAAACCCTCCTGATTACGAGGTGTTTGAGATTTTTTGATAATAGTATAAAAGCAACGAAAGGAAATATCATGAAAGAGAAATCAATCAAACAACCGTGGCCTCGCAGTGCGAAAGTTACTGTGTGTGTGTTGGGTGTGGCTTTATTAGCGACAACAGTAAGCATGGCTCTCTTGTATCGAGAAACTCAGAGTCTTGAGCAAATGCTTCGCCCATTCGAAGAAAATCTTCTTAACACGAATTTGGAAGACATTTCTACTATGGTGCATTAACATCACAACAAACTGCTGAAGAACGGCTTCAGCAGGTGGTGATTTTTGAACAACTCAACGAAAGGACATTCCTTATTATGAAAGACAAACCAATCAAACAACCGTGGCCCCGGAGTGCCAAGATCACTGTGTGGGTGCTTGGTATACTTCTGACAGCTATTTTTCTGTTCTTTTTGTACATCTTAATCCCGTCACCTCCCGCAGTAGATATAGTATATTAAGGATATTCCAACACCTAGGATGTATGTCTAATACATCCTAGGTGTTGCTTTTCTTTTATCTATCTTGTAAGGTTCGGTTATGAAATCTTTCTATTGGCAGCAGCTTGTCAAAGCAGCTGCTACGATTCATGGTTCCGGGTACGACAGAACAATGTCTACTTTCCCGGGGCAACGGGATGTAAAACCATCACCTATTCCACATAATCCCTACATAGGACCCGATGGTGAGTTCAGGAATATACTGACTCCGGAGGAAGCGTTCAAGACGCCTAAGCTTTCCCGCCCGTATATGGTTATCGGCAGGGATAAATCTGGGCAGCCTTATTATAATGGCAAGGCAACCCTTGATAATGTGTTCAAGGATTATCCTGAGATGATGCAGCCTGCTATAGAACTAGGACTATTTGTAAAAGATCCATTACCTTGTTCTTGAAATCGACGCTTCGAATCTCTCTTTTCAGCGATAAAAATTCGATGCTCCCTCAAAAGGAAACAGAGAGTTGACAGGTTTTTGCCATCTTCACCCGTGAGGGTAGACTGGATGACTTGATTGTGTATGGTTATCCTCGGGAGGCTCAATTCACGTACCCGTGTGCAGCGGGGGGGCATATTGGAGCGAGGGGGAAAATAATAAAAATGCCATATTTCCTTATCCTGTCAGAATCTTTGTCCTAAAATGAAATCGAATATGAAAATCATAGAAGGTACTTTCGTCTCTACCGAGGACATCATTGAAGAACTAAGGGGCATTCGGGAATGCCTGGACGTTCTTCTTACCCGACAGTCTACTGAATCCGGTTCAGTCGTCTGGGCAAGTCAGGCTACTCTTGCCAAGCGTTACGATACCAGTAAATCGACCATTTGCAGGTTACTGGCAGAAGCCGTGAGTTCAGGTCATGTCAGGATGATTCGCCCGCATGGCGGCGTCCAGAAGTATCATGTTGCCGAATTTGACGCTTTCATGGCGTCTATTTCGATTCCTTCACGTAAAAACGTTTAAAATGGAATCAGAGGAATGAATATTTGAGAGGGATTCCGGGAGTAAAGCCAGCAAGGGGATTGTCCCGGCGAGTGCCTCTTGGAATTCCTTTGTTTATGATTTATAATCAATGACGGCCGGATCGCCACTTCTGCCCCTGAGGTGATTGGATGTAGAACATCTTGTACAAGGGGGATCAGTCAACGGATTTGATCATGAAGTTGAAACTCCGGCCGGCTTGCAGAATCACCTTGAACAGCTTCAAACAGGTGTGAATCAGAAAAAACAAGGTGCTAGTATGGGTGCTAGTTGAGCAATTTTGAGAAAGAAAAACGCCTCGGAATGCTTGATTCCGAGGCGTTTATGAAGATGGTACGCAGTACTGGTTTCGAACCAGTGACCCCATCCGTGTGAAGGATGTGCTCTACCGCTGAGCTAACCGCGCTTTGTGTGAAGGATTGATACACGATGAGGGTGGACGAGGCAAGTTTAATCTTTTTCGCTGGTTCATGTTCGGCGGTATGTTATGGTGAAGGCATGAATGTTCGGCTTTGCTCTTTGCTGATTCTTTTGTTGGGGATGGTTGCCTGCTCGTCTCTACCGCCTTCAAGCTATATGCTGGAAGACCACAAGGAGCAGAGGAGCCCGTCCGGAATGGTCTTGAGTATGAAACCGGGTGAGGTGAGGGAGATTTCTTTGCGGTCAAATCCAACGACGGGGTATATGTGGTTTGTCGAGAACGCCGGAGCCTTGAAGCATGTGAAGGTCGGGGATTTCCGATATGTTCCGATGGAGGAGAAGGGAGCTCCCCGATGTGGCGCCTCAGGTAGCCAGGTGTTTGATGTTGAAGCTCTTTCCAAGGGGGAGGACCACATTATTCTGGTTTATAAGCGGAGCTGGGAGAAGAAGGCGCCTTTGGAAACGAGGATGTACAGCGTGGAAGTTCGCTGATATGCCGAAGGCTCACTTCTGCGAATGATTGCAGTAGTGAGCCCCGATATTGCCTGCGTTTGAAGGCGGTGTTGGGTGATGTTCAGAATTCGCAGTTGCGTGGGGTTCTGGCGTAGGGCAGGACGTCGCGGATGTTGCCCACGCCGGTGACGAACATGAGGAGGCGTTCAAAACCAGCGCCAAACCCGGCGTGGGGAACACTGCCAAAACGGCGGAGGTCGATATACCACCAGTAGGCTTCTTCGCTGAGTCCCATGCGCTTCATGTTGTCGAGGAGAATGTCGAGGCGTTCTTCACGTTGGCTTCCGCCGACGATTTCACCGATGCCGGGGACGAGGACGTCCATGGCTGTGACAGTTTCGCCGTCGTCGTTGAGGCGCATGTAGAAGGGTTTGATGGTTTTGGGGTAGTTGTACACGATCACCGGGCATTTGAAGTGTTCTTCGGTGAGGTAGCGTTCGTGTTCGCTCTGGAGGTTGATGCCCCAAGAGACGGGGTAGTCGAATTGTTTGCCGCTTTCGACGAGGATGTCCACAGCTTCTGTGTAGGAGCAACGGATGAAGGGGCTGTCGAGGACGTGCTGGAGGCGCTCCAGGAGGGTTTTATCGATGAATTTGTTGAAGAATTCCATGTCTTCACGGTTGTTCTCCAGCATGTCGTGGATGAGGTATTTGACGAAGTCTTCTGCCAGGTCCATGTCGCCGTGGAGGTCACAGAATGCTACTTCGGGTTCGATCATCCAGAATTCGGCGGCGTGGCGTGTGGTGTTGGAGTTTTCGGCGCGGAAGGTGGGGCCGAAGGTGTACACGCGACCAAGGGCACAGGCGAAGGTTTCGGCTTCGAGCTGTCCACTGACGGTGAGGTAGGAGGCTTTGCCGAAGAAGTCGTTTTCAAAGTCGTCAGCCTTGTCTTTGTGAGGATCGAGTGTGGTGACGCGGAACATTTCACCAGCACCTTCACAGTCGCTGGCAGTGATAATCGGGGTATGGACCCAGACGAAGTCGCGTTCGCCAAAGAAGCTGTGAACGGCGGTGGCGAGTTTACTGCGGGTGCGAAGGACGGCTCCGTAGAGGTTGGTGCGCGGTCTCAAGTGAGAGATGGAACGAAGGAATTCCGTGGAATGGCCTTTTTTCTGCAGGGGGTAGCTTTCAGGGGCTTCACCGAGGAGACGGATGGTGGTAGCACGGAGTTCCCATTTCTGTTTGCCGGGGCTTGCTACGAGGTCGCCGTCGATGCTGACGGAGGAGCCAGTCGCCATGTGACCAATTGCTTCATAGCCAGGAATACCGGCATCGGCAACGACTTGAAGGGAGGCGAGGCAGGAGCCATCATTGATTTCCAGAAAGGAAAATCCCTTGGAGTCACGGCGGGTACGCACCCAGCCTTCGATTAAAATTCCGGAGCGCTCGGCATCACTGTCCAGCGCATGTTTGACAAGCGTTCTCATGTTCATGTCTATGGAATATGACGTATGAGCTCAAATGTCAAAAAGGATACACCAGCAGGCCTGATTTTCCTGCAATCCCCCCCCTGTCCTGTTCAAAAAACAACAACCCCGCCCAACTTGATTCCAAGCGGACGGGGTTGCAGCTAGAATAATGATTACGTGTTTTGTCTAGATGAGTGCGTTCAACTTTTGCATGATGGCATCCTTGGAAGTAGCTCCAACGATTGTATCCACGACCTGCCCGTCCTTGATAAAGACAAGGGTCGGAATGGAACGGACATTGTAAGCAGAAGCAAGACCGTTGTTGCTGTCAACGTCTACCTTGCCCACTTTTGCCTTGCCGGCAACTTCCGTAGCAATTTGTTCAACGATAGGCCCGATCATGCGGCAGGGGCCGCACCATGTTGCCCAAAAGTCTACAAGTACGGGAATCGGGGACTCGAGTACTTCCGTCTGAAAGTTGGATTCAGTTAATGTAAGTGCCATGATTGCTGTTAAGACTCAAATATTGTTCCATTCGTTCATTCCACAGATGCGGAACTGTCGCCACCGAGCATACCAGGTTCTGATCGATTTTCCAGCACATCCGTCTGGTATTGCACAAAAAGGAAGGCGAGTGCTGCGACGAGCGAAGCGATGGAGAGGCCAAGCATGAGACCAGAACCGGATTCTTCCTCTTCATCAGCGACATTTTTGATGGAAGCCTGGACGGATGAAACGGGAGCAGCGGCCGACATGGGGCGCGTTGGGGTCAGGGCGATTGTAGCCTTCGGCAGTTGAGCGGTTGGCTGACCAGCAGCAACGGGGCCGGAAGGAGCACCTGGCTTCAGCGCAATGGGAGCGCCAGCACCAGCCAAGGCAATCGTCTTCAATCCACCTCCGAGAGGAGCTGCGGGAGCACCAGTGCCGAGACCTGCAGGGCGAAGCGGCACGGTCGGAGCTACGGGAGCGCCGGGAGCAGGAGGAGCCACAGCACCGGGTACTTGCGGGGGCATCGGAGCGCCAGGGGCAGGAGGCGGCACAGGAGCCGCAGGGGCACCGGGTACTTGCGGAGGCATCGGAGCACCAGACACAGGAGGCGGCACGGGAGCCGAGGGGGCACCGGGTACGGGAGGAACTCCTGGGACAGACGGCCGCGGGGGCATGGCAGGGGCACCACCGGGGATGGGAGGAGGCGGAGGATTACTCATAGGTGTGTGGACAGGTTTGTGTTGACTATAATTTCTCCCCTATCATCCCTTGAGATGCAAGAAAAGAATCGTGTTCGTGGAAAATTTGTGCAATTTTTTTCGTGTTTCACGCGTATATGAGTGTGTTGTACACGGTGGAACCTTGCGGAGAGCCGCCTTTTCGGTAAGCTGGAGTCAACTTTTACCCTATGAAGCCGCTGACAAAACTCGCAGAAACTGTTCTTCCCACCGGATCCGTTTTGGAACTATGGGAACGAGATGATTCGTATTTCCTCCTTGCCGACGGTGTTCAAACGTCCTCCAGCTTTTCCCATGGTGGCGATGATGCTATCGCATCTATTGCCGCCGCCCCAATCAAACGTGCTAACCAGCCTATCATCCTGATCGATGGTCTTGCCCTGGGCTTCCTCCTCAAGGGAGTCATGGAGGAGATCAATAAGGAGAAGGCTAGCTTCATCGTTGCCGAGCCCTGCTCTGCCCTCGTGGGATGGCATGAGACGATACTCGGAGACCTGCACCCCGGCATGCTGCATGATCCTCGTGTGACGATTGAGCCGATGACGTCTCTCCAGGCAGCCCGCAAGGCTTCCAAGACCTATCACGCCATCCTGACCCGCTCGACTCATTCCCGTACCCAGCTTTCCATTGGGGAGGCGTCTGATTACTGCGCCGCATTGAAGCAGGGGGGGCTTCTGGTCATTCTTTTGTCCCGCCCGGACAAGCGTCTGGAACGTACGCTTCAGAAAGCAGGCTTCGATGTTTCGATCGATACCGTACCCACTTCTCACAAAGGCAAGCAGACCTCGTTCCAGACCGTCATGCTCGCCCGCAAAGGACGTTTCGTGCCCTTTGCCCAACGCAATTAACCTTCAACAACTTTTCCCATGACCTTACAATCCCGGTTTATATTTCCGCTCATTTTGGCTGGCGTGGCTTCCATGCCTCTCTTTGCCGATTCCATCGCCCAAGGCATCCTGTTGCCCAAGAAGGAGATGCACGCTATTTCCTTCTCTCCCAAGAATGTTTCGGACATCTTCGTGATCGATGTTCTGCCCCAGGGAGCCAAGGTTAAGCAGGGCCAGGCTATTGCCACAGCCGATTTCAGAAGCCTGAATCAATTGATTGAAGATATGGACCGTTTCGTCAAGGCTCGCAACCTTGATGTCATGAAGCTCCGCTTTGAGCTCGATCAGGAAAAAGCTTCGGCTGACCAAAAAAACAAGGAGGCTACAACATCTCTTCAGCGTGCCCAGGAGGACTTGAAAGACTTCGAGGAGAAGCGCAAGGCGCGCATGCTTGCCGAAGAGGAGGAACGCGTCAACAGGGCACTCCGCCAGCTCTCTTACAAGCAGGAGGAACTCAATCAACTTATCAAAATGTACAAGGATGACCAGGTGGCAGAAGAAACGGAAGAGATCATCCTGACCCGCCTTAAAAATGAATTGAGCGAATCCGACTTCGCCGTTCAGGGGGCCAAGCTGACGTCTGAACTGGCCAAGCTCCGCACGATCAATCGCTACGGTGAAGATCTCCAAAAGAACATCGACCAGTGGGATTTGGAAGCCAAGAGTGTTGCCGCCAAGTACAAGTTCAGCGTGGAGCAGAAGCAGCTTGCCCTTACGGATGCCGAGGTTGCCCTCAAGCGCGCCCAGGATCGCCTGAATGATTTGCAGAAGGACCGCGCCATGGCCCAGTTCCAATCCCCAGCCGATGGCATTCTGCTGTACGGCGGCTATGTGGGAGACAAGTGGGTGGCCAACTCCGTCGCGGTGAAGCTTCGCCCCGGTGGCAAACTGGAACCATTTGACAAGATTGCAACGATCGTTCCGCCAGATAGCGAATTGATCATCCAGGCGGTATTACCCGATTCCACGCCGACGCCCAAGGTAGGCGACCAGGTCATCGTCAAGATCACCAATAAGCAGCTTCCCGGCACAGTCACTGTTGCAGATCCCATCCCGGATTCCGACGGCAAGCGCCGCATCCTCATCACCCCCCAGGCTCCCTCCGCCGAGATATTTGCTCCCGGATTGCCTGTTCAGGTGATCATCAAGGATCAACAAGCCTAACACACACTCCGGCAGCATGCGTACAGGAGCCCTGTTCCTCGCCGGCATTGCGACCGGTTTATTGTCTCTCTGCCCCGCCGGGACAATCGTTCAAACCCGAACGGTTTCGACGACGACAACGGAGGATATCGCTCCGCAGGAAGCCTCTGCTCCGGCGGGGGCTCCGGCCACTACTTCCCCGGAGCAGCTCCAAAACGCTGACAAGCACGACAATATCCCCATTGCGAAGGTGCCGGATGTGCCGCCTCCTTCACGGGAAGCCCTGGAAGTATCCTTCCGCAAGGCTGCCAGTTTTCTCATACCCCGGCAGAATAAAGACGGTTCCTGGGGGGACCACACTGGCACTAAGGGGCTCAATGTTCTGTGTCCCTATCCACAGGGTCCCCGCTCGTTCCGTCTGGCCTCGACAGCTCTTTGCGTCGTGGGCCTGAGCTCCTCTCCGCTACACGATGATCCCGCCGTGCGTAATGCCGTAGACAAGGCTCTTGACGTCCTCATCCGCGAGTTGCCAAAGCTCAAGCGCGGAGATACCATCACCCTGCTCTCCACTTGGGCACATGCCTACGGTCTGGAGGCCTATTGTTCAGCTGCTAAAAGGCTGCCGAAGGATTCCCCTCGTTTCCTCCAGCTCAAGGAAGCCGCCGCCAGAGCCATCCATGCTACGGATCTGCTGAGCGATGAAGCATACGGAGGTTGGGGTTACTATACTTTCAATGTTTTTTCGGAGAAGACCATCGGCATGCCTACATCGTTCCTGACGGCGACCGTTCTGCTAGGCTACAAGGACGCCAAGGATGTCTTCGGTCTGGAATCTGACCCAAATGTTCTGAAGCGCGCGCTCAAAATTCTCAAGGCCATGCGGACTCCGTCCGGAACCTTTGTGTACTCCCGGGATCACATGTTTCATGGTACCCTGCCGATCAACCGGCACACGGGTAGCCTTGCCCGCAACCCAGCCGGGGATATGGCCATCATGAGCTTCGAACCGGAGACTGTGGCCCTGACTCAGCTTGAGGATAACGTCGAACGTCTTTGGAGCCGCGAAGGCTGGTTATCGATGGCTCTCAAAAAGCCCGTTCCTCACGAAAGCTTTGCCCAGAATGCCGGATACTTCTTTTACTACGGGTATTATTATGCGGCTCGTACTTTTGACTGGCTTCCCAAGGAGAATCTGCCACGCCACGCCGCCCAGCTCTCCTCCGACATCCTCCACCTTCAGGAGAAAGACGGGTGCTGGTGGGATTACCCTCTGTACAACTACCATAAATTCTATGGGACCGGGTATGCGCTGTATTCCATGTCCCGGGTTTGGGATACCCTTCAGGGAGGCACAATTCCCTTGGGGGAAGAGAGTACGCCCGGAGCAACAATAGCGGAGCCTGCCCCCAGCCCGGCATCCTGAGATTGGCGACCAGCCAGCCATGAAACACATTCTTCCCATCCTGTTATGCTGTAGCCTTCTCCCGCTTTGGGGTGAAGAAGGAGCCCCGGCATCACCGCAGCAGGGAGCCAAGGGGGCCACCCCTGATGTTGTCCCTGCGGAAGAAAAGACAGATTCCATCCCTATTGCCAAACTGCCGGATACCCCACCCCCCACGCTAAAGGAACTGGACAAAGCCCTCTCACTCGGCGTCCAGTTCCTGCTGGAACACCAAAATAAAGATGGTTCCTGGGGTGACCACACTGGCACCAAGGGTATCAATATCTTTTGTCCCTACCCCTCTGGCCCGCTCGCCTTCCGCAGTGGAACAACGGGACTCTGTATCCTTGGTCTCAACGCCTCACCCCAAAGGGATACTCCGGAAGTGAAGGCCGCTTTGGAAAAAGCCATGCAATTCATGTTCACCCGGATGCCGAAGCTCAAGCGCGGCGATACGATGAGCGTGTATGATGTCTGGGGGCACGCCTACACGCTGGAGGCAGCCTGTGCCCTGGCAGCCGGAATGCCTAAGGACTCTCCTCGCTATGAGGAGCTTCGCACCTTCGCCCAGGATCGCATCCACATGCTGGATGCCCTTGCCGATGTCAACGGTGGGTGGGGGTATCTAACGTTCAAGATATTCACCGAACGCCCGGCAGGTTCCCCCACCTCGTTCCTGACAGCTACGGTATTCATCGCCTACAAAGACGCAGAGGAAGTCTTCGGCCTCAAGCCCAACCAAAATGTGTTCCGGCGATGTTTCAAATCGCTCAAGTCTATGAGGACACCCAATGGCACCTATGTCTATGCCCGGGAGCACATCAAGCATTCTACAACACCCATCAATCGCCACACCGGCAGCCTTGCCCGCACGCCTGCTGGTGACTTGGCGCTGATACGCTACGAACCAGAGCTCATCTCCCGGCGCCAGCTCGAAGATGGACTGGACAGGTTGTGGAGCCGCTCTGGCTGGCTGAGCATGGCCCTCAAGAAGCCAATGCCCCATGAGAGTTTCGCTCAAAATTCGGGCTATTTCTACTTTTACGGGTATTATTACGCCGCAAGATGCCTTGATTTCGTACCCCATGAAAAATTGGTACGACATGCCGCGTATGTTTCCAAGGGAGTACTCCCTCTTCAGGAAAAAGATGGATCCTGGTGGGACTACCCTTTGTACAATTACCACAAATTCTATGGAACGGGATACGCCCTTTACGCGCTCTCACGCGTTCGGGAAGCCCTCGCTTCCGATCAATAATTTGATCCCTGGCGATGCAGCGTTATTCCGGCCCCCTACCCCCTACACAAACGCTGTATAAATATGAAATTTGCCCCCAATACACACCTGCTGATCTCAGCAGCACTGGCAGGACTGTGCCTGAATATGAATGTCCTTGCTGAACAAATGCCCTACCATCTCCTCTCCAAGGATTCCCAGATGACATTTAGTGTAAACGGGAACAAAGTCAACCGAGCCTATTACGGTTCGCGGCTTGCCAACCCGGAGGATATTCTTCAGGCAGATTCTCCATCCTCTACTCTGCTTTACCCGACGCGGATGGATGCCATGGGCCCTTGGGAAAATGGTTCCGGAGAACTGGATATATCAATCATTCAGGGAGATGGCACCAATTCCCTCGACCTCGTGTATGATTCTCTGCAGGTATCCAAGCCAGCACCGGGGCAGGAACTGGCCGTTATCAATCTTAAGGATGCTCACTACCCTGTCCAGGTCCGAGTCTTCATCCTGGCAAACTACGACTCAAATGTCTTTGAACAATGGGTGGAAATCACCAACAGCGGCCAGGATGCCATCACGCTGAACCATGGAGCCTCTGGCCATCTGCACATCAAGGCAGACAAGTACTTCGTTACCTCGTTCCGCGGCACTTGGGGAGGGGAATCTCTCATGCATGAGGAAGAAGTCCAGAAAGGCAACTGCCTCACCATGATCTCCGATGTTGGCGCCCGCACTGCCCAGGAAGGCACACCCGGATTCGTCCTCTCCCTCGGCCAACCGGCACGGGAGGATGAAGGAGAAGTGTACATGGGAGCTCTGGCCTGGTCCGGCAATTACAAACTCAGTTTTAAATACTCTCCCTATGGCCGGATGTTCGCTGCCTTCGGCACGGACATGCAGGATTCACCCTACCGTTTGGAAGGAGGCAAGAGTCTGGCATTGCCTCGCATCATCCTCACCCACAGCCAACAAGGCAAGGGGGAAGCTTCCCGCCAAATCCATCGCTGGGCACGTGAGAGCGGCATTCGCGGAGGAGACCAGGAACGCCTGACTCTCCTCAATTCCTGGGAGGGAGCCTATTTCTCCTTCGATGAGCCCTTGCTCCAAACCATGATGGAGAGAGCCGCCGGCATGGGGGTAGAGCTCTTCGTCCTGGACGACGGCTGGTTCGCCAACAAATATCCCCGCAACAATGACAAGGCCGGGCTCGGAGACTGGAAGGTCAATGAAAAGAAGCTCCCTAACGGACTGCCTGGCCTGACGAAATCCGCCAAGGATCGCAACATCAAGTTCGGCCTCTGGGTGGAAATGGAAATGGTCAATCCCAAATCGGAACTCTTCGAACAACATCCAGACTGGGCCATTCAGCTTCCGAACCGCGACAAGCGGCTGGAACGCACACAGTTGATTCTTGATCTCTCCAACCCTGCCGTCCAGCAATATATCATCGACAACATGGACGACATCCTCAGCAAGAACCCGGATATCGTCTATATCAAATGGGACTGTAATCGCAAGATTGCCGACCCCGGCTCCGCGTACCTTTCCGCCAATAATCAGCAAAACCTGTTCATTGATTACGTCAATGGCTATTACAAGGTGATGGACACCATTACCAAAAAACATCCCCACGTTGTCTTCCAGGCATGTGCCTCAGGTGGCGGACGGGCGGACTATGGTGCCATGAAATACCATCACGAATTCTGGGTCTCCGACAATACAGACCCCTATGAACGCGTCTGGATGCAGTGGGGTATCGGGCACCTCTTCCCTGCCATCACCATGGCTTCCCACGTCACGGCTTCCCCGAGCCATCAGACCGGCCGCCAAACACCTCTCAAATTCCGGTTCGATGTCGCAACGACGGGCAGGCTCGGCTTTGAACTCCGCCCTCAGGACATGAATCCGGAGGAAACCGAGTTCGCCAAAAAAGCTCTGGAATCGTACAAGCGTATCCGCCCGATTGTCCAGCTGGGCGATCTCTATCGCCTGCGTTCACCGTACGAAAGCAACGAAGCGTCCCTCATGTACGTTCTCAATGGCAAAGACGGCAAGCAAAGAGCCATCGTCTTTGCCTGCCTCATGGACAAGTTGCTCGCCTACAAGCCGACCCCAATCAAGCTCAAGGGGTTGAAAGCCGACAAGCGTTACCGCGTCCACGAACTCAATGTCGATAAATCCGGCAACCGCACGTCTCTGGAAGGCAAGGAGCTCGGTGGCGACTACCTCATGAACAACGGTGTTCATTTCAACTTCGGCAAACCTCTCCAATCCGCCATTCTGGAATTGGAAGAGATTTGATTCCACCTCTTTGAGTTACGGCGCTAACTCCAACTTTTTCCTACATTGTCCTGGACACCCTGGGCAATGTAGTTTTACAACCCGACAAGACTCCCCCCATGTCCCCTATCATTCGTGCCCTTTTGATCATTCTGGGCCTTCATCTATCGTGTACCTTTGTCCTCCCGGGACAAGCAGAAACACAAGCAGCCCCCCTTCACAAGGCCGGTTCCCCGGAAGCCATCTCACTGATTCCCTACCCTGTCCACGTCGATTGGCGCAAGGGCGAGCTGAGGCTCTGCAGTTCTCTGGTTATCAATAATCACCAAGCCATTGCAAGTTCCGAACAGGAAAACATCGCGGCCGAATTGCATCACATCAATAGCTCACTCTCAAAAAAAGCGGAGGGCAACATCCTTGGCATCAATTTGGAACAGCTCGATGACCAATGGAAGAAAGGCAATCCCGAAGCCTATACCATCACCATCCCAGAGGAGGGGCAGGCCACAATTGCCGCTCGTAGCTTCAGCGGCTACTTCAATGCACTGCAAACACTCCGACAGCTCATCGTCCAGAAAGGCGGCAACAGCTTCATCCCCTGTTGTTCCATTCAGGACGCACCTGCATTCCCCACCCGAGGAATCATGCTGGATACGGGACGCTACTTCATGTCCACTGCCTTCATCAAGGAGATAGCCCGCAACCTTGCAGCCTACAAAATTAATCTCATCCATCTGCACCTGACAGACAATCCGGCCTGGCGTGTCCAAATTGACAAATACCCGGAGTTGGTAAAACCGGAACACCACTGGAAATCCCGCCTTCCTGGCAAATACTACACCAAGGACGAGCTCAAGGATCTCGTCCAATTCTGCTCCAAGCTCAACATCCGAGTCATCCCGGAAATTGACATGCCCGGCCACAGCGAATCCTTCGCCAAGGCAACCGGAGTTGATATGCAGTCCGAAAAGGGCATATCCATCCTTAAAGATGTAGTGGACGAAATGACGGATATCTTCCCCGATCCCTGGTTCCATATGGGCTCCGATGAAGTGCACGTCAAAATGAAAAACTTCATCCCTGAAATGACCTCCTACATCCGAAGCAAAGGCAAGGACATCATCGTGTGGTACCCCGGGGCTGTTCCGGACGACAACGCTATCTTCATGTGCTGGGGAGAGAATGAAGCAGGCCATCATCTGAAAAAAGGTTCCCGTATCATTGATTGCAACGGCTTCTATCTCGACTGGATGGATGCCCAATCCGGCGTTTACCAAGTCTTCTTCCAGCAACCCTGCGAAATGCCCGAGAGTAACGGACTGGGACTCGGCAGTATCATGGCCGTCTGGTGCGACGGCGCTCTGAGCAATGAACGGAGGATTCTGGAGCAATATCCTTTCTATCCCTGTGCGCTCACCTTTGCCGAGCGTATCTGGCGAGGAGCTGCGGAAAAACGCAAGGATCTTATGGCGCAATTACCCCAAAAGGGAACCAGAGAGTGGCAGGATTTCTCAGACTTTGAAGATCGCCTTGTCTTCCAGCGCGACCATTTCTTACGGAAGCAACCTTTCTCTTACGTCAAGCAGGCCAACATCCCATGGCGGTTGATCGGCCCATTCGACCATCACGGCAAGAACGACCTCTCCTTCGGTCCGGAACGTTCCATTGAGTCAAGTTATCAGGACGGAGACCGCACCCTATCATGGATGGAGCAACCCGCCTATGGGGGAGCCATCCACATCAGGCATCTCTTTGCCATGTTCGATGCTCACAGAAAGGTTTACCGCCTTGATCACTGGCCGACTCTAATGTCCTCCTCCGTTGGCAAAGACTCCGGTACCTGCTATGCCCTGACCTATATTCACAGCCCCAAAGATCAGGATGTTTACCTCATGTTCGGTTTAAATGGCATGTGGGGGCACTCCGGCGGCTACAGAACAGCCAGAGCACCGGAGCAAGGCAGCTGGGACTACAGCGGTGGAGACGTGTGGGTCAATCATAAGCGGATAGCCCCGCCCCATTGGCCCTTCAAGAGCCTCCCATGGACAGGTTGGGGACGCGGCCGCATTGAAGAAGCCCCGCTGACACAGGAAGGGTATTTCTTCCGCCCCCCGGTACCGATTCACCTGAAAAAAGGATTGAATGAAGTGCTCGTGAAAAGCGTAGCCGGTCCCTGGAAGGGTGAAAGTGGCGAAACGAAGTGGCTCTTCTGCTGCATCCCCGTTCTATGGGACGGGCTTCATTACAAGGAAGTTCCCGGCCTGAAATTCGACCTGCCTGCTCAGCCAGTTAAACCATAAAATACAACCGAGCCAGCCACCCCTATAAGGGAATGGGCTGGCCCGGGTTTCGTCCTTTTCGGGGTAAAAATTCCAGCGTTTACTTGACTTTGCGGAACATAAGTACCCCGGAAGAATCACCACCGCCCACGCCTTCCACTTCCGCCTTCAGCTTGTAAACATCCAGGTTGGTTCTCAGCTTGTCCACATGGATGGTGTAGGTATTGGCTTCGTTTTTGACGCCGGTATATCCAGCATGCACATCCTCGGAAACCGGTTTATCCCCTTCGAACAAGCCAACCTTGCGGATAGACAGGGCATTATTGCCGTTCCTCCATACAAATGTGGCGGCATACGTTCCGGGTTCCTGAATGGTATCGGAGACATTGAATTCAAGCACTCCCGTCTTCGGATCCAGTTTCCACTGCTGCCCAATCTGATTCCATGAAGCAACAGAGGCGGCAACAGGCATAAAGCGATTCATAATGCCACGTGCAATTAGTCTCGTGTCACCTTCCGGCTTTGACGAATAGGAAACACCGTTCGCAGCCCAGGCTGGTTCAAACTCATTCAACTGCCTGGCTATAGTTGCCATCACATCCTGTTCGGGGAGTTTTCCGGCAAGAACATCGCGGTGGGCGGAGAAGAAAATATCCCAGCGATTGAAGTAGTAATCCTTCAACAAGCCCTGAAGCTGGCGGTGGGCATAATCATTCAGAGCATCGATTTTTCCACTCCAGGTGGTGTAGAGCCGCTTGCAGGCTATTTCCATATTTTTCTTTTCGGCCGAGGTCATGCCTTTGGCATGAGCCATCTCACAAGCACGGCCGAGTCTCCACATCGAATGTGTTCCGCACAGTTCATCCGTGGCGGCAATCAGCCCCAGGAAATCCGAGGCATACCGGTTGAAGGCCGCTTCGTCCTTCTTCTCCCAAGCATCCATGGCCGCGGCAAGAAGAGGGCGGGCAATATCAGCCAGGAACTGGCGAACGACATCAACGACATCGTAACGGAAGGTTTCCTGCTGCCAGAGAGCGGGATTACTTTCCCCAGCCTTGAGCATCAGCAAAGCAGCTTCCTGAACTTCTTTAGGCTGGTAATAGGGTCTTCCGGAGCCCCAGGCGGAAGCTCGATCTACATGCCGGCCAGGGCGGGCGCACAAAATGGATTCCAGGCAATCCGTCTGCCCGGATACCGGGACATAAACGGAACGTTCCAACAGAGACCAAGCTTGAGAGGCATCTTCAGAAGCGGCACCATATCGACGCTGGACGTAGCCCGCAATCCATTGTTTGAGTTCTTCGTCAGACATGTTTTTTTGCCTGTCCGTCCAAAAGCGGTCAAAGAGCAAGTCATAGAAAATCGGATTGGTTTCCAGGCCTTCGGATATCGTACCAACTCCCAGCAGGCGTTCCTTTTCAGGCGATTTTTGTAAATCTCCCATGTGCGCCAAAGCTTTCAAGCTGCCGTACAAGGCTTGTTTCCCGCCAAAGTTCGACAATTCGCACCACACCCAGGGTTTTCCGGAAAACGAACGTATTGTGCTCCCATCCGTTGCCGTACTCAAATGGTTGGCGAGGGATACAACGACAGCCTTGTCATCATCAAGCCCGCTCAAAAGTGTGGGGGATGGATTGCCGCCCCAATGCTGGAGCACCCAGACACTGCCGGGAGACGCCTTCTGCATGGAGTTCTGGACAGCTCTGGAAACAGCGGCCAGGTCAATGCCCTTTGAATTTCCCCCCTCGTGGAACAAGTCTCCCCCGAAAGCCTTGGCCTTGAGGCCATACACGCGTTCCAGATTCCGGTACCAGACTTCTGCAATCCTGGCGTAATCCTTTGTTGTCGGATCAATCACCGTTGGACGTTGGAAACCGGAAACCCATTTACCCTGAGGGAAATATCGGGCATCTGTTCCTTTGTAATACTGGTCGAAGTCATGAGGGAGAAGGCCGATAAATCCCTGAAGCACAGGCTGGATGCCAAGGCTGGCCATGCGTTGGACGATGAATCTTCCCAGTTCACCTTCACGATCGATCTCGCCCTGACTCAGCGGGCCACCCAAGCCTTCCAGATTGCCCATATTCCACCATGCGGCGGAAGCAGGATTGGGAATGAATGCCCTGATTCTATCATCCGGATATCCGAGCTCGCGAAGTGTCAACTCCCAGACTTTTTCCAAGCCCGCCTGAACCAGCATGTGGGTCATGCCATTCAAAGCCATCCGGTCAATTTCCTGCTCCCATTCCTTGACTCCCCAAAAGGCACAAGTATAGGATAAGGTACAGTAATTATACGCATACCTCCATGCCCAGGGAACCTGAATTTCAGCTTGGAATTTCGACGGAGGAATTTTCGTTTCCATCCTGTTTCCATTCCACGACCAATGGGCTCCGCACCCGTGTCTCAGATAGTAACCCAGAGCAGGCGCCAGATTTTTCGCCTCGCCGGCGGATACTTTCACGATCCCGTTCTCCGCATCAACCGTAAACCGGTTTGCCAGAGCAGGATTCAGGGAAAATTCAATCTTTCCTTTGAGGGACGGAACCACCCGCTGGATAAGCAACTGCTGGTCGGTGCAATCCTGCGCCAAGGAAGCTGGCCCTACCAAAACGGTAAGACAGGCTATATAGGAAAAAATGTTGTTGATAATCATCGGACAATAATATTTCGAATTAAATACGCCTGGCCCGAGAATGATCTATCACAAAACCATCCCCCCCTCTGGTGGTTCCCTTAATACCAAAAACGCGGTATCAAAAATTGAATACGCATTGGAGACTGATCCAGAAAACATCCCCAAGGTCAGCACGGCGCAGAGAAGAAACGGCCTGTGAGTAGTTCAGTGATCCCTTCAGAGAACAAGCCTCCGCATATTGCCAATTGATACCCACAGAATAGTCGATGCAATTGGAGCCGTCATTCACCCCAGTATTGTAGCCTCCGTTGTAACCATACCTGATCATCGGAGAAACAGTCACATGTTCCACAGGTTCCCATGTCGTCTGGCAGAACGCACTGTAATAGGCTTCACCAACCTTGTGCTCCACCTTAACCTGTATTTCCGCTCCAGCTTCCAGCCAGCCATCAATCGTACGGGAAATAGTCAGGGCAGGATTGTTGACGTTGTAATCCTGATCCATATAAAACTGATGCTCGTACCATGGGTTGATCGTCCAGTCGCCCATCTGCCAGGCATACCCGAGTACGAGATCCAGTTCTTCGTAGGACTCCGACATACCATGCGCATACCAGGCAGACAAAGTCATTCCTCCGTACTTGATAGATGGGGCAACTTCCCAAATGGAACTACCCGGCAAACAGTCGATTCCTTCGGTTACGTACCTGCTCGACCAGCCAGTGCTGAGGTTGAGCTGGAAATCCTGTTCCAGTTTCGTGTCCAGAACAACCTGGCTATCTCTTGGCAGGGCATTTTCCGTATGGGAAAGAGACTCTGCGGAAAGAGCAGTGCCTGCCAACAGGCATGAGCATCCAATAATAAAAGCAGCCGTTTCGATGGTATTTGTCATTTTCATAGTATGAGAAATTGGGGATAACTTGATCCTATCATACTGTTGGATCAGGGACAGTTAAGCCATCCCCATCCGGCATTAAGATAAAATCAAAAAACTAATTCTCCCCTCAAACACCTAGACAAAAACATCCCTCTGCTTCGCTTTCACCAATAAGATGCCGATACTCACGACCAACCGCATGCCGGCACCACAATAATCTCCAAACCCACCCTATACCGCCATGAAACTTCGCAAGCACCCCCTATGCATTCTGGCTGCAACCGCCGGGCTAACGATCGCCCAAGCCATGCCGCCTGATGATATCTACACTTCCAGCGGCCCGGAAACGTCGCTTGATTCCATGTGGGCCTCCATGGGCCATCTTCAGTCATTGACTGACGTCACGGCTACGCAAATCACCGTAGATCGTTTCCATGACGATGACGCATCCAGGATCTGGCTCAGTAGCATTGGAAGTTTCGGTAACGCTTCTATGCGGAACAATAACCCGGGCTTCCATTATTCGGCAGCAGGTGCTGCCGCAGGTTATGATTATGCCATGGGAGGCAACCATGTATCCGGGCTTCTGGGGCTTTCCCTCGGTCAAGTCTTTGGGCACCAAAAAATCAAGGAACTGGCCGACCATCCCGACGGGCTGATTGAGGGTGACCGCTTCGACCAGCATTCCTTCATGGGAAACATTTACGGTGGTTTCCTTGCCGCGACCGGGAAAAGATCCTACCTCATCACAAACTTGAACTTAGGCTTTGCTGCGACGAAAAACGATTGCAAGCATCCCGATACCCCCAGCTGGGATACATGGACGTACAACACCAGCCTCTCTCTGACCTGGCATTATCAGGTTACCAAATCCCTCGCTATTTCCCCCTTTGCCGGCATCAATTACGTCCATGCCGATAACAAGCAAAAGCGCTACAGCAACTATTGGGATGATGATGATTCATCCTGGGACAACCGGGGCAAATTTGACAACCTGTCTCTCGAAGTCGGACTCGCATTCGAACACACGGCGACCTTTGCCAATGGAACCACATGGACGAACTCTATCTCCGGCAGCTTCTGCCCGGATATCATTCGCAACAATCCCCACTACACCTTCACTGATGATTGGTGGGAAGAAGATACCCACTATATTGACATCTACAACGGCAGCGGTTATCCGGCAGCACGGCAGGCCTACAAGGCCAAGTTCATCTCCCGCTTCCTCAGTAGCAACGACTTTTCCGTGTACATCTCATATCAAGCCACCTTGCGTGATTCCTACATATCCCATGTGGCGGCACTTGGCATAGCACAATCATTTTAAGTAAGTTGCTCATATTTCATTCATACATCCGCCCGTTCAGGTCTCCCTGTTCGGGCGGATTTTTTATCCTCGCACATTGTCTTCCAAGGTACCGTACACTGGAAATTCATATCGTATAATTTCAGTATCAAAAAATTTACAAAAACACCTGCATGAGAATACTAAATGAGATACTCTTATCATTTATCAAATGATAAAATTAGAGCTAAAGTGCTAATAACCAAATATTTCGTGGTAGAAAAAAAGGATATATAACGTACTATGTATGTAAGCAGATTACTCGCCCCTCTTTTCGGCTACCATGAAGTCATATCTCCGCAATGTTTCTGTAGACTGCGTCCTCTTCGGATTTGATGGTTCACAGCTCCACACACTTCTTGTTGAAAAAACAGGCGTCCATGAAGGAGACAATATGAAACTCCCCGGACGCCTCATTCACGAGGATGAAGATCTGGAAAGTGCGGCCTCCAATATCGTCGAAGAGATGACAGGTATCAAGAGATCCGCCCTTCAACAATTTCGCGCATTCGGTTCTCCGAACAGAACGAGCAATCCTCAGGATCGCTCGTGGCTGAAAGACCAGGTCAGCATGGACATTGACCGTGTCGTGACAGTGGGCTTTATGTCAACCTTTCGTATTTCGACCAAGCTGAAGATTTTTTCAACGAAGTTCAATGCCCGTTGGGTACCTGTCAACGAAACCCCCAATCTAATTTTCGACCATAATAAAATTTTGGAAGAAGCTCTGGTTTACCTCCGTCAAATGGCTCAGTGGCAACCAGCCCTTCTGTTCAAACTTCTCCCCTCCAAGTTCACGGCTTTGCAGCTCAGAAAAATCTATGAAACCATCACAGGTATCAAGATAGATGCTCGCAACTTCCACAAAAAAATAGCTTCCATGCCCTACGTCAAAGTCCTGGAGGAAAAACAAACCAATGTTTCACACCGCGCTGCCCATTTCTACAAATTCGATAAGCGCATCTACAACCGCCTCTTCGGGCAAATCTAACTTCTCAATTGTCAGTCCCCTGCCTTTCTTGTCTCGCCCCCTGTCCACCGACGCTCTCTCTCTCCAGCCCCCTGCCTTTCCTTTCCCAATTCTCTCTCATTCATTTACCTTGGCGTCCGTTGACCTTCGGGTTGGGATTGTTCGTACGTTCAAGGTAAGTCGTTCGTGGTAGTGTGCCCATTTGAGACAATGCGGTAAAAGAGCGTAGTGACTGGCGAAGCATGGCAACGCGGCTCTTATCCAGCAGATTGCCGAAACTAATGGCTTCGACGGGACATGCCGCCTGACAAGCCGTTCGGATGGTTCCATCAGCCAAGCATAGATCAGCATCCGTCAATTCCAACTCGGCTGAACGCCCAGGAAGCGCGCGGGACATAAGCTGTGCCTTGTGCCGGATTTTGGCTTCCTCGATACGCTGGACACAATAGGTGCATTTCTCCATGACTCCTCGGGAACGAACCGTGACGTTGGGATTGCGTTGCAACCGAGTTTCTTCATCGGAAAAGCGGGCGTAGTCAAAAAAATTGAAGCGACGTGCCTTGTACGGGCAATTGGCAGCACAATACCGCGTCCCCCAGCAACGGGCGTAGGTCATGGCATTGATGCCTTCCGTGGTATGGACGGTTGCATTCACCGGGCAAACAGATTCACAGGGGGCCTTGGCGCACTGCTGGCAGGCGATGGGGAATGCTTGCAGAGACCAGTCTTCCTTCCCATTCCGGGTGAAGTAGCGGTCGATGCGAATCCAGTGCATGGTGCGTCCGCGAGCAACCTCCTCACGCCCGACAACAGGAATGTTATTTTCCGCCTGGCAAGCCACCAGGCAGGCATTGCAACCAGTGCACAGGCTCAAATCAATACTCATCCCCCACTGGTGGACTTCATTCGCCTCGGGTGGCATCCACAAGGGAACTTCCGAATGTGGAGGTGCAAGAGCCAGAGAAGCCACGAACTTGGCGGGAACGGGGCTTTTCCCATCAGTGACAGGTGGAATGATGGCAAGGGATTTTTCCTCTTCCAAAAGCAGGTGAAAAGCCGATGCTTTCAGTCGCCTGACAAAGGGAATGCCCGATGAAGTCGAAGCCAGCGACCAAGCATTGCTCTCGATAGCCGCACCAGCATCAGCGGCCGATTGCCCCCCGTAGCCCAACGGAATGACCACGAGACCTTGGGGCATGCCGGGGACGCCGCACGCAAGGCCTTCTGCAAAGGCACCATGGGGGTCTTCCACACGCAGGGTCTGGTGTTCCCTGGATGAGCCAAGGGCTTCCACAGCCATTTGTGCAGAGCCATCCCAGCAAAGGCCAGTGACGGGGTCCGGCAACTCTCGCAACCAGGCATTGGACAGGAACCTGCCATCCCAGACCGCATAATCCGGAGTAAATTGTACTTCTCGTTCACCAGAGGCAAGAGGCGGTATTTCGGCCAGACGATGGCAGGCATCCAAGGTTTCCGAGGCAGGAGGCGCAGGGGTTTTCAATAGAGGGCTGAAAGCGGTTTCTGGAGAGAACCCACGCTTCAAAGCCTCTGTCCACCCGACTTCCTTGCTGACTGGGTTGACGGCACGTTCAAAGCATCTGCGAACGCGGTGATAGGCTGGCGACAGATTGCCGGGGGCAGTATCGGCAGACAACAATACTCCTTTGCTATTCATCAGGCCGGAGAGAAATTCAATCCCGCTATACCCTCCGTATAAGGGGAGCGTTACGGGTTGCGTGTAGCAAAAGCGCCCGTAGTCGTCACGCTCGATTCCCCAGGACTCCAGATAATGTGCCGCCGGGAAATGCCAGTCGCATGCCTGAGCCGTTTCATCCACGTAAAGCCCCAGATGGACACTTTCCAGATTTTGGGATTCGAGGGCTGCCCGCACATTCCACTCAGGGGGAGCTTCGCGCACGGGATTGCATGAACCGAGGAGGAACAAGGTTTCCACTTCTCCTTTGCGAATTGCCTCCGAGAGGTTCTGAAGGGATTCACCCAATGCTTCTTCCCCTTGCAGGAAGGAGAGGGTTACCCCGGGAGCTTTGAGAGCAGAATTGATCTCCAGCACCAAGCGATGTAGGGGCTGTGGATAATTCCACCCCAGCAGGACGAGGGACTGAGAAAGATGAGCACAAAGGTCTTCGACACAAGCATCCAGCCAAGTGTTCCACGCATCGGGAATGGGGGAGACTGCGGCTGGCAGATCCTTCAGGCTGGCATGCCCGGTCAGGCGTCCCACACGGCGAGCCAGCTCCCATAGAAACAGGGGAATGGCGGAAGGCAACATGGGCAGGCGATGATCCGCCATCCCTCCAGACAGGGAAAACCTTCCTTCGACCGCATAAAAACGATTGAAATCTTTCCCGATGCCGGGAACATTTCTACTCCGTTCTGCTTCCGGAATACGCCCTTGCATGAACTCGGAGGCGACACCCTGCGGATCGGTCCCCAACCAGTCGCAGTCCAATGACAGAAGGCGACGAACCCGGTTCATGCGCGGAACGGCAACAGCACCAGGTTGCAGAGCATCCTCGACGGCACGGCTGCGGGAAGCATCGGAGAGGGGTTCCCAATGAAAAATGCGGATACCGGGATTGCGCTTGCCGGATTCTTCCAGTAGCCCGCGTTCCACAGGTGATACCCGATCACCAATGAGGAAGGCGCACTTGCCACGCCCAACGACTTTCCTGGCCCAGGATGCAAAGGCGCCCTGCACTTCTTCGCGAGCAGCAGGCTTCCCGTGGAACAGGATTGTGCGGCTGCGCGTGGGATCGTACAAGCCGAACAGGGAGGCCTGTGCCCAAGATGAAAGCCCGGATGCCAATGGCCAGGACGACGAGGGCTCCAGCTTCGTCGGGCGACCATCGCGGCAGACGGCCATCATGGGAACGGCTCCCCGGACTCCGGGCATACAAGTCGCGAAAATCGTTGGCAGACCGGGAACCGTCCATTCGGGCCCTTGGTTGTAGGGGATAAGGTATTGATCTACCCGTCGGCAGGCAGGCAGGAGACCGGCAATGAGCCCACCTGTCCCAAGCCACTGCATAAATCGCCTTCTGGACAACCGCCCATCACCACTTTCGCGGCTTGGTGAACTGGCATCTGGAGCGGAGTGTTGCGGCATGGTAAACTGGGAAAAAAATCAATGGTGGCACGTCGTACAATTGCTGGAGGGAGCAACGTGCCAGCGTTTCTGCAACAGAGGGCTCAAATGCGTGGGATCCGTCAATCGCAACCCATCTACCTTGATGGAGTTCTTTTGTAGGAACAAAGATGGCATGTACGCGGGATTGGCGATTTCCTCCAGCGGACGCAACTTTTGAGAGGGGTTCCGGTGGCAATCCGTACACCATTTCATCCCTCGGTTCTGGGCAATGCCAACGCGATCCATCCGTGAAATATCGTCGTGGCATTCCGTACACCCAACACCACGCGTCACATGGGCTACATGGCTGAAGTAGGCGTGGCCAGCAAGACGGTTCACGGCTATCCAAGGTATCGGCATGCCGGTATAGTCCGGGTAATCGGGATCGGCAGCCCGACGGATAGGCTCAATCAGAGGGCTATCCGCCAAGACATGCTTATGGCAGTTCATACACGCAGAAGCAGGGGGCAAACCTGCGCGCGGAGAAATGAACGCCCCCGTGTGGCAAGTGGCACAATCCATTCCCAACTTGCACACGTGGGTATTGTGCGAGAACTCAACTGGCTGCTGTGGGGCATAAGGCGCCGGACGAAAATTCTGAAAATAGATGCCCGCAAGAACGAGGACAACCACGACAACTACCCACAAAGCCGCCTGGCGAACACGACGCCTGAGCCTGGGAAGATCGGAAATAGACATGGTTGGGGAGAGAGGAGGGAGTTTCTTGATTAAAAAGGCTGGCCATTCAACCGCGTCCGGGCACCGGAACTCTGGCTGGAGGCAGGGTCGTGTCCATCGTCAAATTCTCTGGAACGAGCACCTGGCTATCCTTCTGGATATCATCCCAGGTGATGCGGCGTCCAGTCTGGGCGGCATCGCGCCCCATGATGGCCACGAGCGTTTTTGTGGCGGCTTGATCAAGCGTCTGCACCCATTCACCATTCCGCAGGTATTTGTAGAAGGCCACATGTGTATTGGCATACATGTTGGTTTTTTCTCCACGGTAACGCCAGCGTTTAGCTGCCTGGATATGCGGGCGGTTGGGCGTCGAAAGAATACCTTGTTCGCAGAATGTTCGATCGGAAATTTCACTGTGGCAACCAACCCACTGCCGGGAAGAAATATGGCCAATAACGTCGTGATCGTATTCGTAACGGACGTCGTAGTGGTCCCACACATCGCCATCATCCGTACGCTGGGCACGGCCGCCAGAGCCAATGGCAGCCAATGGAGGACGGTCATCCATCGACCACATCATACCATCGATGGTATGGATCACCTGTTCCACAAAGGAACCGCCGGAAAGCCAATTCCAGGCTGTCCAGTTGCGCAGAGCCCATGAGACATCCGATTCGTTTGCCGGCCGGGAATCCAGAGCCAGTGGAGATTTGGGGGGCGTTGTGTAATACAAGCCATCAAAGGACAGGACACGCCCCAGTTTGCCTTCCTGGAGCCAGGCGCGGGCAGCCTTGTTAGCATCGTCATACCTCCAGCAGAAACCGTCGAGGATGACCAGATTTTTGTTTTTGGCGACGCGAGCTGATTCCATGACCGACAGAACCCCCGGAACATCCACGGCAATGGGTTTTTCTACGTAAAGGTGCTTGCTGGCGGCGACTGCTGCAGCCAGGTGCAGGGGGCGGAAAGCAGGAGGCGTGCAAAGCAGCACGACATCCACCGACTCGGCCAACAGCTTCTGGTATGCATCCAGTCCGACAAAACGGCGAGATCCATCAGCCTGCATGCGGCCACCGTATTGTTCCTTCGCCAGGTTAGCTCCAAAATCCACGCGCTCCTGGAAGGCATCCGCCAATGCCCATACAACAGTGTCCGGGTCAGCATCAAGAGCGTTGCGAAGAGCACCAAGACCCCGGCCACCGCATCCGATCAAACCGATTTTCAAAGTTTTCGTGGGGAATGCTTCCTGAGCGCGGAGTATATGAGGCGCAGCCAACAGGAAACCTGCTGCTCCGGCAGCGGTTTTCAAAAAATGGCGTCGTTGAAACATATTGTCAGATTTCATCCTTCAATTCCCTCCCCTTCAGAATACACACTCAAAGTGCATAATCCAGAAGACAATGCCGCATCACTCCGTTTCACTGCGACATAATTCCATAAAAACAGCCATTTTGCATCTCTGATTCTCCCTCCTCTCAGTAAAAAATAATTTTTGAGCAAAAATGAACAATCACTGGTCTATCCTGCATGATGAAACCCGTATTAACCTTCAGCCTCGCAGTAATAGCAACTGCCTTCCTGTCATCCTGCAACACAGTCAGCGGCGTCGGCAAGGACGTGAGTTCTGTTGGCAATGCCATGGGAGAAGCAGCCAAAGATACCAGCAAGGCCATTGACCGTGAAGTCGATAAGATGTGATTGAATCCACACCCTTCGCCGTGCCCAACCTTTCAAGGCATGCGCTCTTGATCACGCTCCGACCCACTGGATGGTTCCGGAGCGTTTTTCGTTTCGTGGAAGATGGCCTTCACTCCCGGAAAATTGTTCAAAATCTCCACGGAGGCTTTCTCACCCACGGCCGAACAGGCCGTTGACAAGGCATCTGCCTCCGTCGCTACATGTGATAAAACAGTCACGCTCCCCGCACGAGTGCTACCCAATCCCGTGGCTGGATCAGTGACGTGCGAATACGATGTTCCTGCAACGACAATGCGCTTGTACATGTCGCCAGAAGTCGAAACGGCACATCGTTTCATGAGGGGAAGCATCTCCTTCCCCTCCGTATCCAGAGCCACCCTCCAGCCCTCCTGCCCGGGTGGAGGATCACCAGCCAGGACATCGCTCGTGCTGGAAATACAATACACCGATATCCCTGCTCCATCCAAAACTCTGCCCATGGCATCCACAGCCATGCCCTTGCCAATTCCCCCAAGATCAATCCTCATACCGGGAACTGTTTTTTGCGCTTTATTTCCCTCCAGAACGAGCTTGGAGTAGCCGGATGATATCCGGGCGGCTTCCAGACTTGCGAGGTCAGGAAGCTGCTTTCTGCTGGCAGCACGCCGCCATAGGCGAACGCATGGCCCCAGGCTGGGATCAAAAGCACCCCGGGTTTTCGACGCGTAGTCGAGAGCAACTCGCAAGGCATCCGCCAATTCCTGGGAAAGAGTAAAAAACGTTCCATGTGGAACACGATTGAAGGCAGCCAACTCGCTCCTTTCATCGCGAGAGGAAAGGAGTTGTTCCAGGCGTTTGGCCTCAGAGAAGGCTTCTTTGCAAGCCTTGTCAGCCAACTCTCGGGATG
Organism: uncultured Akkermansia sp.; assembly: GCA_964448375.1. GTDB lineage: Bacteria > Verrucomicrobiota > Verrucomicrobiia > Verrucomicrobiales > Akkermansiaceae > Akkermansia. The sequence goes on from CAYVAI010000001.1 coordinate 26,976, forward strand.
GTGTGTACAGCCTGATGGTGAACAGGGTACCCATCAGAGGCTGTTCCATTTTGTACTCGCTCCAAGTGGAAGCATTCACGCTATACTCCCCTGCCCTCTTGCCCTCAAAGGCCTCTCCCACGTTCCCAAATGCAGGGACGAGGGAGAGGAACAAGGCAAGCAAAAACCCTCCCGAAGAAAGGCTGGTTTCAGCCTTACGCGAGGAATTCCAGCACGCGGCGGCAAACTTCTTCCACATTGGCACGGGAGTTGAACGCCGACACACGGAAATATCCTTCCCCACGGGAGCCAAAACCGGCTCCGGGAGTAATGACGACGTTGATTTCATGGAGCATTTTGTCGAACATCCCCCAACTGTCGAGGCCCTCTGGACATTCAACCCAGACGTATGGTGCATTCCGTCCGCCCCACACGCGCAAACCAGCTTTGCGGAAGGTATCACAGAGTAATGCGGCGTTACCCAGGTAGTGGCAGATCAGCTCGTTTGTTTGCCGGATGCCTTCATCGCTAAACAAGGCTTCGGCACCGCGCTGGACAATGTAGGAAGCACCGTTGAATTTGGTGCAGTGGCGACGTCTCCACAAGTTCTGAACCGGGATGGCATTGCCTTGTGAGTCTCTACCCATTAATTGGTTGGGAATGACGATATACCCGCATCGAACGCCAGTAAAGCCCCCCTGCTTGGAGAAGGAACGGAATTCGATGGCACAGTCCCGTGCCCCCGGGATTTCAAAAATGGAATGGGGAATACCTGGCTCGCGAACAAATGCCTCGTAGGCGGCATCATAGAGCAAAATGGCATCGTTGGCGCGGGCGTAGTTCACCCAACGGGTAAGTTCTTCGCGCGTAGCAACGGCTCCCGTGGGATTGTTGGGGAAGCAGAGGTACACGAGATCGACGCGTTCCTGAGGAAGCTCAGGGACGAAATTGTTCTCCGCCGTACAGGGAAGATAAACGAGTCCTTCGTAGGAGCCATCCGGGCGGGCATTCCCCGTGTTGCCGGCCATGACATTGGTGTCCACGTACACGGGGTAGACGGGATCCGGGACGGCTATGCGATTGTTGCTTCCGAAGATGTCCAGAATGTTCCCGGTGTCGCATTTGGCGCCGTCGGAAACGAAAATTTCATCCTTGTCGATGCTTACTCCCAGCGGTTTGTAGGCTTTTTCCGCAATGGCGGAGCGGAGCCACTCATATCCCTGTTCCGGGCCGTAACCATGGAAACTCTCCCGCGTAGCCAAGTCATCGACAGCCCGGTGCATGGCCTCGATGGAAGCCATAGGCAAGGGCTCGGTGACATCACCGATGCCACAACGGATCAAATGTGAAGCTTCGTCCGGATGCTCTTGGGAAAACACATTGACCCTTCGGGCGATTTCAGGGAAAAGATACCCCGCCTGCAGCTTCAAGAAATGATCATTGATAAAAGCCATACAAGCATTTCCCTACAAAAAACACCCCTTCTCCACAAGCCCTATATGGGTCTTATATGGAACAATTCCAAAATTGTTATTTCCCGTTGGAGACTTACAAAAATGTTTTTCCTGTATTCTGGGGAATTGATACTTTGTTTGTATACTCCAGCTGAAGTTTAAGCCGGAACATGCGGTTGTTCCTGACGAAGAAAATGACAACAGGAGCTTTTTTCAACAGGGCGTCCAGCTCTTTGACTGAGTCAATTTCCTTCCCGTCGGCACTAAAAATAAAATCTCCAGCCTTGAGATCGTTTTCCAGGTTTTTACTTTCGCTCGAAACAGCTTTAACACCTTCGACCACAATTCCTTTGACACCAGAAGTTTTCTCGACGAGAGAAAGATCGCGAACGGTAATGCCATTGCGTACCAGGATGGAATCCTTGTTCTGTTCCATCTCTTTCGTCATGTCGTCCAGAGTGATTTTAGCCGTCAGCCTGCGCCCCTGGCGCCACACGACAAACCGGATGGTATCTCCACCTTGCAAGGATTCCAATTCCCGGATCAACTCCTTGTTTTCGATGATTTTGTTGCCATTACATTCGAGGATGACATCCCCTATCTGTAATCCTGCCTTCTCGGCAGGTGAGTTGTATCGGATAGTGTTGACGATGGCACCATCTTTATCCTGATATCGAATAAAATCCTTAATACCCTGCGTCGGTTCCACAAAATCGATTCCAAGATATCCGCGCATCGGGCGGCCGTGTTCGCAAATCTGCTTGAATGCCTGGAGGACAATGTTAGACGGAATGGCAAACCCCAGAGTACCTCCCGATGAAGCCCGGCCGGACAGAATAGAGGAATTGATCCCGATCATTTCTCCAAAAATATTGATCAATGGCCCCCCGGAATTGCCTTGGTGAATGGTAGCATCTGTCTGGATGTAATTGACACCAAGGCTGTTAAATTGCCTGTCGCGACCGCTGACAATCCCCTGAGTCACCGTCTTGGCCCATCCATAGGGTGTGCCGAGAGCCATGACAATCTGCCCGGTTTTCACATCATCACTGTTGCCAAAAGGAATGGGCTGCAAGGGCTCTTTCATGTCGATCTTCAACACAGCAATATCCAACAACTGATCGACGCCAACCACACGAGCCGTTGTCACTTCCCCATCGCCAAGAATGGCCTGGATATAGGATTTCCCACTGATAACGTGGTAATTGGTAATGATATGCCCCTCCTTGGAAACGATCACTCCGGATCCCTGCCCTCTGCTCACAACATGGCTCCCAATTGTGCCATCTTCGCTACTCCTGTAGCCCAAATCCGTAGAACCGGTCGCGGAAATAGTTACGAGCGCTTGAGAGGCAAAGGAGGAAATCTTGGACATTTCGCGATCCAATTCACTTAAAACCGGTACATCACTCTCAGAAAAGGAAGCTCCCGTCTTAATACTGTAAGTCTCCTTCTGGAAAGCATCGAGCATAGTCTCTCCTTCGCGGAACCACCGCCAATACAGAACACATCCCAGCAATATGGCACTAAAAAGACATATAGCTAATAACGAACGTTTCCAGGGATGCGACATCATGCAGGAACAAATTTGCAGAATTACTTGAAAACGCAAGAAGCTAATCCTCCCGAATGCTAAAATAATTTTCCCGAACCATGGATATATCATTGATCGAAAACGCATTTTCCGCATTTCATCACTCCGTTCTCTTCTGTACCGGAGGTAAATTTCAACCCGCCAAGGAGTATCGAAAAATAATTACGTCCCCGGGATTGACCCGCCCCGGCTTCTCCCTTTAGACTAACACCCGAATGGCTCAGGATTCCTCACGCATCATCACCATCTTCGGAAGCGACGAAGGTCTTGTCTCGCAACATGCTACCGAAAAATTTGCCCGTTTATCCGAAGGTACTAATACCTTTTCTCACGAAATCATCGATGGCAATGCTCAGGATTCCGATGCCGCTGCCGCGATTTGCCACCAAATTCGGGACGCCATCCAAACAATGCCCTTCTTCCCGGGATTGAAAATCGTGTGGCTCAAGGGAGCCAACTTTCTCGGCGACTCCGTCACTGGCAAGGCTGAAGCCACGGAAAAAGCCCTGCAATCACTCCAGAATCTCCTCTCCGGCGGCGTCCCAAACGATGTGTGCCTTCTCATTTCTGCCTTCGAATTCGATAAAAGACGTGCCTTCAACAAGCTTTTGCTCAAACTCGGTTCTTCGGAGGAATTCTCCAAGCCCGACATCAGCCAGCCTGGATGGGAAGAACAGGTGGCCGTCATCGTCGGGAATGCCGCCAAAGAACGCAACCTGGCTTTCGACAAGGATGCTCTCGATATCTTCATCCATCGCGTCAGTGAATCATCCCGGCAAATTATCTCGGAAATTGAGAAACTCGACATCTATCTCGGCCAGGAGCGCAGAACGGTCACGGAGCAGGATATACGCGACATGGTTTCGCAAACACGCACGGGGATCATCTGGGAAATCTCGCGAGCTATTGAATCCGGCAAAGCTTCTGAAGCAATTCAACTTATTGACTTTCAATTGGATAGAGGAGAACAAGCCGTAGGCATCATCCGAGCGGCTTTCATACCTGCCCTGCGTAGCATGATCGCTGCACGCATCATTTGCGACACCTTCAAGCTGAATCCCGGATACAAAACAGACTTCTACAAGAAGCTGGAGTCCATGCCTCCCTACGCACAAAAACTCATCCCTCTCAAGAAGGACGGAACACCCAACTATTACTCCATTCTTCTGGGTGCCCAGAAGCTCGGGAAGAGAACCCTCCCCAGACTAAAAAAGAACCTGACTGAGTGTTTGCAGGCAGATAAATCTCTCGTCTCTTCTTCACTAGATCCAAAACTGGTGCTCCATCGGCTTGCAATTTCGCTCGCTTCCTGATTGAGTTCTGGTCGTGAACGCACCTGATCTACCCGAATTCGATGTCCTGGTTGCCGGAGCAGGACATGCCGGCATTGAAGCAGCCCTGGCTGCCTCCCGCCTCGGTTGCTCCGTCGCCCTGCTCACCCAGAATCTGGATACGATCGGACAAATGTCCTGCAACCCTGCCATTGGCGGTTTGGCCAAAGGCCATATTGTGCGCGAAATCGACGCCCTCGGCGGAGCCATGGCGCTCAACACCGATGCCACTGCCATCCAATTCCGCATGCTCAATGCCTCCAAAGGTCCAAGCGTCCGTTCACCCCGTGCCCAATGTGACAAAGCCGCCTACAGGATGCGCATGAAATGGGTGCTGGAAAACGATCCCAACATCCGCATCTTCCAGGGGATGGCCGAACACCTGCTTGTCGATTCCGAATCGCGCATCACAGGAATCATGACCAGCCTCCAATTCGCCATCAGTGCCAAGGCTGTCGTCATTTGTTCCGGTACCTTCATGCAAGGCCTCCTGCATGTCGGGCTCAACCACTTCCCGGGTGGTCGCCTCGGATGCGCACCGAGTGGGCTTTCTCAACATTTGAAGGAACTCGGCTTTGTTGTCGATCGTCTGAAAACAGGCACTTCACCTCGCATCAACGGCAACTCCATCAACTTCGATATCTGTGAAATTCAGGATGGCGACACACCACCACCTCTCTTCAGTTTTCTTTCCCACAGCAAACTCCATCGGAGCACGGAGCCTTTCAGCACACTCAACGCATGGGCCGATCCTGAATTCACCCTCCAACAACGCCCCTGCTGGATCACCTACACCAACACGGACACGCACGACATCATCCGCAATAGCCTCGACCAAAGCCCCTTGTACAGCGGTATCATCGAAGGTATAGGGCCCAGATACTGCCCTTCTATCGAAGACAAAATCGTTCGCTTTGCCGACAAGGACAAACACCAGGTATTCATTGAACCGGAAGGACGCGATACCTCGGAATTCTACCTCAACGGCGTCTCTACCTCCCTGCCCTATGCTGCCCAATGCGCCTTCATCCGCACCATTCCAGGCCTTGAAAACGCCCAGTTGATTCGCCCGGGATACGCCGTTGAATATGACTTCTGCCCACCGACTCAGCTTCATCCTTCCCTGGAAACAAAACTCGTTGAAAACCTCTTCTTCGCCGGGCAAATCAATGGCACCTCCGGCTATGAAGAAGCCGCTGCACAAGGCCTCATCGCCGGAGCCAATGCTGCCTTGAAAGTCCGTGGTGAAGCCCCGCTAATCCTCAAACGAGACCAGGCTTACATCGGCGTCATGATCGACGATCTTGTCACCAAGGGCACGCAAGAACCTTATCGCATGTTCACCAGTCGCGCTGAATTCAGGCTTCTCCTCAGACAGGACAACGCTGACATCCGCCTCACCCCCATCGCTTCAGAAATAGGGCTCGTTGATCAGGAACGCACACAGGCTATCAATGCCAAAATCGATGCCATCAACACTGGACTCAACACCGTCCGCAATACCAAATACAACGGCATCCCTCTTGATCTCTGGCTCAAGAGAACAGGCAACGACTGGAAAAATCTACCTGCCGAATTCACCGAAATGTTCCACGTGGAACACTGGGATCACATCGCGACGGAAATCCAATACGAAGGCCACATCGCCCGGCAGATCAAACAGGCGGAAAAAATCAACAGGATGGAGGACAAGCAAATCCCCTCCGATATCGACTATGCCTCCGTACACGCCTTGAAGAAGGAAGCCGTCCTCAAACTCTCATCCATCCGTCCGGGAACAATCGGGCAGGCTTCACGCATCCCCGGAATCACCCCGGCTGACATCGCTCTGCTTCTCGTCTGGCTAAAGAAGGAACGCAACCAGGATTGATCCTCCTGCAATACTCGCTCCTTGTTTCTATTTCAGGACTCTCTGTGTTTGCAACCGCCCTTCTTCATGAAAGGGCGGTTTATGGCTACTTGTCTGTTGTTTCCTCAGCTTTTCGCTCACCAGGGCAGGGCAGGGGACTGCTTGCATCATACAATACGGAAATGTCCGCCCATCATCTGCCAATACAAATCCATGGGCATATAAGCAAAGGTCAATCCTTATACTGTACAATCCCGCGAATACAGATGTCAGGACCATACGGGGTACACTGAACCTCATCGAGGAAGGCTTCACTCCCCAAAAACTCTTCTCCGGCAAGGGCCAATGAACTTCCCCCTAGAATCATCGGAGCATAAAAACCGATCCATTCATCGACGAGTTTCTCCTGAAACAAAGTTTTCACAAGTCTTCCTCCAGCCTCAACCATGAGAACAGAAACGTCGTATTTCTGATATATATTTCTCATAAGTTCCTTATAGTCAGTTATTTTTTCAAAAACAACCGTTCTATCAGCATACGAATCCGTCAGGAAACAGGCCTGAGCAGGCAAAGTTTGACGGTCGCGTGTCAAAACCATCCTCCAGGGTTGTTTCTTATCGGGAGACACGGCACGATCCGGTGTTCGGATGGTAAAAGCCGGATTGTCGGCACGCACGGTTTCCCCCCCCGTCAGTATGGCATCACATTTACTCCGCAGGGTATGAACGTAATTTCGAGCTGTCTCGGATGTCAGCCACTGAGGCTTGCCCGGTTTTCTGGTGATGCGTCCATCCAGACTCATGGCCATCTTGACGACGATCCATGGCATGCCCGTTTTCATCGTCTTGGCAAAGGGACGTATCAGTTGCAGGCACTCTTCTTCCATGAGTCCGTGTTCCACAACGATGCCATGGGGGCTCAAAATTCTGTCGGCTGCTCCAGCATGCTTCGGGTTGGGGTCACTTGTTCCATAGACGACTCGTTGCACACTATGCTCCAGAATGGCCTCAGTGCAGGCTGGCGTGCGTCCAGCTGTGCTACAGGGTTCCAGTGTCACATAGAGCGTGGAACGGCTCAGAAGGGGCATATTTCCGCGTTGCAGGGCATCGGCAAATGCTTCGCGTTCCGCATGGGGCAATCCCGCTCTCTTGTGATATCCTTTTCCGATGAGTTGCCCATCGGCAATGAGTACGGCTCCTACCGGTGGATTCGGACTAGTCAGGCCAACTCCCTGGCGTGCTTCTGCAAGCGCAAGTAACATCCAGTGGTGATCCTGATCAGTGAAGGGCATGACGGGAATATACACCAGCTTGCTCCCTGACTCAACGAGCTTCTTTTGCACAATAGAAAGAGAGAATTTATATCTATAAAACTCATAGTCTTATAGTGTGTGAATAAAGTGAATAACAGAATTAACTTACAGATTCAGAGTTTATTGTGCAACAGAACTTTTGTGAACAACTCGCCCTAGCAAATTTGTGAACAACACCAAACCTCTCTTTCCGACAAGTTATTCACAATGAATTCACAGGATATTCCTGCCCTTGTTGAATTCTCTTCTGTAGAAAAAACTGGGCTTCCATCTCTCTAGATGGTATAGTTCTCTGCTAATCTGATCAACCCCCTTTTCCATGATTGATGCATGCCTAATCTCTGAGCCCGGACTGGATGAATGTTTCTGGATCGAAGGTCGGTCTGTGGGAGATTTGTCACTGGGTGGAATGAGAATCAGAGATTGGATGGAAAGTACTCTGGAGAAACATGGCGTGCAGATTCGTCCATGTGCCGTGGGCTGTGGCCTGCAAATCTCCCTTCACTATTTTCCTGGAGACGACCTTTTGCCAGATTTGATCTCGAACTTCGTGCGTGAGGGGTCTTCCTCTTTCCTCCCCTACTTTTGCCGTGGGATAGATGGTTTTCTTCGTCCTGTCGCCTGGGTGGGATCAATTCCCGCAGCCATATTGCAGGAGGGCAGGGAAGTTCGCGAAACAAATTGCATCCGCCGTTTGGTTTACCCCTGGGATCTTCTGGACTGGAATGACGCCATGCTGAACAGTCTCCAATCCAGCTACGCCGATTGTACCATAAGTCCATGTTCTTCAATCATGGGAACACTTCACATGCTTCCCGGCTGCGAAATTCTCCCCGGAGTAGTCATTGAAGGTTCTGTGAGTTTGGGGCGAAATTCCCGGATTGGCCCGAATTGTTACCTGCGCGGCAATGTCAGCATCGGGGACAATTGTCGGATAGGGCAGGGTGTCGAGATCAAGAGCAGTATCCTCGGAGATGATGTCTGCATCCCCCACCTTTCCTATGTCGGAGATTCTGTTATTGGCTCCCGCACTAATCTGGCGGCTGGGACGATTTGCTCGAACTACCGTCACGATGGCGGAGAACACCGTATGGCCGATGCTTGTGGTATTCTGCGCCCAACAGGGAGAACAAAACTCGGCGCAATGATTGGCCATGATGTCAAAACAGGCTGTCGCACAACGATCTATCCGGGGCGCATCATTGCCCCGGGGAAAAGGACTCTCCCGGGAGATATTGTCATCAGGAACCTTTTGTGAGCATTTTGTCACATAAAAGAGTTCGTTCCGAGCCATGATTGACGTATCAAGAGATACATGGAACGCATTCTCATCGTCGAAGACGACCTGGATATCGCGGAACTCGTTGAAATCAATCTCGTTCGCAAAGGTTACGAAGTTGTCAAAGCCCATGACGGGGTGGAAGGCCTGGATGTTGCTCTGAAAACCGAACCGGACTTGGTTATCCTCGATGTCATGATGCCGAAAAAAGATGGCTTTGCCCTCTACAAGGACCTTCGGCGTGACCCGCGCACTGCCTCAGTGCCCGTCCTTTTCCTGACTGCACGTGCTCAGCTCGACGACAAAATATCCGGCCTCGAACTCGGTGCCGACGACTACGTGACGAAACCCTTCAGTCCAAAGGAACTGGTGCTCCGCATCCAGGCCATCCTGAAGCGAAATCAGGTCAAGCCCGGTGAAGTCCGCGTCACCTGCGGCCCGCTTTCATTTGATAAAAACGCTCTCAAATTCTACCTCGCTGGTGAACAGGTGGATCTGACGGGTACAGAGTTCAAGCTCCTTCTCTACTTGGCAGAACGTGCAGGAAGAACCCAGGATCGCAATGAACTTCTCCGTTCCGTCTGGGGCTACAGCGATGAAGTCCACAGCCGGACACTCGACACTCACATGAAGCGCCTTCGTCAAAAGCTTGAAGGATTCGCCGATATGATCGAAACTGTCCGTGGAGTTGGCTACCGCCTCGTGGAATCTCCCGAGTCTGGTTCCAGTCCTCAATAATTCTCTTTTACCAAGACTGTGGCTCCCCTGGACATCACTCTGATTTCTCTGCTTACCCTCGCCGTTGGCGCATGGGCTTACCGGGAAGGTATCTTCTCCATGCAGATGAAGTCGTTGCGGAAGAAGTATTCCGATCTGGAAAAATCAGCCGCGCGTTCCAAGGAACATTTCGTTTCAGATCGCCAGGCTGTGCTGGAAGCCATGGGCGATGCCTTCATTGTGGCGGACAGGCATGGCCGCATCCTGATTGCCAACAAGGCAGCCAGCGCCCTCCTGGGTGAATCCGGTCGCGTGGGCGGCAACGTCTTCCTTTCCCCGGAGCATGAAACGCTCCATCAGTTTTATCGCGAAATCTTCCGCAATTGTGACCCCGTCAGCCAAAAAATTACCGCTACGATTGGGGCAGGGGATGGGACTTCCACTCGCGAGAGTGTGCTTCAAGTGGTTTCTACCCCCTTGCAAGAAGATCTCAACCAGATCGGCATCCTCTTCCACGACGTGACCGAGGAACACAGGACGATGACTGTTCGCCGCGACTTTGTGGCCAATGCCTCCCACGAGTTGAGAACCCCGCTGACTATCATCCACGGATATCTGGAAAATCTCCTGGACGACGATGACATCGCTGGCGATCCCCTTCTGCGCAAGCGCATTCTCATCATGATGCAAAAGCACTGCAAGCGCATCATCCGCATCGTTGAGGACATGCTCATGATCTCCAAGCTGGAGAATTCGGAGAACCTTCTCAAACGCACGCTCTTCGACTTCGGCACCTGCGTGGAGGATGTCATCGGGCGTCTGGAAACCATGGCGCATGACAAGCAGGCGACCATACGCGTGATATTGGATCGCACCCCCTTCATGATTTTTGGAGATGTGTTTTATTGGACGCAAATCCTCTTCAACCTTATCGAAAACGCGATCAAGCAGAATACCGAACCCGGCCTCACCGTCACCGTCAGGGCAGGCGTCCGCGATGGCAAAACCGTTATCAGCGTTTCTGACGATGGCATCGGCATCCCCGCTTCTCACCTTCCATTCATATTCAACCGCTTCTATCGTGTAGAAACGGCTCATTCCCAGCAGATCAAGGGAACAGGGCTGGGCTTGTCCATCGTTCGCCGTGCTGTGGAAGCCCATCAAGGCACAATCGATGTGGCAAGTATCCCCGGCGTGGAGACATGTTTCACGGTAGTGCTTCCCCAGATGCCTGCGGATTCTACAGCTCATTCCTGACGGTCAACACTCCCTGAAGTGCCATTTCAGGAAGCCGATTTCCACCTGATTCCTGATCCCGGATTTCCCTCCGGGATTTTTTTATCATCGTTTTTTGGCATCTGCTGTTTCACGAAACCCGGGAAAAAGTGGGCACGTATTCTCCTGTAACTGAAGGAGGCTAAGTAGTTTTCTTGTTTACTGGGATGATTTTTTGAATTTCTGATGGCTTATCCGGTTTGTGCTTAGGATATTGGGCACGTATTTCCCAGGTCGTATTCATGTTGATTAAATGGATTTTAAAGGACATTTATTCAGCACCGGCCTCAATGACAAACCGGTTAAAAATATGTTGAATAATAACAACTCAAATAATAGCTCGGACAACAACAACCGTCCGATGGATCCCCAATCCTCCTCCTCCTGGACTCCGGGAGATGAACAACCCACCGCCCGTTCCGCCCGCGCCTTCTGGAATGGAGAATGGGCGCAACAAGCCCCCTACTCCAATTTCTGGGAACCCGCCAACGACGACGATTCCAGTTCCAGTGATTCGAGCAATTCCTATTACGAATGGTTCGAGTTTGGCGATGATTCGAGGTCGGACAGCCACGAAAGCAGCGTCGAACAACCCTCGTCGTCTTCTCTCTCGGATTCAACAAGCTGTTCTCCGCCCGAAGACGATTGTTGCAACCCCGAATGCTGCGATGGCAACGATGACGATACCGAGGATACCATCCCCACGGGTGGCGCCGGGGAAGACCCCTCCGGATGCGACGGCGAAGGCCAGATAGCCGCCAACCCCAACGCACCGCTTTCACCGGCTTCCCCCGCGTCGGCCCAGGCGCGTTCCGCCCGCATGCCTCTTGCGAATAATGACTCCTACCCGCTCTATATGCGCTACAACCACCCGATGGAATGGCATGCCTTCTATCGCAATGGCGAGGTGCAGATCACCAAGCCATCCGGCAAGGGGCTTTACTATAGCCGAAAAGACGGAAGCTCGAAGGCTGAACGCGCCGGCATTACTCGCGGTGGTTCTTCTCTTGTGCGCCTTCTGACGCATGCCGGAACGGATTGCGTCTCAGGGGAGCCCGCTTTTGTCTGTCTGGCCATGGGCAATGGCTCGGAGCTCACTTTTTCGCTGGAAACCCATGATCTGGTCTCGATGCGTTCCCGTGCCGGAGTCGTTACGACTTTGGAAGAATTCCGCAAGAACCTGAAGGTGGAATGCTACGGACCGAATAGCACGATCTCGTCCATCTGGACGGCGCGCGGCGGCTTGACCACGGTAGAATACTTGCCTGATGGCCTTAAGATTAATCGCTACGCCCTCTCCCAGGTATCCCGTGGCACCGGAAGCTGGCGCACGGAAGGCGACCCGTTCCGTAGCTGGACGATCCGTCGCTTCGTAGAAGGCAGTGAAAAAGTAACGGAAACCCGTTCCCGATACCGCAATCTCCCCGAACAGGTTCGCCAAAAGCGCACGATCGGTGACGATGTGGTCATCGTCACAGGGGAAGGGAAGGAGCGTATCATCGACGCCACAGTGCGCCGCTCGATTGGCGGCAACCTTTGGGAACGCCTCAAAATGGTACGCCGTGCCGGAGACTCCGTCCCTGCCTCAAGCGTGCGCGAAATCCTGGAATACACCGATGGAGGCTGGCAGACGCTGAGCCGTACGGAAGGATACGGATCCGAAGGAGCAATCACGACGGAATACGAGTACAAAGACTACCGGGTTGCTTCGGAAACACGCAGCGATGGTGGTACCACCCTTTACGAGTACGACTCGGAAGGCCGTGTGAAGAAGACAACGACCCCGTGGGGACGCGGAGGTCGCCGCGAAGTGATGACGACTTACATCAAGGGTGGCCGCTTCAATGAAACGCGTCCCTCGAAGGTGCAGGAAGACGTCATCGACGAAAGCGGCAAACGTGTCACGCTCCACACAACAAACTATACCTACATGGAAGATGATCTGGTTTCCCGGACAACGACGACGGAAAGCGCATTGGGCGCCTCCGCTTCGCGTACGTCCGTAGATGAATACTACGGTCCCTCCGCAGAACCCTCCATTGCCCGCGGCCGTCTGAAGATGCGCCGGGATGTGGATGGAGTGGAAACCTGGTACACCTACGAAGACCTTGGAGAAGAAATGCTGGAGGCCAACGATTCATCTTCTTCGTCTCTCGAGTCCTCGTCTGATTCTGCATCTGAGTCTTCATCTGATTCTTCATCTGATTCTGCATCTGAGTCTTCATCTGATTCTTCATCTGAGTCTTCGTCCGAGTCTTCGTCCGAGTCTTTGTCCGAGTCTTTGTCTGATTCCGCAAACGACTCGATCCGGATGGCCAAATCTACCCTTGATGCCGCTCCCCGCGCTCAGCTTTCCGGGTATTGGCCTGAGCCTGTGCGAGGAGTTCGTTGGATCAAGACGACGGAAACCCGCGTCAACTCTTCTCCCGTTCAGGGCAAGAGCACGCGTACTATCGAATACATTTCCGGCGATGAAACAATCCGCCGCCGTGAACAATACGCCCACACCGGAAATGGCTGGTCGATCCTCTCCCGCGAGCGTTACGGCTACGATGAAGAAGGCAGACTCATCCGCACGGAACGCGCCGATGGCCGTGTCCGCACCGTGGATGCCATGATGTGTACCGGGCCCTTGCGCGAAACCGACTTCGACGGCATCACGACGCTTTACAGCTACGATTCCGCACTCCAACTCACCGAAACGATCCGCTCCGCAACGGAAACGACCCCGGAAACCGTCACCAGCTACGTCCGTAATGCCGATGGCCGCGTTCTGGAGGAATGGCGCAGCGTCGGTGCCATGAATACGGTGCGCTATACCAAATACGACACCATGGGACGCACGGTTTGGCAGAAGGACGAACTGGGACGCGTCACAACATGGCAGTACTCCGACTCGGGGAAGGTGACGCAAACGCTTCCCTCGGGCGGCATCATCCTCACCGTCACCAATCCCGATGGCTCTGTCCATTCCGATGGCGGCACCGGACGCACTGTCGAACAATACAAGTACGAAGTGACTCCCCAGGGCTTGAGGACGACGAAGCTCGTGCAGGATCTCATCGAAGTTCCCTCGGTTTCCCTGCCTCAGGATCCCTGGACACCCATTTCGCGCTCGACGCTCAATGGCTTTGGAGAAGTCGTTCTTGAGGAAGTCCCCAACACGCTCGGCTCATGGGTAAGCACCACCAATTCCTACAACAGCAAGGGGCAACTCGTCTCCTCACGCACGGGAAGCAACGCGGAAATGCGACTGGAATACGATGCGCTCGGAACTCAAATCAAACAACTTCTCGTTTTGGATGAACAAAATCCGACCAGCCCCTTGTCCAACCGTATAAAGGCTATGTCCTGGCGCTATGAAAACCTCGGGAGCGGTGTGTATCGCGTCTCGGAAGACACCGTGTGGAACGCGGCGGGTTCTCCGCTGACGACTCGGACGAATTCTCTGGCTTCATCGCTGGATAGCTCGCTTGCTCGCGATACTGTCGTGATCGATGTCCGCGGCAATTCCTCGCGCCGGTGGACGAGTTACGGCCAGGGTTCGGAACGTATCGAACGCGTTCAGGTTCCCGGCTCCTCCATCATCGCGGAATCGCGCGTTGTGGACGGATTCGTGACGCGCTCCAAAGACAACGCCGGTATTTCCGCTCACCAAATACGCAGCTACCGCCAAAATGGCATCCAGGTGAAAACCACCGATGGCCGCGGCAACACGAGCATTATGGATCAGAACATCCTCGGATGGCCGGTCAAAACGACGGATGCCGCCGGCAACTCCTCCGAGACCGTCTATGACCTCGGAGCCGGCAGACCCGCCAGCATCATTGATGCCGCCGGCAATTCGTCCTTCTTCGAATACGACGAACGCGGCCGCACAATCGCGGAATACGGCACGGCTCTCCAGCCCGCGCTGTACGAATACGATGACATGAACCGTCTCGCCGTTCTGACGACCTTCGGCAGCCCGGAAGAGACCATCTCCGGCAACCCGAAGAACAGAACGGACGGTCGCAAAACGATCTGGGGCTACCATTTCGCCTCCGGCCAGTTGACGTCGAAGTTCCTGCCCTGGTACGAGTTGACGGAAACCTGGACCTACGACGCGATGAACCGCCTGGCAGCGAAAAACACGCACACCTACGACTTCTGCGCCCATTACGAACATGCTCCTCTGACGGGAGAACTCACCCGGGTGACCTACGCCACCGGTGCGCCGGGTATCAGCTACGGCTACAACCACCTCGGCCAGCTCGTGAGCGTGACGGATGCCTCCGGAACGCGCAGCATCAGCTACAACAAGTACGGAGAACAGGAGTCGGAAAAACTCGAAGTCGGCGGCAAGAGCTACCTCCTCGGAGAATCGCGCGACGCCTTCGGACGCATGAGAGGCTACAAACTCACCCGCAATGCGGAGAGCGAAGCGCTTCTGGATGTGTACCAAACCTACCGGACGGATGGCCGCCTGAACACGACGGGAGTCCGCTTCGACGATGGCACCCATACCTACACCTACGGCTATCTGACGGGAAGCCACCTGCTCTCGAGCGTGGAGTTGCCCTTCGGTCTTGAACGCCGCTACAGCTACGAAAGCCGCCGCGACCTCCTGACGGGCATCACGCACCGGACGAGCTCGGGCACGGACCTCATCACTCGCACGCAAAGCTACGACACCATGGGGCGTCCCGTGGAACGCACGCAGTGGCGCCTCGGGGAAGAGACGCGCCGTGACACCTTCGGCTACAACAACCGCAGTGAACTGTCGCAGGCCAACCTCGGCCAGGAAGGCTACAGTTATGACTACGACAACAACGGCAACCGTCGCACCGCGACCAGCCCGCTGGGATCGGCCACCTACTACACGAATTACTCGGACAAGT
Organism: uncultured Akkermansia sp.; assembly: GCA_964448375.1. Classification (GTDB taxonomy): domain Bacteria; phylum Verrucomicrobiota; class Verrucomicrobiia; order Verrucomicrobiales; family Akkermansiaceae; genus Akkermansia. The sequence continues at coordinate 42,646 of CAYVAI010000001.1, forward strand.
ACACGACGATCATCCAGCCCGGCCAGCCAATCCAGTCACCCGCCTACGACGGGATGGGTAACCAGCTCCATGTACGTACTTCTACAGGAAACTGGACACTCGGCTGGAATGAAGAATGCCGGACGAAAACCTGGACGAGCGCCGACGGTCAAATCGTGATCACCAGCACCTACGACGCGATGGGTCGCCGCTGCCGCCGCCAGGTGCGCACCAACGGCACGCTCACGCGAGACGAACGCTACCTGTACCGCGGGTTCCTGCGTATCGCCACGCTCGACGCGTTGAATGGAGACGCTCTGGTTCACACGATCCTGTGGGATCCGTCCGAGCCGACAGCTACGCGCCCGCTCGGCCTGACAACCCCCGACAACAAGCATTACAACTACGCACACGATTTTACAAAAAATGTGACAGAAATTCTTGACGAAAAGGGTAATCTGCTGGCAAGCTACGATTACGACCCCTACAGTCATACTCTATCCTCCACAGGCGCACTGGCTTTGGCAAATCCGCTAGGCTTTTCGAGCGAAACAACTGATCGGGAAACAGGCACAATGTACTACAATTACCGAGACTACAACCCCACCGACGGCCGCTGGCTCACCCGCGACCCCATCGGAGAACAGGGTGGACGTAATTTGTACGGGTTTGTCGGGAATCACGTGAATCTGTTTGTTGATATACTTGGGAGGATCAAATATACCCCAGATTTTGATAAATGCAAATTACTTGTGAGACTGACATGGGATGTAACCTTCGTAAACGATACTAGCGGTAATTGGACTGCCAAAGAGCAAAATTTTTGGAAGAGATATGCACAGGAATTAGTAGAATCACATTTTAATTCTTACGCAAATGAATATAGATGTGTTTCGATGAACAAATGTTGCAAAAAATGTAAAAATGGCCTTGCTGTAAAATTTGATCTATCATATACAGAAAATAATGCAGATTATAGTGTTTCTGTTTGGCACACAACTAAATATCATAGGGATTGGACCGATTCTTCCCAAAGATCAGCAGAATTAGATAATGGATCTCTCCATGATGCATACTCACAAAATGGAAATTATACATCAGTACCTATCCTTCATGAAACAGGGCATATGCTTGGATTAGATCATCCCGGACAAAGCTTGCCTAATCCTCCTAGACCTAATTCAGATCCAGACTATGATGCAGATCCAGGATCCCTCATGGGTAGAGGAACTGATCTAAGGTTACCAGACTTTGATAAAGCGTTTTGCGCAAATATACCTGACTCAAATGATAAATGCGATAACTGGCAACCAGCAATAGTAGAATAATGATGAATATGAAATATGTTGTTTGCCTGGTATTCGTTTTGCTTCAAAGTTGCGCTCCTGATTTGCAGTTAATATCACAGGGCATCCCAGGGAAAATGATCAAATATGCTCATGATGCGGAAAAGAAAGATAATGAATTGAAAAAATTCAATACTGAATTTGTAGGTATTGTCAATGATGCGTCAAAAAAATATGGCGTTTTCCCAATTTATTCAGGTATAAGAATTGTTTCTTTAGGTAAACCTCTTCCTAGAAGAAAGCCATCATATAAATGGGGTATGTACATATTAGCGAGTATTGACTATCCTTTTTATCGGATAGAACCAAATGACGATCCTGGACTGCACCCGGCATACAAGCACGCATTTGAACCATTTGTGATTGAAGGAAAATATATTTATATTTTCCTTCAAGGATAGGAGGTTGTACAACATTAACAATATGCGCGTTATAGATTAATATTATGAAATAATGCGCATATGTTATATATATTCAGAATAAGCAAACGGTCTTTTTCGAGATCAACTAAATCAAAATCATAAAAATATACACTTTAAAAAATATTAATTTACAAAACACTGGGTAGTTCATGGGCATGAAAGATGTCTTCTGAATGTTGTAGAGCATCAGTAAGTAGCTGTAGTGAACTGGCGCATGTCTGGCTCAGTGTCCGAGCCGACAGCCACGCGTCCGCTCGGCCTGACAACCCCCGACAACAAGCATTACAACTACGAACACGATTTTACAAAAAATGTGACAGAAATTCTTGACGAAAAGGGTAATCTGCTGGCAAGCTACGATTACGACCCCTACAGTCATACTCTATCCTCCACAGGCGCACTGGCTTTGGCAAATCCGCTAGGCTTTTCGAGCGAAACAACTGATCGGGAAACAGGCACAATGTACTACAATTACCGAGACTACAACCCCACCGACGGCCGCTGGCTCACCCGCGATCCCATCGAAGAACAGGGTGGACGTAATTTGTACGGGTTTGTCGGGAATATGCCAATTTTGAAAATTTGGCAATAAGTAGAGAAGGAGACAATCCAAAAATAGAAAATGGATTAATAGTTGGAACAAATTTCCCATATGAAGCTCAAGGGACGCCTAATACATTGCCAAAAATACATATAATAGAATGCATTTAAATGAAATTTATGAATATAAAATTGATCACGATTTTAAATCTATGTATTTCTAGCTCATTTGGATATGATTTCAAATCAGAAAAAAGCAATTATGAAATATACATAGAAAATGAAAATAGGTTTTATCTGCTACATGAAAATCTTGACGAAAAATTCATAGATCCAAAAAATGACATAAATAAAATAATATCAGAAAAATTACATAATGAAATAAATAGATTATCTAATTACAAAAATACATGGAATATATTATGGAAAAATAAAGAATATAAATATAATTCGTATTATGGGTCGATTTGTAAATTGGATAAGAATATTTTGGAGTTAATACATTTTAAAATACATGGTATTATTGACTATCCGGAAAATATCACAAATCTACCATATATATATATGATTGATATTGATAGGGTATTTATGGTCTTAGAAAATCCGGATTTTTTAAATAGTGTTATAAAATCAAAAAAATCAGGTTCATATATATTGAAGAAAAAAATAAATGGAGGTTTTGAAATAACTAAAAAATAGATATTTTCACACGACACGATTTTATATGAATTTTATTATTCCGATTTATAAGAAAATATGAAATCGTGTCGTGCTTCTTAGAGCGTATAGACATGATTTGTAGTTGAAAGCATCATAGTATTATGCCTATGACATTGATACATAGACGGCATGATATATCCGATCACGTATGGGAACTATTGAAGCCGCACTTACCAGGAAAGGAGTAGCAAAAGGCAACCGCCGCACCGCGAACAGCCCGCAGGGATCGGCCACCTACTGCACGAATTACTCGGACAAGTACACGACGATCATCCAGCCCGGTCAGCCAATCCAGTCACCCGCCTACGACGTGATGGGTCGCCGCTGCCGCCGCCAAGTGCGCACCAACGGCACGCTCACGCGAGACGAACGCTACCTGTTACCGCGGGTTCCTGCGCATCGCCACGCTCGACGCGCTGAATGGAGACGCCCGATCCTGTGGGATCCGTCCGAGCCGACAGCCACGCGCCCGCTCGGCCTGACAATCCCCGACAACAAGCATTACAACTACGCACACGATTTTACAAAAAATGTGACAGAAATTCTTGATGAAAAGGGTAATCTGCTGGCAAGCTACGAATATGTCCCCTATGATCGTACGCGAGAAGCTAAATTTATATCCCAATTGGCCTCTTGTGTATAATCAAATAATATCATTCTTATCTTGACTTCTTACAATAAATTGTAGATACATTTAGGTAAATGCGCAGACTCTAAAATTCATTCACAAAAATAAGAATAAATAATATACTTGTATTGTCGTTGATTGAACTCACATTTATTTCTTGTTCAGAAAGATCTGCGTATAATCGAAACATAGGTTTGGATGAACCGGTAAATTGGTATCCTACGCTCAAAGAGATCAAAAAAATGATAAAAACGCTCCATGGTTTGAAATCCATACAATCAGAGATTTAAAAAGAACTCTGGAAAATGGAAATGACCCAAATATTATTCTTAAGTGCGAAGATCCATCATCAGTTGTAAGATATCCATTAAATCTTGTTGAAGATGACTTTGCAAGGAAAGTACTCATTGAAGCTGGTGCAGATCCGAATACAATGCGATATGGAGAAATAAAGACTAGGGAAGAAATAGAATTTATGGTGAACCATGGTCTTAAAATCAATGAACCGAATTCGCATGGAGAATACCCGTTGATGAATAGAAGAGTTGAAGTCATAAAATGGCTTCTAACTCATGGAGCAAATCCCAATGTCCGTTATCGTGATGGTAATACGCTATTGCATGCTGTATGCTGGGAATCAACTTCATTTTGGGGGCCTGATGATGAATTAATAGATTGGGCATATCCAATAGTAAAAGCATTACTAGAGCATGGTGCGGATGTAAACGCAAAAAATAGGGAAGGAAGGACAGCAATAACTTTGCTTAGACCGGAAAAAAAATTATGATAAATTACGCAATTTATTGATTAAATACGGAGCAAGTAAAGACGATATAAAAAAATTTGGATATAAAATTCAGGAAATATACTAAATAGAAAAATAGCAGGACTGCTTCTATTGCAGTCCTGCTATTTTTTAGTATATACTGTCATGAGGGAATGGATTGTTGATTTTCTTGTTGAAGAAGATGCCTTGATTTTGATGCTTCGGAAGAATTGTTATCTCGTTGATACACGAGGATTAGATTGTAGAAATGGTTTTAGGGCGATGAGATCCATAATTGCACGATAACGTGAAGAAAAGCTCGACAAAAAAATTATTTATGCCAAACTCCGAGTATGGTCATAGAGTTTGCCAGAATCAATATTCCTGATGTTTCGTGAAAGGCTCATTACCTTTTACCTGGGAAGCAAGAAACAGCGAGGCAATATTCCATCTGTTCAATTGTCGATCAATCTAAAAGCATAAGATCATACGCATCGATCCAACAACAACCGTATCTATAAAATATGTTAAGTTCATTGACGTTCATTGGTGTGGTATTATCCCTTTTGTGCCAGCAGTATGATGATACAAAAGCAAGTATGTATATTTCCTCCGTTGATGATCTCCATCATCGATTGGGTACGGAGCATTCGGCTCCCCCTCGTGAATATGGTCGGATTGTGATTGATGTCCGTGATAGGGAGTTAAAATGCCGCCATGTGTGGGATGTGGTGTCTTTATGTGGCTCTGGTGTCTCCTCAGTTTTTCTGACGGACGGAAAGGACCTCGTTGAATGGAATAAGAACTACGAGCAGACAGTGAAGGCAATTGAGGTAGCCGTCCCCGAAGCTTGTCCCCTCTTTGATGGGATAGGGGACGATTTCCTGGAATGGAATAAAAAACACGGTCCGACAGAGAAGGCAATTGAAGTAGCAGTTCCCGAGGAATGCAACCCCCCGGATGAGAAAGGGGATTATGATGATGATCATGGATACAGGGTGGTGGTTGCTGTGACGAACAAGGAGCATCATATCGTCCTGCGTGGAAGTAAAACCCCTCTTCTCGATGGCCTGAAATCAATCGAAGGCAGTAATTTAGTCGTACTGGTGAACGCCAATACGGACATGAGCCTGAAGGATTATTTTGATATCTTCAAGATCGTCGATCGCAATCCCGATGTTATTGGCGTTATACACTCATCTGCAAAAGAAAACGACTAATAGTGTGAAGTTCTTGTTCCGCTTTAGAAATCTGGAAAGTGAATGAGTCAGGCGATAGAACGCAAAAGGAAAGAAAAGCATGAATTTTATAGTAATATGAATATATATATATTATTTCTCTTGAATTCATGTGAGTTAGTAGCATCGCATTTCATATACAAAATTCAAAATAATGAAGATAAAAAAATTCGACAAAATAATATTGCTATCATACTTAATGATGATTGCAAGTTGCTCTAAATATGGCAGTTTAGAAAAAACAGCATCTGAGATGCCTGAAAAATTATATAAATACCGCAACGATGATGAAAAAATAAAAAGCGAATTAACTAAATTCATGAATGTATATGTAGAGCATGTTAATATTGAATCGGAAAAATATGGTGTTGAACCTGTATTGTGCGGCATGGTATTCACGCCTATAGGAGATAAAATAAAGAATAATAAAGAGTCAGATTACGATTACAAGTATTACAAAATATGTCCTTCAATAAAACCCAATATCCATCCTGGTCATAAAGTTTCATTCACACCATTTATAATTGAATCTAAATATTTAGATATATTAATAAGGGAGTAATCATGAAAGCAATAATAAGAAATGATCATTTTTTCCCTATTCGGGTCATTGATGGAGATGGTAATATGTTTAAAATGCCGCCGTGGTCCATGAGAGAAGTAAAGAACGGTAGCAGTTTGTGTTTTATCAATTTTATCACTGAGAATACATGTACGGACTTCGAATGCATTGTCCAGCAAGGAGATGATAAATTAAATTTCATTATTTATAATGGAGGGAATAGGCATCTGTTGGTAACTAATATATTGATTTTTATAGTTGTAAACATTCTATATTCACTTCAAATATTGCCTTCTTCATTGTTTTTTCTTATAACAATATTCCTGATTGGTATTGGAATCTATGTTGCAAACAAGTATCCCAGTCTCCTCATCAAAAAAAATATTACTTATCCAAAACAGGAGAAAATTAAATTTGATGCACAAAAGCAAGCAATAAAAATTCAATTGGTTTTCGCGTTAATATTTATTATTTTGTTAATTGCTATTTCGTGTGTCACAAGCTTAAAAATATATCCAATATGCGAATTTATTAAAATAATAGTGATGCCTCTATTGGTTTTTGGCATAATTTTACATGTGAAAAGAAATATTGATGCTCCTTATTATTACTTTAATTTATTACCTTGTTTAGCTATCATATTCATGTCGATTTTTTATAGCTTGAGTATGTGAATCAAGTTGTTTTACACAGAATTTGTATAGTATATCAAAGGTGCTATGGACCTTGTGTTTTACCCTAACTCTCACTCCATCTTCTCCTAAGCATCCATCGTTATCAACAAAGTTGCTCGTGAATACGGAACCATCAAATTGAAAATGTATGATCTTGTTAAATAATTCAATATTCAAAATAAAAATAGATATAGATTCATCAAGAATTATTTATCTAAATCCTGATGATGAGGCTAATATAGGGCAATGTACGGAAATAGTGATTACTAATATCATTGGGAAAAAGACATTTATTCTATGTGATGTCAATGATCATGCGGGTGAGTATCTGACGTATAATGGAAAGAATACTTTAGTAAGATGGGCTATGAGTGGATTCATGTTACTGGAATATTTGTTATACTATCTTAAATTTCTAACGATTCACGAGTTTATTCTTGCAAGTCTGCTTGGATATCTCATGGTTGTCGTTGTGTCCATTTTTTATCCCGGATATTCTTTTATCGTGAAAAACCCTCAAGTAAGAAACAATAACAAGTCAAATGATTTTAGGAAAGCATGGTTCTATCTTTCCATGATAATCATAATTCTGTGTTTGAACGTCATTGATAAAACTGGAGGTGGATATTACGTTATATTAATGAAAATATCTCTTTTCATTTTTATACTCCCGATTCTGTATGGATTATATCGTAATACAGTATATAACTTCATAGGGGCTTATACATATAGGTTATTGATTCTATACTCTGCTTTATTAATTTTTGGATATAGCGATTTATTTAAATAAATCGTATTTTGTATTCTACAATATTAATTGTCATAATCATATTAATTTTTCATGGTTCAGCCTCAATAAATATATGGAAATAGCGCTATGTCTATCCTTGCTAGGATCATTATACATCAATGATGCTGTTGACGAATGTAAAATGCAGAAGAAGGATGAATTTGTCAGAGGAAATCAAAAAGAATTGTGCCATCAATATTCTTATGCTGGTCGAGATTTTTCATCCTCGAATGGTTGCAATGAATGGGATTTGAAATCAGTGAAAATGTTTCTTGAGGATACAGTTCGTTGGATTGCCTATTACAGCAAGACAGAATTAACTCAGGAAGGGTTATATATCCCCCAATCGGATTTGCGACTTGCAGCATGGGAAGACGAGGGGGCATACAGGTATAAATGTTACTATAAGGAAACTCCTGTTGCCTCAATTGATGAACTCAGGCAATATCCCATAGATTCGATTTTGATTCTCAAATCTCTAGAATCTCCGGCAGAAAAGTACGCAATTTCTGAAGTAGAAAGAGTGGTGGGCCATCGATTGCCTGTCGTGTATGGGTATAACTCATTTCCGGTCTATGATACCAGGAATGTGCTGCCTGGAGGGAATGCAGGCGATTTACTGGATGTGAATCATGAGGAACAAATCCCAGTCGTACCAGAACAATAGAGCTATGAAAATTATCAATGATTCGTTTTTTAGAATAAAAGTCAGTTGTGAAGGTAGGGAAGGCATTATTGTAAAGCCAAATCATGAAGTAGATATTCATGAATGCAATCAAGTGTCCATCACTAACGTTATCGGGAAGAAAACCTTCATCATACCTGGGATCAATGGTGAGAGTGAACTTGATGTGACCTATAATGGGAGAAATTCTCTTGTGCTGTGTTCTGTTGTTGCCTTTATTGCATTGGAATGGGTATTGTACTATTTCAAAATTCCTGCAATTAATGAATTCGTTGCCATCAGTATACTGGGATATCTGATCATTCTTATTCTATCAACTACGTATCCCTCTTATTCCTTCATTAACAAATCATCGTTTTCTGAAATATATAATAAAATGAAAAATCTCGGTGATGTGTTTTTTTATTTTATATTATTGATAATTCTGATTGGATTTATTTTTATGAGAGATATGGGGGGAAACTATTATGTATTATTTGGAAATGCTGCGCTGCTATCTCTCATTCTCCCGATGCTTTGTTCTTTCTATGTGCGAAAGAGAACTAATTTTATGTTGAACTTTACATACAAGATGTTGATTCTTTATTCTTCCATACTGATACTTGGATATATGAATTTATCGCTATGAATTTTCAAGATGTTTTTTTCGTAAATTATCATCCCTACCGTAAATTCTAAGTAAATGAAATTGAATGGACCGATCAAACATGCCGGAATTAGATTTGTATAAGTGTGGAAAGTATCATTTTTAATTGAAATAATGAATATGAAATATATTGTTTGCCTGGCATTCATTTTGCTTCAAAGTTGCGCTCCTGATTTGCAGTCGATATCGGCGGGCATCCCGGGGAAAATGATCAAATATGCTCATGATGAGGAAAAGAAGGATAACGAATTGAATAGATTCAATGATGAATTTGTAGGCATTGTTAATGACGCGTCAAAAAAATATGGCGTTTTCCCAATTTATTCAGGTATAAGAATTGTCTCTTTAGGTAAACCTCTTCCTAGAAGAAAGCCATCATATAAATGGGGTATGTACGTATTAGCGAGTATTGACTATCCCTTCTATAGAATAGAACCAGATGAAGATCCTGGACTGCACCCGGCATACAAGCACGAGTTCGAACCATTTGTAATCGAAGGGAAATATATTTATATCTTCCTTCAGCCTTAATAATATTTATGGAAGTATTTTTCACAATAAAACGGATGTATTAAATAAACAAAAAATTAACTTTTTAAATTATAATATGAAAAAAATAATTTGTATTCTCATGTGTGCCCTGGGGTGTTTCCAAGTGTTGGCAAAAAATGATATTTGCGAAGATAGCCTGATTAAAGTTGTAAAGTCATCGAATGGAGTGGTGTCCCTCTACGTGAATCCTGTAACCATTTACACCTTCGTCCGTGATCTGGAACCTGGCTTTAAGGATGAATTGAGAAATTCCATTGGAAATCAACTCCCGTGCAAGGCCTGGGACTTGATCGACAATTATTCATCAATCAGTATTTTCGATGGAACAGAGACAATATACCTTCGATCTGTATATCATGGTGCGCTTGCCATACGCTCTAACAAAAACGACCTGGAACTGCTTACTTATGTGGTGTATATCAATAGGACTGATGGGAAAGGAGTAATTTATAAGGTCAATATGGGTAGTACATTCATTAAAGTTAGAAATATTGATGAATTCGAAAAATATTTTACCGGTGAAAATACGAATTATTTGTATGAAAAATATGTACTGAAACAAGCATCGGACGGATTTTATGATTTCATTCACATCAAAACTCCTCTGGAATCTGCGTTAGGGGTTTGAATCCGAATAAGCCATACATGGAACCATCGTCGATTATATGAATTTGATGAATTACAAATATTGTTTTATTTCGGCAATAGTTTTGTTGTGTGTAAGTGTACTTCCCGTTGCCCTCATGCCTATGGCAATGGCAGAGGGTGCCCTATACGATTCCATGTGTGAATACAGGGAGGAGTTGGTGAATACAGGCAAGGTCAATGTAAGGAATGCCATTGATGATTTGGACAGGATTGATGATGGATTTCAATCCTACTTGCCGTATGTAGCGGGGGGCTATGATTCAAAGTACGTGATCAAGGCGCTCTATGATTTATTGCCGAAATATGAAACTCTTTATTTGCAGTCGCATCCGGGAAAGGACTTGTATGAGTTCATCCTTACTGAAAAGGGGATGATTCGATTGATTACGATGAAGCGAAAAAGTGAATCTGAACTTGATGACTTGCACAAGGATCCATTCAATGAATTCCCCCTTTCAGATTTTTATCATGTTGTCGAATACCAAGTACATGTTCCCGAACGTGTGACTGATGGAATCAATAAAGCGATGCTTGTGTTCAAAGGGAATAAAATTCCTGGCGAATGCCTCACTGAGGCAAGGCTATCCCATCTCTATGAATTGATGAATTTTGATTCGGAAGATACTTGCTTCTATGGTTCCTGTTCCAAAATATTCGGGTTTTCATTCAGCGCTTATTTCATCACGAAAAATACTTCTCTTTCACATATATCAGCCCTGTATGATGTGATTTATCAAAATATGTATGCGGGTGCCATCAGTGATACAAACAGGTTTGTAGATGAAATTGATATGAAATTAAGCGCGTGCGCTGGCATGAAATGAAGCCATGGGCTCGTGCCACCCTTCCAATGCCCCGTCTCAGGCCTCAAGGAGGGATGGTGGCGGGGAGGGCGGAGTGATGCGACGAAGCAGCGGAAGGCCTCTCATGAGGCAATTTGGATGATCGCCTCTCTCGCAAGGATCAGAATGAAAAAACACCCCGGAGCCTTTTGCCGGCTTCCGGGGTGTTGTGAGGTGAGGGATTTGTAACCGTGTCGTTTTCCCGCTTTAGTTCGGGGAACGCATGGGCATGAGGACGTAAAGGAATTCCCCGCCGGAGCGGAGGACGCCCGGGCTCATTTCGTCCACGAGGTACAGGCTGATGGTGTCGTCCGACATGGTTTTGAGGGGCGCCATCAGGAAGTCCGGATTGAAGGAGATGGCCATTTGGCGTCCCTTGTAATCGATGGTGAGGCATTCGTGAGCTTCACCGATGCCTTCAGCCAGCGAGGTGACTTCGAGTTCGTCGGTGGAGAAGGTGAGTTTGACGTTGTTGCTCTTGTCTGCAGAGAGCAGGGAGACGCGGCGAACGGTTTCCAGAAGCTCCGAGCAGGGCAACTCGATGCGTTCCTTGTAGTCGGAGGGGATCACCTGGCGGAAGTTCGGGTAGTTGCCGTCAATGAGCTTGCTGATGAGCAGGGTGTCATTGATCTCGAAGGCGGCCTGGTTGTGCGTGAAACGGATTTTCACTTCACCGACATCGTTGAGCAGGCGGCGGAGTTCAGCAACGGCCTTGGTGGGCAGGATGGATTCCGTTTGCTGGGATTCCGGAAATTCGAGTTCGTTTTCGACCATGGCGAGACGGCGGCCATCGGTGGCGACCAGCGTCATCTTGCCGTCCTTGAAGGACATGGAGATACCGTTGAGGACGTAGCGCGTCGTGTCGGTGGAGATGGCATATTCCGTGCGGCGAATGCCTTCGCGAAGGGTATTTTGTTCGACATTGAATTCGACCGCATCCTCGAAGGAGGGGAGGCCGGGGAACTCGTCGGCGGGAAGGCCGTTGAGCTTGAATTGCGAACGGCTGCACTCGACAGAGGCCTGGTTCTTTGTGTTGACGTCCACCTGGACTTCTGCGACGGGAAGCTCGCGGATGATGCTCAGGAGCTTCTTGGCAGGCAGGGTGACGGCGCCTTCGCGCAGAATATTGGCAGGGACAACACCCGTGATGCAGACGTCCAGGTCAGTGGCGGTGAAGCGCACCTGGCCGTTTTCCGTTTGCATCAGGACGTTTGACAGGATGGGAAGGGTGGTTCTGGATGATACCACGCTTACGACTTGGTTGAGTCCGTCAAGGAAGACGTCTTTGGCTATGCTGAATTTCATGGGGCGAGTCTTTCTTTTTTTCGATTCCGAATCTTGGCATGAGCCCCTCCTTTCATCAAGGAAAAAACTCATTGAAGTCGAACATTTTGCACGATTTTTTAAAAACCATACAAGATATTGTATTCGGAGGTTTTGGGTTCTATATTTTGAGGAGGGTTTCCGCGTGAGCTCTGGCGACGTCTCCCCCTCCGCCGAGCATGCGGACGAGTTCAGAGACGCGTTCGTCATCGGCAACTTCACGGAGTCGCGAAATGGTGCGGTTCTTGACGACGTCCTTTTCGACGAGGAAGTGGTGGGCGGCAAGGCCGGCTACCTGGGGGAAGTGGGTGATGGAGATGACCTGGTGTTTTTTACCGAGTTCCCGCATTTTGAGTCCGACGGCGCGCGCGATTTCTCCGCCGACATTGGAATCGATTTCGTCGAAGACGAGCAAGGGGGTGGAGTCGCGATCTGCGAGGGCGCTTTTGATGGCGAGCATGATGCGGGCGAGTTCCCCGCTGGAGGCGATGACGCGCAGGGGTTTGGCGGGCTCCCCGGGGTTGGGGCCGAAGAGGAATTCGGCGTCTTCCGAGCCGTGGGGGCCGGGTTCGGCCCGCTCGGGGAGTTCGATTTGGACGACGGCCTGCCGGAAGCCGAGTTCTCGGAGGTTGCGGGCGATGTCCGCAGCGAGCCTGGGGGCAGCCTTTTTGCGGGCGAGGCGTAGCTTGAGGGCATCGCGCTCGGCTTGTTTTTTGAGTTCGTTGACGGTGTTGCGGAGGGCTTCGAGCCGTTCGGTACGGTGTTCGATGCGATCGAGCCGGGCGAGGGACTGTTCGAGGTGTGCGGCAATGTCGTCGAAGGAATGGCCGAACTTGCGCTTGAGGTTTTCCAGGAGACCGATGCGTTCTTCGAGGGCAAGCATTTCGGCGGGATCGCTGGAAAGATTGCCGGTGTAATCGTCGAGGTTGGCTTCGAGCTCGCGGATTTCGACGTCGATGAGGTTCAGGGAAGAGAGCCAGGATTCGGCCGAGGGATCGAGGCGTTCGAGTTCGTGTCCGGCCTTGGTGAGTTCGTGGAACTGCGTGAGGAGGGAGGCTTCTCCGCCGCTGAGGAGTCCGGCCATGCGTGCGGAGGCATCGCGGAGTTTGGAGGCGTTGCGGGCGCGCTGCCAGCGTTCTTCGAGGGTTTCCACTTCTTCGGCAGTGAAGGCGGCCTCTTCGATTTCCTGCACGTGGTGGCGGAGGAGTTCGATTTCAAGTTCGGTGGCTTCTTCAGCGCGGGATAGCTCCTGATAGTCGCGGATAGCCTGCTGCCATTCCTGCCATGTGGCTTCGTAGGTGTTGAGGGCATCCAGGTGTTCGCCGTAGGCATCGAGGAGAGTGAGTTGGCGTTCTCGCGAGGTGAGCGAGCGGTTGTCGTTGGGGCCGTGCATGTCAACGAGTTGCTCGCCGATTTCCTTCAGGAGGGACGTCGTACTGGGACTGTCGTTGATGAACTGGCGGGAGGAGGATTGGGAGAGGATGCGGCGCACCGTGAGGACTCCGTCTTCGCAGGCGGGCAGGCCGCATTGTTCCAGCATCGCATGGACGGGGGAGTCCGGCGGGAGGGTGAAGAGGGCTTCGACGGTGCAGGATTGTTCCCCGGTGCGGATAAGCGACTTGTCGGAACGCTCGCCGAGGACGAGGCGGATGGCGCCGATGAGTACGGATTTGCCAGCGCCAGTCTCACCGGTAATGCATGAAAATCCCCTGCCAGGCTCCCACAGGAGCTGGTCAACGAGTGCCAAATTCTGGATTTTGAGGAAGGTGAGCATTACTGGCTTTTGATCCGGGTGGTATTATGGCATGTTTTGCGCCGAAAGCAATCCATGACATCACCAGACCTTCAACTTCTATTCCTTGGGACGGGTACCTCGACGGGCGTCCCCATGATCGGGTGCGAATGCCGGGTCTGCAAATCGTCCAATCCGCGCAACAAGCGACTGCGTTCCTCGATTCTGCTGGACTATGCCGGTACACGGTTGCTGGTGGACTCCACCCCGGATTTGCGCCAGCAGGCCTTGCGCGAGAATATTGCCGATATTGATGCGATTGTGTACACGCATTGCCACCTGGATCACGTTTCGGGCTTTGATGACCTGCGAGCTTTCTGCTGGCACCATGAATCCCCCTTGCCCCTGTACGCCTCGGCGGAGACGATGCAAGTGTTGCGCACCATGTACCCCTGGGCCTTTTCACCGGATAATACCTATCTGGGCTACGTCCGCCCCGATGGGCGGGAGATCGACGGGCCTTTCCGCGTGGGTTCCATGGAGGTCATCCCGGTACCCGTCCAGCACGCCAGCGTGCAGACGAATGGCTACGTGTTCCAGTGCGGCGACAAGCGCATCGGCTATGCCTGCGACGTCAAATCCATCCCCGAAGAGTCCCTGCACCTGCTGGAGGGACTCGACATCCTCGTGCTCGACTGCCTGCGCCGCCGGGAGCACCCCACCCACATGGCACTTGCGGAAACCCTCGCCGTCATAGAACGCGTTCGCCCCGTCCGCGGCTACCTCACGCACATGTCCCACGATTTTGACTACGAGGAATTTGCCTCACTCATACCCGACAACATTACCCCGGCATACGATGGCCTTTCGGTGCATCTCTGAGGCTTCTGTGGACGGAAGTCTTAATAAAATCTTAACACTTGTGGGAGAATCTTTGATTGGTATCTGTTCCCCTGATCTGCTATGAGAAGAGTATGTTTGCCGGATCGGGGTAGGGTGCATGGAGTGCATCCAGAGTTCCGCTTCGGGACGCGCCTCCCAATGCATTATGAATGAGGATTACAAAAGCACTCCGGACGAATTGCTCGCTTCCATTCAGGAAGCCGAAGCAAAGGACAGACGCGGCAAGTTAAAAGTTTTTTTCGGGATGGCTCCCGGCGTCGGCAAGACCTACGCCATGCTGGAGGCCGCTGCAGCCGAGGGTGTCCGGGGTGTTGATGTGGTGATCGGCGTTGTAGAAACCCACGGGAGAAAGGAGACCCAGTCCCTGATTGGCGATCTGCCCGTCCTGCCGCGCCAACGGATTGAATACCGGGGAACTGTTCTGGAAGAATTTGACCTCGAAGTCGCTCTTGAACGCTCGCCCTCCCTGATTCTCATGGACGAACTGGCGCATACTAATGCGCCGGGCTGTCGCCACGTGAAGCGTTTTCAGGATGTCGAGGAATTGCTCTCCCACGGCATCGACGTGTACACGACGCTCAACGTCCAGCACTTGGAAAGCCGTGCGGATACCGTCCGCGACATCACCGGGGTAACCGTCCATGAAACTGTGCCGGACTCCATTCTGACTGGGGCGGACTGCATCCAGCTCGTCGATATTACGCCCTCACAGCTCCTCATGCGCCTCGAGGAAGGCAAGGTGTACGTCCCTGACCGCGCCGCTGCCGCCATGCAGAATTTCTTCCGTGAAAGTAACCTGACGGCCTTGCGCGAACTGGCTCTGCGCATGACGGCTGAGCGCGTGGATCACGAACTGAAGTCCGTACGTACGGGGGTGCATCGCTCGACAATTTGGCGCAGCGGGGAACGCCTGATGGTGGCGGTAGGCCCCAGCCCCTTTTCAACCCGTCTCGTACGCTGGACGCGGCGCATGGCCTATGCTTTGGATGCCCCATGGATTGCTATCTACGTCGATACGGGCGAGACCTTGTCGGGAGAGAACCAAGCTCGGCTCGACTCTAACCTCGAATTGGCCCGCTGCCTTGGCGCGGAAGTCGTCGTCATGCCCGGTGAAGATGTCCCGGAGACTCTGCTGAGGATGGCCCACTTGCGCAACGTCAGCCAGATTGTCGTCGGCAAGCCCCGGCAGGATGCCCTGTTTGGTTTCTGGCATCGCCCCACTCTGGTGGACAAACTGGTGCGCGGAAGCGGCCTGATCGACATTTACGTCGTGCCCGCCGAGCCGCGAACGCTCAAGATGCGCTGGCAAAGCTGGTACCGCCCGGAGCCATCCGACATCCGGGAGAGCGGCATCGCTCTGGCCGCCGTTATGGTGATGACCGTGGCTGGTTGGCTTGCTGCCGCTCACCTGGGTTACTTTGCCCCGGCCTTCCTCTACCTGTGCATGGTTGTTGTACTGGGTTTTTATATTGGGCCAATGCCGATTCTGCTGGCAGCAGCCTTGAGTGCGGTGTTGTGGGATCTGCTCTTCATACCGCCGCATATGACCTTCAGGATAGCCCAGGTGGAGGACGTGATGATGTTCATCCTCTTCTTCATCGTTGCTGTCACGACGGGCAGGATGACCTCGCGTCTTCGTTCCAAGGAACGCATGGAGAGCGAGCGCGAAACGCGGACGAATGCCCTGTTCCTTTTCTCACGCGCTGTTTCCACCGCCCGCAGTATGGATGACATCGTGCAAAGTGCCATCACGCAGATCCACCAGATATTCGGAGCCAAAATGGCTATTTTTACCCTTGGTTCCGATGGCAGGCTCGCGTTGAAGTCCGGTGCGGACACCTACAAGGTGGACAGCAAGGAATTCAGTGTTGCGGATTGGTGCTACAAGAACCGCAGGAGCGCGGGCCGTTTTACGGCAACCCTGCCCAGTGCACGCGGGTTCTATATCCCGATGCTCAGTGGGGATCTCTGCATGGGGGTGCTCGGTATTCTGGCCGATGCGGATGAACACCTCAGCGTTGCCCAGCGCGACTTGATCGAGAATATGGCCTCCCAGCTTGCCATGGCCTTGGAGCGCGAGCAATTGCAGGCAATCCAAGCGCGGGCACACCTTATGGAGGAGTCTGACAAACTTCACCGCGCCCTGCTCGACAGCGTTTCACACGAGTTCAAAACCCCGCTGGCCGTCATCGAAGGTGTGAGCGAAAAACTTCAGGAGTGCCTTGCCGTCCAGCCTGCGGAAGCCCATGGCGACGCCGCCCAGCTCTGCTCCGAAGTGGGCATCGCCGCTCGCCGTCTCCGTCGCCTCGTCCGGAACCTGCTGGATGTCACACGCATTGAGTCCGGAGCACTCCAGTCCAAAATGGATTGGTGTGACGTGGGGGATATTCTTGAATGTGCCATGGAAACGACGGATGACGTACGTCGTGATTACCCGACAAACATCCGCATGGCGGACGATCTGCCGTTGGTACAAGCTGATTTCTCCTTGATGGAGCAGGTGCTTGTCAACCTCTTGATCAATGTCTGCATCCACACTCCTCCCGGCACGCCAATTGAGATTGTTGCCAGCCTCGACAGAGTCCGGCGCGAGTTCGTGCTGGAAGTGCGCGACTATGGCCCGGGCATTCCTCCGCGAATTGCGAAACATATCTTCGAGCGCTTCAAGAGTGGCCGCCCCGGAGGCCTTGGTCTGGGGCTTTCTATCGTCAAGGGCTTCATGGAAGCCCAAAAGGGGACAGTCGCCATCGTGAACCCTCCCGGAGGTGGTGTCTGTTTCCGCCTCGTCCTGCCGTGGAAGGAAGCCCCGGCAGAAGCATAATTTTTTGATTCCAGCCATTTATTGCCATGAGTGATTACTTGCCCGAAATACTCGTTATCGATGATGAACGCCAGATACGCCGTCTGCTCACCCTCACGTTGAGTGGGGCAGGGTACCGCGTTCGCGAATGCGAAAATGGCGCCCTCGGCCTGAGTGAATGTGCCTTGAAGAGACCTGATGCCATCATCCTCGATTTGGGATTGCCCGACATGGCCGGGCTGGAAGTCTTGGCCCGCCTTCGTGAATGGACTCAGGTTCCCGTCCTGATCCTGACAGCCTGGGATCAGGAAGAGGAAAAAATCAAGGCGCTGGATGCCGGGGCAGACGACTACCTGACGAAACCCTTTGGCGGAGGGGAACTCCTCGCGCGTTTGCGGGTGATGCTCCGCCGCGTCTCCCACGGGCCGGAACCGACCGCCTTCAAGCTGGGAACTGTCGTCATCGATCTCGCCTCCCGGCGGGTGAGTATGAATGGCGAAGAAGTCCACCTTACCCAGAAGGAATACGATATTTTGCGTATCCTTCTCATCCATCGCGGCAAAGTGTTGACGCATAGGCAGATACTTCGCGAAATATGGGGTCCCAACCACGAGGAGGATACGCACTATTTGCGCGTCCATCTAGCCCACCTTCGCCAGAAAATCGGCGACACGGATCCCGCCCATCGCCTGATTCGTGCAGAATCCGGCCTCGGGTACAAAATTGCTGCCGAGTGACCCCATTCCTGCGGGAGAGAACAGAGGAAATTCGCATGCGAAATCTCCCGATTTCAGTTGATTATTTGTGATGGATATCATAGATAGTGAGTTATTCTTCTTTCGTGCAAAAAGTTGGGTCTTATCTTACTTGTTAAGATAAGATAATTTATTGCAAGATAGATTTTTATGATAATTCAATATTCATTTTTATATGATGAAATCCGTCGTATCATTGATTCTGGGTCTGAGCGTTTGCATCGGCGTATCCTCCCATGCGGCGGAATCCGTCCCATGGGTTGAAAAAAAGGCGTACACAGCCAAGGAAGGAAAACTGTTTTCCGTCCGTTGCCTGACGCCTGAGTCCCCCGACTACATCGGGTATTCCGTCTATCCGTCATCGGGTTATGATGGCGAGCAGAACAAAAAGGAATTCAGCCAGGGCTATATCGGCTTCCAGTTAAGCGACAACCCGGCTCGACCATTCGTACAAAAGGCATTGCCATCGCCCGCCCGTCTCATCAGCGAAATGAAGACTTTTCCCAATCAAGATAGGGAATCGAATGCAAAAACGGGCCGTTATGTCGTCATGGATTCCGACAGTGTATGTTATCATATCGCCAAAAATATGGCTCTGGCGAGCCGGTTCGGGCATCCCTATTTTTTCCTGGATCGCAAGGAAGATAGAAAACCCGTCCCGTGGAAAGGCCCGGAAGGTGCCGTCTTCTTCATGGTGACCGCTACGGAAAACCAGGATGGGTGGATTGTCGCGTTGGGTGGCATTCCCAACAAAGAGGCAACTGATGGCTATGAGGCCGGAGCATGGATGATTCGTCCGGCAACGGGGGAATGTAAGCCCTTGAATCTATCTGGATGGAAGGTTTCATCGGATGATTTGTCAGGCGCGGAATGGATGGATAACGACAGACTTGTCAATATCGCCTGGTCGCGGTGGCGTAGCCAGCTCTCCATTTTCAATGTCAAAACGGGCAAAACGGAATATGAAACCATGCTGGGACTGCATGGAACACAGGGAGACAAGCTTATTGTCGGAGGGGACATCTGGATGCTTGAGCTGGACGATGCTTTCAGCAGGGTTTATCCGGCTCCACAGGAAGAGACCAATGCAGCTTTGGCCGTTTCACTGGAACCGTATGAAAGTGGAGACCCATTCGGATATTCCTTCGGCATGAGCATTACGTTGACCAATAAGGGCAAGCTCGACGTGGACTTGCCCGCAACATGGGGAAAAAATGCGACTTTCCGATACATGTGGAAGGATTCGTCAGAAAGCGAAAAGCCGGAGCAGTTGATGGATTTGGGTGCTCTCATTCAGGGAATAGAAGGCGCCAGTGTGCTCAAACCCGGGGAAAGCCTGACTGTGACATCAGTCTATGGACTCAGCGATGTCCGCAATTTCCCGAACTCCGATGAAATGGAATTGAGCGTGACGGTGACGCCTGTCACGGAGAAAGGGAAGCCCGGCAATGGCATGTGGACGAGTCCCCTCGTCAAGATGACGAATCCCAAGGTGACAACTCAGAACAATTACGAAAAAGCGATTCAGGAAGGTGCCTCCACCATCAAGCTCCTTCAAGTCCCGGAGAATGGCACGGGCACAAGGACGATCACCATGGCGGATGAAGCCCCTATCACAGCTACCTGGACGGGTACCGTGCAGGAGGGAATCAAGGAAATGGTCTTCTCCAATCAGGCCGGGGAGAAACTGTGGGTGCTCAAGTCCCCCACCGGGGCCGACTGGCTCGATTTGGGGCATGGGTATTTTATCTGTGTTGACGGTCGGGCGAATGCAAAATCATCGATTATGATGCTTGCTCTGCCGGGCAAGCGTGGCGGGCAGGCTTCCTTGTGGAACACCATGCTGGAACAATCCTTCAATTTTTCCTATGCACCACCTCAAACGCTGGCGGTTTGCAATGCTGGCAGGAATTTTTGGAAAACGCTCCACGCCTTCACCGACTATCAGAGGAAACATGGTGATACCAGCTCTTTGATGACCATGTCGAAGGAAGGAGGGAAAATCTTCCTCCATGTCCTCGACAGCTCAAGCGGTAACAAGGTGTCGTCGGAAGACATCCTTGATTCCTCCTACCATGGGTTCAGAAAGGGCTCTCCCATCTGGATACCATCCGGCACGACCAAGGAGACGCAACATATCCTGCCCCAACAGGAACGATAATCATCTCGCCTGTGTGCCAGACATTGAAAATTGGCTTGCACACAGGGTTACTGGGCGGATTGCGCTCAACCCGGCAGGAAATTAACTTTTTCTTAATGGGAAGCGAAAACCAGTTAACTACCTGAAATATTTTTTCGGGGTATGGTGATGGCATGTCTTCACACGACTTGTTCATCATCATCCTGTTTTTCGGGATACTGGTCGCCGCCGCCCCCATTCTGGGGGGATGGATGGCGAAGGTTTTGACGGGGAAGAAAACGATTCTTTCCCGATTGATGGGGCCTCTGGAATGTGGCATCTACAAAGGGGCGGGTATTGATCCCTCTCGGCAGATGGGCTGGAAGGAATATGCCTGGGCCGCCCTCCTGTTCAATCTTGCGGGATTTTGCGTGCTCTTTGCCACGCTCCTCGTGCAGGGCTGGCTGCCTCTGAACCCCGGAGGTGCCGCTAACATGCGCTGGGACATCGCCTTCAATACGGCGGTGAGCTTCATGGCGAACACGAACTGGCAGTTCTATTCCGGGGAAGGCCCGGAAGGTGTCAGTTACCTGACTCAGATGACTGGCATGTGTGTCCAGAATTTCCTGAGCGCGGCGACAGGCATTGCCGTCATGGCGGCTTTGATCCGCGGCTTGAGAGACAAGGAAACCACGTCTCTGGGCAACTTCTGGACGGACGTTACGCGGACGACGCTTTACATTCTCCTGCCCTTGGCCGTCGTGATTGCCCTCGTATTGATTTCACAGGGCGTTCCACAGTGCCTGGATGCCCCGACGCAGCTCATAGGGCTCAACGGCGTTGAGCAAAGCATTCCTCATGGTCCGGCTGCGTCCCAGATTGCCATCAAGCACCTTGGAACGAACGGTGGCGGCTTCTTCGGCAACAACAGCTGCCATCCTTTTGAGAATCCGACGCCTCTTTCCAACCTCTTTGAAGTGGCCGGTCTGCTGATTATTTCCTGTGCCTGCCCCTACGCCTTTGGCACCATGATTGGCAACAAAAAGCAGGGTTGGATTATCTTTGGCGCCATGATGGTGATGCTCATCGGTATGGCTTGCCTGTCGCAGTGGGCGGAACATGCCACGAATCCCCTGTACGGACCGGGTGTCTCCATGATGGAAGGCAAGGAAGTCCGCCTCGGTATTACCAACAGCTCATTGTTCTCCGTTGCAACGACAGCAACATCAACGGGAGCCGTCAACTGCATGCACGATAGCATGTCGCCGATTGGCGGAGGCGTAGCCCTGTTCAACATGCTACTGGGTGAAATCATCTTTGGCGGCGTTGGCAGTGGCTTGTACGGCATGCTCCTCTTTGTCATCGTCACCGTGTTCCTTTGCGGCCTGATGGTGGGTAGAACACCTGAATTCCTCGGCAAGAAGATTGAAGCCCGCGAAGTGCGCTGGTCTATGGTTGGCATCCTCGTGACAGGCGTTACCGTTCTGCTGATGTCCGGCATTGCTGCCGGAACGGATGTGGGGAGAGCTGGCATACTGAACCCCGGCCCCCATGGATTGAGCGAAATACTCTACTGCTTCGGCTCACAGGCCAACAACAACGGCAGTGCCTTTGCCGGACTAGGGGCAGGAAGCACGCCATTCTACACCGTGCTGGGCGGGCTGGCGATGTTCTTCGGTCGTTTTGGAGCCATCATTCCCGTCTTGATTGTTGCCGGCAGCATGGCCTCCAAGAAGGTGGCTCCTCAAGCCATGGGCACCATGAGAACCGACAACACTTTGTTCCTCGTTCTGTTGATTGCGGTGGTATTCATCGTCGGAGCCCTGACATTCTTCCCGGCACTGGCTCTTGGTCCGATTCTGGAACATCTGCTTCTCTCGAGCGGAATATCACTGTAATGAATTATCTATCAATACTTTCCAAATCATATTATGTCTGAAAAAACGAAACAAGGTTCCTGGATGAATGGGACCATGATCCGCCGGGCTCTGCTGGATGCCCTGTGCAAATTCAACCCGACTGTTCTGATCAAGAATCCCGTTATTTTTATCACGGCACTTGGTGCCCTGGCGACGACGATTGTCCTGATTCAGGAAATGAGCTCCGGCTCGCCGATTGGTTTCACGTTGCAAATCACGCTGTGGCTGTGGTTTACCGTGCTCTTTGCCAACTTTGCCGAAGCTCTGGCTGAAGGACGGGGTCGGGCCCAGGCCGATGCCTTGAAAAAAATGCGTACTCACGTCAACGCTCGTCTGCTCAACGGTGAAACCGAGGAAATTGTTCCTGCCGATTCATTGAAAAAAGGCCAGCGTGTCCTGTGCGAAGCCGGTGACACCATTCCTGCGGACGGCGAAGTCATCGAAGGGATAGCCAGTGTAGATGAATCTGCCATCACGGGAGAATCCGCACCAGTCATCCGCGAAAGTGGTGGAGACCGTAGCGCTGTCACCGGGGGCACCAAAGTCATCAGCGACTCGATTGTGGTACGTGTAACGGCGGACCCCGGTCATTCCTTCCTCGATCGCATGATCTCGATGGTTGAAGGCGCCAATCGCCAGAAAACGCCGAATGAAATTGCACTGGGTATTCTGCTCATCGCCCTGACATTCGTCTTTATCATCGTCATCTGTACGCTGCCTGCCATGGCTGGGTTGATTGAAGATCATGCTCGTGCCGCCGGGTTCATCGCCAAGGGTAACTTGAGCATCCCTGTTCTCGTATCTCTGCTGATTTGCCTGATTCCGACGACGATTGGCGGCCTTCTGAGTGCCATCGGCATCAGTGGTATCGACCGCCTTGTTCGCCGCAATGTGTTGGCCACATCGGGGCGCGCCGTTGAAGCCGCAGGCGATATCGATGTCCTCTTGCTGGATAAAACAGGCACCATTACTCTCGGAAACCGCATGGCGGAAGACTTTATCCCCGCCCCCGGGGTTTCTCCAGAGCGTCTCGCTCGAGCAGCTCAACTCGCTTCCCTTGCCGACGAAACACCCGAAGGCCGTAGCATCGTTGTCCTGGCCAAAAAGAAATTCGGTATCCGTGGGCGCGAAGTCGCTTCACGCCAGACAGAATTCGTGCCCTTCACGGCTCTGACACGCATGAGTGGCGTAGACGTAGCGGCCGCAGATGGTGAAGCAGCCACTTCCATCCGAAAGGGAGCAACGGACAATATCGCAGCCTGGGTGAGTGAACAGGGTGGTAACTTCCCGGACGAAATCAGGTTCCATGTGGAACAAATCGCCAGCTTGGGAGGTACGCCTCTCGTGGTTGTTGAAAATGCAACTATCCTTGGTGTTGTGTATCTTAAAGACGTTGTCAAGGGAGGAATCAAGGAACGCTTTGCGCACCTTCGCGAAATGGGTATCCGCACGGTTATGGTGACAGGGGACAATCCGTTGACGGCTGCTTCCATTGCTGCGGAAGCTGGTGTAGATGACTTTATCGCCGAAGCAACCCCGGAAATGAAACTCCAACGCATCCGTGATGAGCAAGCCGCCGGGCACCTGGTGGCCATGACGGGGGATGGCACCAATGATGCCCCCGCTCTGGCTCAGGCTGATGTCGGCGTCGCCATGAACACCGGTACACAGGCAGCTCGCGAAGCTGGCAACATGGTGGATCTGGATAGTAATCCAACAAAACTCATTGAAATTGTGGAGATTGGAAAACAGATGCTGATTACGCGCGGCGCCTTGACGACTTTCTCCTTTGCGAACGATGTCGCCAAGTACTTTGCCATTATCCCGGCCATTTTTGCCGGACTCTACATCACTGTAGCCGGACAGGAGGGGCCGCTTTCCGCCCTGAACCTGATGGGGCTGGAATCTCCGGAAAGCGCGATTCTCAGTGCCGTGATCTTCAATGCCCTGATCATCGTCGCATTGATTCCTCTGGCACTGCGAGGCGTCTCCTACAAACCATCTACGGCGGAATCTCTGCTACGCCGCAACATTTTGTTGTACGGCGTGGGTGGTTTGATCGCGCCCTTTATCGGCATCAAACTGCTCGATCTGTTGATCAACGCCATCCACCTCGTCTAAATATTCCGCAATCTGGCAATATAAACCATAATACTTTGAATATCATGAAATTGAAATTCCATAATCTGAGACTCTTTCTCATCCTGGCCGTCGTTACTGGCCTGGTTTATCCGTTGATTATCACGGGGCTGGGACTGGTTCTTTTCCCGAATGAGGCGCGCGGTAGCATGTTGCGCGATGGGAAAGGCCAGCTCGTCGGTTCCGAACTGGTGGCTCAGGCAGCTACGGATGAAGCCCATTTCTGGCCGCGTCCATCTGCCGGGGACTACGCCACACTTCCCTCGGGTGCAAGCAACCTGTCCTGGAGCTCCACTGAACTGAAAAAGCTCGTCGATGAACGGCGCGATTTCCTGTTGAAAGCTCACCATCTTCCTGCAGGAACCTCCGTTCCCTCCGATCTCCTCTTTGCCTCCGGTAGCGGGCTTGACCCTCACATTACCCCTGCCGCTGCGGAATTTCAGGCGGTTAGAGTGGCAAACGCTCGTCAGCTCCCCATCGCCAAAGTCCGGGAGTTGATCCAGCAGAACACCACCTCCGGCGGCGTTCTTGGAGACGATGGTGTCAACGTACTCAAGCTCAACCTCGCGCTGGACGAACTCCAGTAGGCCATGCGCTTAAGCTCGGGAAGCATTCCCGAGTCCGGTTTCACCCGAAGCTCTGCTCCGTGAATGATCGATGCGGAAAAATCGTTCAAAAGCATGGGGCAGATGCTCGGGTGAGATGTTTATTTTAGCCATGCTGCACATCTGCGTACCATCCGATGATTTCAACGAAGGATGGCGGAGGTGGGCAGGAGGATGTCTCCGGGGTTGAGCATGGCGTTGATGAGGGAACAGAGGGGGTAGTGGGTAAGATCGTTGCCACGGAGAGGAAGGGTGGTGATCGCTCCCGTCTCGAGGAGGTACTGGCGTTTGGTGCCGGCAAGGAGGCTGTGGCTGGGGGTGACCCAGCGGGTGCCGTCTCCGAGGACGATGTTGGAGTAGGTGGTGTCTGTCAGGAAGCCGTTTTGAGTGATAATGACTTCGTCGGTATCCGGGCGCATGAGGCGTGCTTGCTCCAGGGCTGTGCGATCCGCGGATTTGACGGAATAGTTCAGATCGGGGCAGTCGACGAGAGCGAGGCTGTGGATGGCTCGGGGGGTGTAAGGTGCGATGGCGTGGGAGAGGATGTGACCTTGGTCGTTGTAGTCGATACGGAGCTTGAACAAGCCTTCTCTCAGCAGGGGCAGGGAGTTCAGGAACTCTTCCAGGCTCGGTTCCGTCTGCCCTGCCAGTGTCCGGTGAATGCGCGACTGGTGGAGGCGGAGACTTTGTGCCTGTCCATCGCGGATGCAGATGCTTTCAAAGAACGAAGGGGACATAAACTTTTTGTAGGAGTTCGAGGTATTCGTCGGCGGGTTTGCTCATGGTGGTGATGCCACCGCCGCTTTTGTAGATGAGCTGGTCGCCTTCCTTCTCCAGGAAGCGGATGGCGACGGCACTAGTCAGGCTTGTGCCGGAAAAATGACCAAAAACCCCGGTGTAGAAGCCTCTGTCGTAACATTCCGCTTCGCGAATAGCGCGGCATGTCCACTCTTTGGGTGCACCTGTGATGCTTCCGGCAGGCAGGAGGGAGGAGAGGATATCGCCAAGTTGCGAGGGCCAGCCGAGAGGCAGTTCTCCGCATATTTCCGAGCTCGTTTGCAGGATATCTCCACGGGAGCTTGGGATACGTTCGACGTAGCGGTAACGGGCAACGCGAACCTTGCGGGCAACGCGGGAGAGGTCGTTGCGCATGAGATCGACGATGGTAGCGTGTTCGCGGATTTCCTTTTCGTCAGCCAGCAGACAGCGTTCGGCATTTGGGGCATTGGCGGAGATCGTGCCCTTCATGGGGTTTGTACAGATGGTGGTGCCCTGGATGCTGATGAAGGGCTCCGGAGAGAAACACACGAATTCTTCCCCACCGTTTCGGTAATAAGCCTTGTAGGGAGCTTGGGCACGGGCGAAGAAGTGTTCCGGATTCAGGTTGCTTTTCACTCGGGTGGGAAAGGTGAGGTTGATCAGGTAGCTGTCGCCTCGCATCAGGTGGTGGTGTACCTTGGAGAAGGCTTGGTCGTAGGCTTCGCGGGATGGAGGGAGAGGAGTGAAACAGGGAGACTCCGGACAGGGGGCCGATTCCATGCCAATTGGGATGTGGGCGGCACCCGGCAGTTGCCATGCCAGCCCGGGCATAGGTGAGGTATCGGGGGACAGCAGGACGCGGTTCCCATCGTAGGACACCCAGAAAAAGAAGGGGATCCCCTGTTGCCCCCATGTGTTGATGCGGGTGCGCGCTTGTTCCTCGATCGGCATATTCGTAGATATCTCTGAGAGCGGCACCACGATAACATGCCTTGGCCCGATGGCAAGAACCCGGTATTTGCCATGTACAAATGCCGCTGGAGAAGGTAACAATCCTGCGGCTCGGCATGAAATTCCCCTCTCTGCTTTTAATCGACAACCAGGATTCATTCACCTTCAACCTTGCGGAAGCCTTCCGCCGCATTGGCGTCGAAGATCTGCGCGTGCTTTCCGAAAGAGAAATTGGCGATGCGGATCTTGAGCGGTCGGACAGAATTGTGTTTTCGCCGGGACCGGGGCTGCCGGAGGAACACCCGGCCTGTTTCGATATTCTGGCGCGTTTCTCCGGGAAGAAACCCATCCTCGGAGTTTGTCTCGGGCATCAGATAATCGGACTTTTTTATGGAGCTCGGCTCGAACACCTGGATGAGCCCAATCATGGACGCTGTGCCCGAGCTGTCAGGACGAAGGATGACTACCTGCTGGACGGGTTACCGGAGACTTTCGACGTGGGTTTGTACCATTCCTGGCGCTTGTCCCGGGAGGGATTTCCTGCCGGACTGAACACGATTGCCCGCGAGCAGATGGGTGGTGCAATTCTAGCAATCAGACACCACTGTGACGATGTCCGTGGCGTCCAGTTCCATCCGGAATCGATCCTGACCCCGCAGGGTGATGCCTTGTTGAAGGCCTTTTGGCAGGAGCGAACATAACACTCAGCCCTCTCATCCGTGGCGGGTATTCGCCCCCCTCATCTCTGTCCACCTCCTGAGTGTAAAAAAAACACCCTACTTCGGGGCTGTGTCGCCATCCGAAGCAGGGTGTGAATGTCAAATCGTGAGGTTGATTTAGAACTTCTTCGAGTTCAATGTTTTGTCAACCAGGATGCCATCGGTCGGCTTCAGGTCGAACTTGACGTCACGCTTGGCCTTGAGCTTCAGCACGAAGAGATCTTCAGAGCCATCGAGCGTCTTGCGATCGCCAATATTGACGAAGGTAGGATACAGGGCCTTGGTGCCGTTGGTATGCAACCTGTCATTTGTCAGGTTTTCCATCTTCTTCATGTTCTTGGCTTCAACACCGACGAATTCGAAGTCCGCGGAGTTGTAGGGCAGGGCGAAGCTGAGGGCGTTGACGAGGTTGAGATTGTCTCCCTTGACGGTGATCTCGACGATTTCACCCTTGGCGTAATCCGTCTTGGGCGTGCTGATCGTGAGCTTGCCGTCGAGTTTATCAACCTTTTGGACTTCGGGTTTGGCTTCTTCCTTGTTGTCGCCATCCTTCTTCTCGTCTTTTCCCTTGTCGTCCTTCTTGGGTTCTTCAGCAGGCTGTTCCTCTTCGGCATCTTCTTCATCGTCGTCGTTTTTCAACTGAGTTGTGACGACGGAGATGTCATAGGCATCGATGAGGCCGTTCTTGTTGATATCGCCATTGCTGATGTAGCCTTCGAAGTCGGAGTCACCCTTGCGCAGACCAGTGTAGTTGGTGTACGAGGTGAGGTCATTGCTGTCGATCTTGCCATCGTTGTTGATATCACCGGGCAGGTAGCTTTCCGTACCGGGCACCTTGAAGACATAGATTTCCTGGCCGGAACCGTACTTGCCGACGCCTTCAGTGACGTTGACTTTGATGTAACGGGCGGCGGGGGCGTCCTTGAAGGTGAAGATCTTCACTTCCTTGTCCTTGGGCCATTCGAAGGTACCGGCATCGACCCACTTGTCCTTGTCCATGCTGTAGGAGACGGAACCCTTGAGGAAGGTGCCGTTGCCAGCGTCTTCACGAGGGATGTAGTGGAATTTGTCGAGCTTGTTGACCGTCTTGAGATCCATGACGAGGTCGAAGGGAATGGCTTCCTGACTATGCTTGGTGTGCCAGCCGTCCTTTTCCTTGAAGTCGAACAACTTATCGAGCGAGTTGCCCTGGCTGGGAACGGAAGCTTCACCAACGATGCCCTGGATGGCGAATTCGAGCGGGTTGGCCTTTGTCGTCGACTTGACCGTAGCCCATGCGGACTGGCCATCCTTGTTGACTGCACGCACGTCGAAGACATACTGGGTTTCAGGAACCAGGTCTTCAAACAGGAACTGAGTCCCCTTGATGGTGGAATAGACCATGCCTTCGAACTTGATCTCGTAGTAATCCGCATTGGCCACTGGAGCCCAGGATGGGGCCAGGGTGTAGGGACCACGGTCATCTTCCTTAACCTGTGCTTCGGCCGGGGCATTCAGCTTGCCTGAGGTAATCAGGAGCTTGTTCGTCGGGGCAAAGCGGAAACCTTCCACGGTGAGTTCCGTCTGGTTGGCTGTGATGTCAGTGGAGGCCAGCTTCACCATGAGCAGCGGGTTTTTGGCGATGACCTTGGTAGCGAATTCACTGTCCTTGGTGGCAAAGCGGTTCAGGTTCGGCGCGGCGTTGTAGAAGAAGACATTTTCGCGGGACGTGAAATCGTCGAGGGACTTTGCTTCTTCCAGCGTCACGTCGTTCTTGCCGACTTTGGCGGAAACCTTGCCGGGTTTTTCAGTGACATTGATGAGGAGTTCCGTGACCTTGTTCTTCTCAAAGCCCTTGAAGTCTCCAACTGCCGGATGGATCGTGATCGTGGCAATGCCATTGTCATCGGCATTCGACTCAATCAGTGTCTTGCTTCCCTTGCCGGTACGGTATTCTTCCGTGGTGCCATCGTCATCGTAAGCGGTGAATGAAGAGCGACCGTACGGGTAGAATTCAATAATGCGAAGCTTGGGATTGATTTCCGAGACGTTGTTGTTCGGGTTGGCCAGGGGAATGATAGCGCCATTCTTCACGAAAATGGGCAGCTTCCAGACTGGAGCGTCAAATTCATTGTAAACCATACCACCTTCCAGCATGTCGCCGGTGAAGTAGTCGATCCACTGGCCTTGCGGCATGTAGATGTTGTTGCGGATGTCATTGCCTTCCTTGTCGACCTTCGTTTCCTTGTAGATCGGGGCGATCATGAAGTAGGGGCCATACAGGAACTGGTACTGCGTTGCCTTGCCGAGGGTGTAGGGGGTCGGGTCATCCAGGAAGATGGCGCGGACCATCGGCTTGCCGGTGACGGCTTCTTCAGCGATGCTGTAGGTGTACGGAAGCATTTCTGCCTTGAGCTTCAAATACCAACGATTGATCGAGGTAAAGGGTTCGCCCATGGCATGGGGGTATTTCTCATTGGCGCCCCAGCCATCCATGTTGAGTTCCATGGGGGTGAAGGTCTTCCATTGGAAGTCACGGGTATTGACCACGGGCTGTTTGCCACCGAAAATACCATCCATGTCGGAACTGATATTGGGCTGACCGGACAGGCCGGAACCAATGTAGGTCGGGATGTGGAAGCGGATGTACTCCCATGCACCGCCCGTCTGGTCACCGGACCAGATACCGGCGTAGCGCTGGGTACCAGCCCAACCGTCAAGGGAGATGATAAAGGGGCGGCTGTTGTCGCCATAGTAGGTCATGATCTGGGCAACGTCCGTGATGCCGTTCAGGCCGAAGGAATAACCGGCGCCTACCCAGGCTACGTCCGTCTTCAGAACGCGGACTCCTGCGTCGCGCACTTCCTTGACGATGTCGCGCTGTAGAAGGGCGCTGACTTCTGGCTTCGGATGCAGATCGGACTGCGTCCAGAGGCCGATTTCTACGCCATTTTTCTTGGCGAAGTCGGTCAGATCCTTCAGGTTCTGGATGTTGCCATTCAGGGTTTCAGTTTGGCCATAGCCAGCACCGTAGCCATCGTTGGGCAGGAACCAGCCCAGGGGCATGTCGTGGTTCTTGTAGCGTTCGATGGCGGCCCGGGCGGAGAACTGGTAGTTATTGGGCAGTTCGCCATTGAGGGATTCCTTGATGCCGCCGTTGTCCTTCTGGCTTTCCTTGTAGCGTTTGCCGTCTTCGAAGAGGGTTCCCTTTTCGTCTTCCTTCCAGAAGTCGCGGTTGTAGGCATTCAGGTGACCCTGATAGAAGGCGAACTTCGGCAACAGAACCGGATTGCCGGTGAGCTGGTAGAAGTCATTGAGCAGAGGGACTGCTCCGTCGTTGACCATGAAGAAAACGTCAAGATAGCCATCTTCATGGTGGAGGTTGACGAGATCCTTTTCCTTGGAGCCGAAGTCATATTGCCCCTTCTTGAAGGTGTGCCACAGGACGCCATAGCCCTTGGTGGACCAGTAGAAAGGAGCGGGGGAAGCAACGCCACCATCCGTCCAGCTGTTCTGGTTTTCGATCGAGATAACCTTTCCCTTGTGGGAGAAGCGGCCATTCTGCACGCCGCCGCCGTAGTAATATTCGTCGGGGGTCGACTTCAGGGCCAGTGATGCCTTGTGTTTTTCCAGAAGAACGGGGGTAGCCTGTTCAAAAGCAATGGAATTGTCCTTCAGGTTGATCACCTTGAACAGGGATGTCTTCTTGTCGATTTCAATACGGATTTTTCCGGTAGTAATCGTGATTAGGTCGCCCTTCTTGTCGACATCCAGCTTCGAGACCGGGCGTCGGGGGTTATCGACGAGGATTTTGGCTTCGGGTTTGGCTTGAGGGTCACGGATGATACCGCCAGCATCATCGCGGAAGACGCGGAAAATATTGTCTCCGTAGAAGTCGAGAGCCATGCGGTGGTCTTTCCCGAGGAGGACTTCAACGGTTGTCGGATTGATTTTGCGAATATCCGTGACGGACTGGTCTTGCTGTGCGGAGCTTTCTGTCGTGTTTTTAGCTACTGCGTCCGTCGTAGTCGCTGCAGTGGTGGTACCGGACAGGAGGAAAGACAGGCCAAAACCAAGAAGGGCAGTCTTTTGAAGGATGTAATTGTTCAATGGTTTTTCCATTATGTTGTTCTTTGGGAGTTGTTTCACTCGATAACGAGCTTGGTCGCAGGAAGGGATGAGTGCGAGGGAGTGGCTCGGGATTGCAGTGTGGGTGATATTTTTATCATGTACCGGTCATTCTCCAGTTTATCGCGCTCTATCATAACCCTTGCCAGGTATCTCACAAGGGCAAAGAGTGTGTTACCGCGCTCCATGGATACGCGGATTGCCGATTAAATCTAACCGATTGGTTTTGTCATGCTTGAAATTTCAGCAATTCTTCCATTCCAACATGGGGTTTCGCTCCTATGAATTGAGTACATTTCTAAATAATGTATTCGACGATTTTGAACATCGAACTTAAGAAAAGTACGTCCTCATCCGATGAAGACATCAAAAAACCGCTCCGGAATCTTGTGAACCGGAGCGGTTGAAGTTTGTCTGTACAATCAAAGGGAACGCATCATAGTGTACCCTTAGGTAACACTGAACCTTAGAGGATTACCGGCTTGTACCTGGGGACGAGGATCTTCATGATAGCCCAGCCGACCAGATAGGCCAGAGCGCAAATGATGAACATGATGAAGTAGCCGGCTTGCAGCCCCTCGAACCCCATGAATGTGACGTGTGCGGTTTCGCAGTGGTCAAAGAGGTTGCCGGAGCCCTTTTGCAAGAGGGCGGAACCTATCCCGCCTGCCATCCCGCCGATACCTGTAATGGTAGCAATGGCGGATTTCGGAAACATATCCCCAATGGTGGAGAAAATGTTGGCGGACCATGCCTGGTGGGCGGCGCCAGCCAAGCCGATGATGCAGACGGGGATCCAGACCGAAGCTGAGCCCAGAGGCTGTGCAAACAACACAAGCACTGGGAAGAAGGCAAAAATGAGCATGGCCTTCATGCGTCCGGCATAGGGGTTCATCCCCTTGTTGATGAAGTGGGTCGGCAGCCAGCCACCAATGATGGAGAGCAGGGTTATCAAGTACAGGATGAAGATCATCGGGGCACTTTGCGTGGAATCAAGGCCATACACCTTGCTGAGGTAGGCCGGAGCCCACAGCAGGTAGAACCACCAGACGCCGTCCGTCATGAATTTGCCGACGGCAAAGGCCCAGGTTTGGCGGTAGGTGAAGCTCTGCAGGAGGCCGATTTTCTTGCCGGCTTCTTCCTCAGAGTGCTCCACCTGGGAGACATCGTCCTTGTCCTGCTGGATATAGGCGAGTTCGGCGGCGCTGACTTTGGGGTTTTGATCCGGCTTCTTGTAGAGGAAAACCCAGAAACCCATCCAGATGAAACCGAGGGCGCCGATGATGATGAAGGACATTTCCCACCCGTAGGCGGCGGCAATGAAAGGGATGGTCAGCGGGGCGAGTAGGGCGCCAGCCGTAGCTCCGGCATTGAAAATACTCGTCGAGAAGGCGCGATCCTTCTTGGGGAAGTATTCTGCAGTCGCCTTGATGGCAGCCGGGAAGTTGCCCGCCTCACCGATAGCCAGCACGCAGCGGGCAATGATGAACAGCGTGACGCTGACATTGACGATGCGTGCGGTGTCACCGATGCGCCCGATGATTTCCTTGGCTTCTTCGAATCCGACAAACCATGTGCCGTCGAGGATGCCGGCTGTGGCAATGCCGCAATACGCGTGGATACAGGCACCCAGCGACCAGATGCCGATAGACCAGAGGTAGCCTTTTTTGGTGTCCATCCAGTCAACGAAGCGGCCAGCGAAGAGCATGCCGATAGCGTAAACCAGGGAAAACAGGGCTGTGATATTGCCGTAGTCCGTATTCGTCCAGTGGAATTCCGGAGCGATGAAGTCGGCCCAGGTCAGGGATAGAACCTGACGATCCATGTAGTTGATCGTTGTGGCGAAGAAGAGCATGGAGCAGATGATCCATCGGTAGCGGGTCATGGCTCCTCCTTGGGGGGGTGTCGTCATGTTGTTTGGTGTGGTGTTCACGGGTTAGTTTTCGTTGGACGCCTTGCCAAGCGTGGCGAGAATGCCCCCGTCCACATACAGGATATGGCCGTTGACAAAGTTGGAGGCTTCTGAGGCCAAAAAGATGGCCGAGCCTGCGAGATCCTCCGGGTTGCCCCAGCGTGACGCGGGGGTGCGCTTGAGGATAAATTCATTAAAGGGATTTCCATCGACTCGGATGGGTGCCGTCTGACTGGTGGCAAAGTACCCCGGACCGATACCGTTGACCTGAATGTTGTACCGGGCCCATTCTGTGGCCAGGTTTTTCGTCAGCATCTTGAGACCACCCTTGGCTGCGGCATAGGCTGAGACGGTATCGCGGCCTACTTCGCTCATCATCGAACACATGTTGATGATCTTGCCGTGCCCCCGTTCCTTCATGCCGCGGGCGACGCGGCGGGACATCAGGAAGGGTGCGGTCAGGTCGATGTTGATGACCTGGTTCCAGTCCTCCAGACTCATTTCCAGAGCCGGGATACGCTTGATAATACCGGCATTGTTGACGAGGATGTCGATGGGGCCGACTTCTTGTTCAATGCGAGTAACACTTGCGTCGATCAAATCCTCCTGTGTGACGTCGAACACATAGGGGTGGGCGGTGATTCCGGCGGCTGCGTATTCTTCGACAGCCTGCGCGAGCTTTTCCGGATTGGAACCGTTGATGACGATGGTGGCCCCGGCTTGCCCGAGACCGATGGCAACGGCCATGCCGAGCCCGTGGGAACTTCCGGTGACGAGGGCAACTTTGCCATCGAGGCGGAATAGATCTAGTCCTGTTGACATAAAAGAATCAAAGATTGGAGTTGGAAAGAAAGACGAGAAATTGGCGAGAGAGATTCACTTGAGGTCGGTCGCACCGCAACCGTCCATATCGTTGTAGTCGAGGTTTTCCCCGGCCATGCCCCAGATAAAAGTATAATTGCTGGTGGCGCAGGCGGAGTGAATCGACCACGAAGGGGAAATGACAGCCTGGTCGCGCTTCATCCAGATGTGGCGCGTTTCCTCGATTTCGCCCATGAAGTGGCAGACGGCATTCTTGTCGCTCAAATCGAAGTAGAAATAGGCTTCCATGCGGCGGTTGTGCGTATGCGGCGGCATGGTATTCCAGACGCTGCCGGGCTTCAGCTCGGTCATGCCCATCTGCAACTGGCAGGTTTGCAACACTTCGCGCACGATCATGCGATTGATGACGCGGTGGTTGCTCTCTTCCAGTGAACCGAGTTCCAGGATCACGGCATCAGCCTTCGTCACCTTGCGAGTCGGGTAACTTGTGTGTGCCGGGGCAGAATTGAGGTAGAACTTGGCGGGGTTGGCGGGGTCGCAACTCGTGAAAATGATGTCCTTGTTGCCGCGGCCAATGTAGAGAGCTTCCTTGAAATCGACGTCATATTCAGTGCCATCCACGCACACTTTGCCTGCTCCACCGACATTGATGACGCCCAATTCGCGGCGTTCCGTGAAGAATTCGGCACGGAGAGCATCGACAGGTTCGAGTTTCAGGGCTTCACCAACGGGATGGATACCTCCGACAATCAGGCGGTCGTACATCGAATAGACCAGATTGATTTCATCCGTAGTGAACAGAGTTTCGACAAGGAAGTCTTCCCTCAGACGGGAAGTATCATAGGATTTGGCATCGCGAGGGTTTGCAGCGTAACGAAGCTGGAAATTGGTTTTCATAGATCAGAGATGAGAAGTGAATTACTGTCTATCAGAATACGGAGCGAGAAGCCCATGTATTTCAAAATACACAGTCCATTTATTTTCTCATGCAAATACAGGATGTCCATGATTTTCTTCAAATCACTCACTTTATGAAAATTGAGGCGCGTTTTCCCTCGTTTTTTCTCTCCAATCATGTTGACGCAAACAGGAATTGGGCTAGATTGGAGCGATGGCATTTTTCTCGAAATGGCCCAAACGCGTCTGGGCATATGTCGGCATTATCGCCCTGTTGGTCATCGCCGTCGTCGGGTGTGTGCATAGCACATCCCCATCATCCGTGACTATTGCGCTTTCCTCTGTACAGGAATCGGTTGGGATGGAATCACGCTTGCATGCAACAGTGCGATTTCTGGCCAAAGACTGCTTCCCGAGAAACCGCCGTGACACGCTCGACAAGGCAGCTTCCTACATCGAGCGCGAATTGCAACAATACGTCCCCGTCGTCGAGCGCCAGCCCTTTATCGTGGACGGCACGACATTTGAGAACGTGAGCGCCCTTTTTCCCGGCAAATCGGCGGAACGTATCGTCATCGGCGCCCATTACGATGCTTGCGGTTTCACGCCGGGAGCCGATGACAACGCCAGCGGCACGGCCGGCCTCCTGGAACTCGCCCGCCTGCTCAAGGCTTGTTCACCCGAGTACACAATCGAATTGATTGCCTACGCGAATGAAGAGCCACCCTATTTTGCTACCGGGGACATGGGTAGTGCCCGCCACGTCAAACGCCTGCAAGAGCAGGGCATCCAGGTCAAAGGCATGATCTGCCTCGAAATGATCGGTTACTTCAACGATGAAAAAGGGAGCCAGAACTACCCTGGCGCCGCCCTGAAAATCCTCCTTCCCAGCACTGGCAACTTCATCGGCATCGTCGGCAACACTGGCAGCTTCTCCCTCGCCCGCCTTCTCCAACGCCACATGAAGTCCTACATCCCGACCTCGCGCGTCAACATGCCCGTCTTTAACGGCCAGGGCCTCGACTTCTCAGACCACCGTAACTTTTGGGCAGCAGACATCCCAGCCGTCATGCTGACCGACACCGCCTTCTTCCGCAACAAACACTACCACGAAGCCACAGATACTCCCGACACTCTCGACTACAAACGCATGGCCGCTTGCATCCTCGGCCTCCACGCCGCCATCCAGGAATATGCCGGGGTAGAAGAATCAGTGGGGTCAGGAGAAAAATCGAAGACCCATGAGACGGAGCCCCGGAAACAGGAAGTGAGATAAAGGAGAGGATAGGGGCAGAGATAGAATGGCTCTCGAGTGCCAGGCAGGTTGATTCTATATGAATGTTCGAAACTGAGCGGATAGACTATTGTATCGTCCATCAAGAACTGTTATTCCCGGCTTGAGGGTGGTTGCAGTCGCATGCGTTTCCGGGACGACGGTAAAGATTGGCACTGCCAAAATTGCCGAGCGTCAGCCTTGGTGCGATGGTTCATATTGAGATACCTGTACTGCAAGAGCTTGAGAGACGAATGTCCCATCTCCATTTGAAGCTCGGTCAGATTGCGGTAATGGCAGGCATGGTAAGTAGCAAATGTATGCCGAAGACTGTCGGCCTGCCATTTTTTAGCCACACCATCCCAACCAGCCGCATAGTGAAGCTGCGTCCATTTTCGCCTCCATCCGGCAGGGCAGACGGGCGACTCCAGCTCAGAACAGTAGCATGAGCGCAACAAATTCCTCAAAACAGGCTGGATTGTTTCGCCCTAAAAAGCGTTACAAGGTTAGGATGGATATTTAGCACCGTTTTAAAGTCCTTCATGGAGACAATGAGTTCGTTCGTGGAGTAGTCCATGTTAACGGAGTTGAGGGATTCTGGTCTGTACTTAAAACGCGTCTAAACAAGTTTCGAAGGTTAAGTAGTAAGGCTAATATATTCCTCCATGTAAAAGAATGTGAGTTCATGTTTAATTATCGAACAGATAATCTGTATGAAATCATTTTAACAAATCTACGAAATTCTCTGTTCATCTAGTTATGAACCTATTTTATTAATAGTTATTTAAAGACTTCTTTTTTTAAAAAATCTACAGTGCCAGCAAGCTTTTTCATCCTCAAAGGATCATCGTTCTTGACTATTACTTCTTCAATAATTTCTAAAGCGCCTTTTGTAAAAGCTATCATTTCATTATTGTCATAAAAAACACCCAAAATTTCATCGCAAAATTTTTCAATATTTGCCGAATTAAAATCAGGCATCTTTTTAATTTTCAATTTTTTCATCATGATAAATTTAATCACAGACAGGATATGGTATCTGTATTTTCTATATGAATAATCAAGTTGTTTGTTTCTGAACATAAACTCTAATCTATTTAATACATACGCAGATGTATAATAAACTATATATTTATGATTTAAATCAAATAGACCATCCACATTATTTATCAATTTCCCATAATATTCAGAAGAAATATGAGGCTTATCTAAAAACATAGAAGCAACAGCTTTCAATTGTTGAGAAAATGTTACTATTCTAACTTTTTCTATATTTTGCTCATGATCATACTGTCGAGATCTTCTTTCATAATATAATTTTTTATCATCTTCAAATGAATTATAAAATTCCTCTAACAATTTGTGAAATTCGGTGAGAGTAATAAATTGGCTATCTGAAACAATCGACTGCCTATTGGTAGATCTTATTATTTTATTGACTGTTTCATTGTCTTGTGTAGCTATGATTTTTACGCTTATAGAAACATCTGAATTATTTAATAATGTTCTATTATAAAAAAGAACATGTGATGTTTGGCATCCATTCACAATTTGATAATCTGATATTTCATAATTATTTCTTATAATGTTTCGTAATTTTTTACATATTATCGTGACGCCATTGTTTAGTAGAATAAATTTACCCGACTGAGAAGAAGCCAATGTAGATTTTATCTCTTGATTTACTGGAATATCTCCTTGAAAATCTCTTACATTATCGTAAAAAACTTTTTTCAATAAAAAATTATCTTGTGTAATGAGTTTCAAAAATTCATTTGCTTTTATAACACAGAGGAAAGCTTGCTCTATATTTTCCATTTCAGGAAGAGTTATTCGATCAGGTAATTCTATTTCTCTTTTTATAGGTTCTTTTGTAGATTTGTATAATTTTTGCAATTCTTTTTCGTCTATTGGATTAAATTCAGTGGAAATAAATAAATTTAAGCCGTCTAGATCTTTTTTTACTTTATTTATTTTTGATGATAAATTTTTATCATTCGTCCATTTTCCAGTTGTGATATAGTATAAAGAGCATTTAATATTGTTTATTTTTATGGCGTTTTTTATGAAAATATCAGAAATAGCTATTTTCTCTTGAATCATTTCATTTTTCACTGATGTACTAGATATGTTAAAAAAATCTTCAACACCTGATCCTAATTTTAAAATTGCGCCACTATCAAAAGAACTAGATGATTTACTTTGAATAAAAATAAATTTCAATTCTTCAATATTTCTCTTTTCGGATATTCGTGATTCAGCTTCATCTTTGGTATTGATATATTCACCATCAGCTATTATGGCTATAGAATCTATTGAACAATCGTTACTTCCTCCAGTTACTATATCATCAAAATTATTAATTTCAGAAGATTCTTGACATAAAACACAATATGCACTAAATGCTTCAAAAATTTCACTATCATTATTATTATTGAGAGAAAATATTCTTTTAAATTCCTCTATGTAGCCTTCTGTGATTCTATTCATATAATTAGTTGTTTTTATATATGGCTGGAACTATTTTATTCTATTTTGGAAACAATAAAAGTTAACTATATTAACGATGTACTCTTTTTTGAGTTTTTGTAAAGCTTTTTCTCATGGATTAGTCGATGAGTA
This sequence comes from uncultured Akkermansia sp., assembly GCA_964448375.1. Taxonomy (GTDB): domain Bacteria; phylum Verrucomicrobiota; class Verrucomicrobiia; order Verrucomicrobiales; family Akkermansiaceae; genus Akkermansia. Next base: position 82,041 of record CAYVAI010000001.1, read on the forward strand.
TTGTGATTTAGTGGTTTATTGCTATTTTTGTAATCCCATGGCTTTCTCTCAATATGGTTGACATATAATTCTTATTAATATGCTCATAATAAGCAAGAAAAATTCGAACGGGAATATAAATGGCACGACTAACGTAAGAAGTTTATTCAATTATTTTGAGAGAGAAAGATTTATTGATCTAATTCTCAATATATCTCTCTGTTCGAGTCGATCTTAACAACAACGCTCGGTGTAATACTCAGTCATTAGATATATTTTGTTAGGGATTTGTCTTTTAATATCAATGTTGAATTGAAAAATAATTTTTCTCGAAGCTATCTGTTCATGTTATTGTGCTGAAATATATAGCTAATTGATTGATTGATAAGTTGATATTGGGGAATAATTCGCTGATTTAAAAGATAAATTCTCTACACCAAAGTGAATCCATATTGCATAATGTAATCAAGAAACCAACACTGGGATGATTTCTGTCATTGGTAGTAGATACGATTGTTTCAAGAAAGATATCTCATTGCATTTGTACCAATATTGATCGAAAGCGTGAATTCGGGGATCTTAATCAATAATGGATAAATTATACACGTGTGGCATGATTGCCATGGGTAATTGAGATATTTTGGTCTGATTTTTTGCCTTCACCAAGCAGACCTAGACAATGTGGTGGAATTGCGGGAGTAGAGTTTAGAATTGCCAAGTGAGGGAGATGTTGCCGTAGAGGCTTTCGTCTCCGTGCATGTAGAGTTCGCTTCCGGCGTTGAGTTGGAGGGAGATGTCTTGATTGATGCCGAGGGCGATGCCTGTTTCTAGGGCGATGCTGTCGCGGCCCGGGAATTTGACTTTGTTGGAGAAGCCGCCGTTGCTGGCGGTAAAGGCAGCGTCGGTAGTGCCGGCTCGGTTCATGAATTCGTGGTTCCAAGTGGCTGAGGCTTTTGCCAGCCAGGAGAATTGACCGTTGATGGTCGTGGGGCTGGTGATGATCTGCCCGCCGAGCCGGGTTCTGAGGGATTGGTAGGCGTTGGAACCCAAGGCGAGGCGCGAGGCTTCCGAACCGTTTTCCGTGCAGGATGGGCGCGTTGCCAGTCCGTAGTCCAGAGATGCCAGTGCCCCGGCGGTGATGGAGCCCAGGTCTTTGTTGCACGAGCCTTGCAGGCGGATGGTTCCGGAGAACCCTGTCCAGTCGGCAGAATGGTTGGCTTCGTAGCCACTCAACGCGATTAGACGCTTCATTCGCATTTGGTCGATTCCAGCGCGACCAAGCAATGCCAGTTTGAAGCCTTCCGGCTGGGGGGCATATTCAAGTTGTCCGCCCAGCATGAAACTGTTGCTGTCCAGTTTGCCATTGGTGTCGCCGCGCATGTTCAGGTAATTGAAGATGGCATGGCTGCCGTAATGAAGTCGATCGCTGGCTTGCCGCCTGATGCCGATGAGAGTGCCGATGTTATACGATTTGTAGCCAATGCTTCCCGGCTGGTCATTTCCGTTGGTGTAGGGCTGGATGAAGAGGTAATTTCCTGTGCCGGAGTCGAGGTAGGTTTTTGTGCCAGAGAAGACGGTGTCGGACAGCATTCGTTGCATGTCCAGGGTAGCCAGTGCGGCGGCGCTGTAGGCATCGGCTGAGAGGCGGGGCAGTGCGAAGCGGATGTCGCTGCCGTCCTGCGCAGAGAAGTCGAGCGCTCCGAACAGGGGGTGCATTTCTTCTGGAGATGCCGCTGCGATGTGGTCTAAGGCTCGTCCTGTTTCCCGGGCACTCGGGGAACTCACTTCAGCGTACTGGCTGTAGGCATTGGCAGCACGGTTTGTGGAGACGACGATTTCGTGGCGTCCGGTGGTGTTTTCCTGACGGGTGGTGATGGCGAGCGTCGGTGACATGGGATCACAGACCAGGGTGTAGTCGGGCAGGAAGTCGCCCGTGACTTCCAGAGGTGTAACGGAGAAGGAATCCCGGTAGTAACCACGTTGCAGTGCCAGCTCCAGCGTTCCTTTGACTTGTGCATTGCCATCGATGACGACGAGGTCATGTTGCCCGGAATCATTGAGTTCAATCAAGAGGCGTCCCGTTTCCGTTTGTATGAAGTCGCCGTGAATACTGATCTTGCCTATGCTGTTGCTTGGGGAGAGTGTACCCTTGTTTTCCAGAAACTCATCTACGTTGTATGTTCCGTCACCGGCCAGGGTAGCGCCGTGCTCGACGATGACCGACAGGATATCGGCACTACCGTTGTAGGAGAGAGTTCCCCCCGCTACGTTTATGGCGATCCCGGTGGGACCGGAAATCTTGCCGTCGTAGCGCATGAAAAATGAGTCGTTTGGTTGGTCTGTGGCTTTCCCTTGGGCATCAGCCATTTTGCCGAAGCTAAGTTCTGTGATGAGTTCTTCCGGAGTTTCGTGCTGGACGGTGGGGTTACTCCAGTCCCATTCCGAAATGATGTCCCCCATCACGGATGCCCCGTCCATAATGTTGATCTGGCTCACGTAGGCGTTGTTGGAAATGAAAATCGCCGCTTTGCTCCCAGCGAGGCTTCCGGTGACGTCAAAGCTATCTACCAGAGCACCCTTGGGGGAATCCAACAAGGGGTATGATGCCCATTCATCTTGTCCCCAAACCTGCCCGAATCTTATCCATGATCCTCTCCGTTCCAACAAGTCTCCCATTTCATTGCTTCCGAAGTCGAATCTGGCGGCGATCCCCTCATTACCCAAGGCCTGTAATGACCCTCGGTTGATGACGTGGTGGTTTCTTCCGTAGGCTACCACGAGGGCATTCCCTCCGGTGCCGTTGGCGTGTACTCTGGTTCCTGGGTCAATGGTCAATGTGTTTTCGCTTCCGTCCATGCGAATGCCGATGCCCCATTTTCCAGAGGAAAGCAGGTCGGTAGCCTGCCGGATGGTGTTGCGACTGCCGTAAATGTGGAATCCTGTGCCGTAGGTAGTGGGGTTGTATTGGCCTTCCTGCCAGCCAGTCCCTTCTGCATTTCGGGCATAGTAGGGGTTCTGGTTGATGTAGATCAGACCGTCATTGTACAGGGAATTCCCATAGAAATTGCGGCGATCCAGTTCCAGCCCGCAATCCTGCATGACGGCCAGTTCCGCCTCCATCAGGATATTCCAGTTTCGGTAGCCCTGGTGGCTCATCAGTGAATTTTGTAATTCGATGTGGCTGAACTCAGGGAAATAATAATCGATTTCACCAGTTTCTTCATCCCATGTATTTTCCCAGCCGTTGACGGGAAGTCCGGCGACCCGGTCTTCTGTGGAGTCATTCGGCCAGGCTAAAAGAGCACCTCGCAGGACTTCCTCGACGTTCTTTCCGGTAAAATAGACTCCGGAATAGTATGTTTTACCGTGTGTGACAAATGCGGTTCCATCGTCGTACTCACTGCCTTTTTCCGTGATGGTCATCCCATCTTCCGCTGCGTGTCCATAGATGTCACGCAAGCCGTTATTCCATAAGGAATTTCCATTGAAGGGGAACGATGTTGTGTCTTCGTAGTCGATGCCACTTATTAATCCCAAGGCATGCATCATTTCATGGACGAGTGTGGAGGGAAGATCAGATTTTTCTCCATTTTCTGGGAAAGAAGGCATGGGAAGCGTGTTCCATTCGCCGTCGAAGAACCGGGCATGATCTATGGTGATCAACGCCAGGGCACCATCCCATGCTGGATTTCCTTCGGGTGGGTTCCCCTTCAATGCGGAACTCAGCATAGTGTATCCGTTTGACAGATGATCACTTGATGCAGAAGCATTGTCATCATAGTCGCCATTGGTGCCGAGAGCAATATCCAGAGGGGCCTGGTTTCCGGCTTTGTAGCTCAGAATGGAGGCCCAATAGGAAAGTCCATCGACGATGGCGGTCCTCTCATTCTCATTCAATGTAAAGTCCGAATAGTTATCCTCGGAGGCGGGTCCTATGTATTCCCCTTGATTGTAAATATGAACACGGAAAAATGGATTTCCATCCAGACCGGGAACATCAAGAATATCGACCGCCTGTCCTGATGGAATTCCTGCCAACAGGGACAGAGAGAGTATCTTTAAAGGAGTAGTAAATCGGCGCACATATTTGACAATAGAAAATAATCCCCGAAAAGCTAACTTATTTTCATCAAAATTAGAACGATACGGGCGGGCGCACCTGCATGAAAGCCTTTTGGTGAGCCCGCCCGTTTGGGAGTGAATGGGGTTGTGGGTGTTGGGAATGGTTGTGTGTTTACCAGGTCCAGACGTTCTGGATTTGGAAGACGACGTCGGTTTGGCCGCTCTTGCCGTGGATCGGGTCGTGGATGACTTGGATGTCGGGCTTGATGGTCATGGTGGGCGTCATTTGCAGGGTGTAGGAGAGTTCGAGGCCGTACTCGTTGTTGTTGGCGTAGGGGCCGTTGTCTTTGGCTCCGCGCTGCCAGAGGACGCCGAGTCCGAGGCAGCCGTTGTTGGCGGAGCGGAAGGTGCTCCATGAGGAACTCTTTGAGAATGGGGTCATCCACAGAAGCCCTGTGGCGGCGCTGTACTGGATGCCGGTGACGCGGGCGGCATTGTTGTCGGCTGCGCCCGCCGTCAGGAACCAACCCATGGTGCTGCTCTTGCCAAGCTGTTGCTGGATGTTGATGGCAACACCTCCGCCGTTGGCTCCGTCGCAGGTGGTCCAGAAGGGCTGGATGCGGTAGGCTCCGGGGCCCAGGTCGGCCATGTCATCGGTGAGCCAGCCGATTTCGAGGACGTTGTTCCAGTTGCCGGAGCTGATGTGATCAAATGGGTTTTGGCGGATCAGTGTGTTGTTCGAGGTGCTGGAAAGCATCATGTAGAACGACTTGTTCGGCTGCCAGGCAACGTGGTAGCCCCAGCTAGCGTAAGAGAGGGGCAGGGCCTGGGTGTTGTTCAACGAGAAGTTGTCAAAGGGCGCAGCGTAGATGTTGTGGTCAAGGAAGCTGTCCACTTCAAGCAAGCCTGCCATGACGACGAGTTTGCCGCCGAAGGACGAGTAACCGAGGCTGAGGTTTTCAAAGTAGGGGTTGCCGAAGTTGTAGAAGCTGCTGACGAGCTGGCTGGCACCCATGCTGTCGCTGGGCCCCTGCTTGTTCTGGTTGAAGCCGAGTCCGGGGCCATATTCGAGATCGGAGATCAGGAAGAGCCCATCGCCCGTTCGCGCATCGCGGAAGAAGGTGATGTTGGTCTGCAAGGACATGTTGTACGCCGGGAACGAACGCTTGTTGCTACTGTTGGGAAGCGAACCAGCTACGTAGGAATAACCGAAGCCGTGCGAGAGGGAGTAGGTGACGCCGTATTGCGAGATTTCCTTTTTGATCTTCTGCATGCCGGTGGATAGGGGATCTTCATCAGTGATGGCTCCCGGTTCAATACAGGTGTTGCCGAGGACGTACACACTGTCCAGATAAGGCATGAAGTTGAGAGGTTGCGAAGGGAAGAACTGGAGCCCACCGCCCGAGCTGTGACGGCTGACACCCCTGGCCTCCAGCGAGGCATCCGGAGTAGCAGCGCCCTTGAATCGTTTCAGAATCTGCTCACTGGGTGTCATGGCCTTTTGCAGGCTTGGGCTGACTTCGCCCGGGGCAAGCGGCTGGACATCGGTTCCGAAACGGCTCTGTTGGTACTGGGAGCCGTTGGCAGGAGTAGTGACAGCCGCCTGACCTGCTCCGCAAAGCAGGGGCAGGAGGCACAAGGCGAGCTTCTTCTTGTTGTTCCTCATACTTGTCATGACAACTTTGAATAGCTTTGCGCTGAATCAAAATAACATTTATTCGGGATCAGTTGTTTTCGTGTCTATTTCTGTGAATCGTATTTTTATGGTCCCCTCGGAACAGGCACTATTCCGGCTTGCACAGCAAGGCATTCCTCTTACACTCGCGTTATGTCCTCTACGAGCCTTCTGAGAGCATGGGCGCAAATTGATACGGGTGCCATCCGGCATAACTTGAATGTCGTGCGGCGGGTGATGCCGGATCATGCCATGATGGCCATTATCAAGGCCGAAGCATACGGGCATGGATTGGAAGGGGTTGCTCGCGCACTCGACGATGAAGGCTGTGCCTTTTACGGCGTGGCAACGATTGCGGAAGCCGCCCGGGTTCGCGATGCTTCCTGCAAAACAGTTCCTTTTATCCTCGGCCCCTGCTTCCCGGAGGAACGCGAGGCGATTGTCCAGAATGGATGGCGGACGGCTATCGCGAGCATGGAGGAGGCCGAGCATTTCAATGCTCTGGGCCAGTTGTATGGCAAGCCGGTATATGGCCACATTTGTGTGGACACGGGCATGGGACGCAGCGGCTTTCTGCCGACAGAACTTCACGGGCTGACGGCGCGTTTGCGCCAGTTGCCGAACTTGAGGTTGGAGGGGATTTTCTCGCATCTTTCAGCGGCCTCGGACGATATTACTTTCACACATCAGCAGATCGACTGTTTCAACGAATCCGTCAACGAGCTGTCCCAGGATTACGCCTACGAATACCGCCACCTGTGTAGCAGCGCGGCCGTGTTCAACTACAAGGTGCCCTTGGCCAACATGGTGCGCCTCGGTCGCCTTATCTACGGCTATTCGCCGATGCCTTCCCCTTACAATAAGGAGTTGAAACCGACTCTAACCCTGTACAGTCGCGTGACGATCGTCCGAACCTTGCCAGGCAACCACGGAGTTTCCTACAACCATTGCTATATCACCAAGCATTCCACCCGCGTGGCGACGATTGGCATCGGCTATGCCGATGGCTACCTGCAATACCTCTCCAACAAGGATTCCCGCATCTATGTCAACGGTCAGTATTGCCCGGTGCTGGGACGCATCACGATGGATCAGATCATGGTGGATGTCACTTACCTCGAACAGGAAGTTCAGCCCGGAGATGTCGTGGAAATTATGGGTCCCAACGTGAGTTGGGAGGAATTGACCACTCGCGCCGGAACCATCCCCAGCAATGTGCTGACGAGTATCAGCTCACGCGTCCCTCGCATTTACGTTTGACGCCCATGTTGAATATCGGAACACATCTTTCATCCTCCAAGGGTTTCCTGAACATGGGGCGTACGGCGACGACCATTGGAGCCAACACTTTTCAGTTCTTCACGCGCAACCCGCGTGGCAGCAAGGCCAAGAAGCTGGATAGGGCTGATCTTGACGCCCTGCTTGCCTATTCCTGCGACCACGGGTTTGCCCCTGTGCTGGCGCATGCTCCCTATACCCTCAATGCCTGTTCGACGGGCGACCGCGTGCGCGAGTTTGCCGAAGAGGTGATGCGCGACGACCTTGCGGTGATGGAGTTGATCCCCGGAGGCATGTACAATTTCCACCCGGGCAACCACCTGGGGCAGGGTACTGAGGCGGGAATCGACCTGATTTCCGGCATGCTCAACCGCATCATGCTCCCGGATCAATCGACCTTGATCCTGTTGGAAACGATGTCCGGCAAGGGAAGTGAAGTCGGCCGTTCCTTTGAGGAACTGGCGGCCATTATTGAGCGGGTGGAACATCGCGAGCATCTGGGGGTTTGCATGGATACATGCCATGTTTTCTCCGCAGGCTACGACATTGTCCATGATCTCGACGGCGTTTTGCAGGACTTCGACCGAATTATCGGCATGGAGCGCCTCAAGGCCATCCATCTCAACGATAGCATGATGCCCTTTGCCGCCAACAAGGATCGCCACGCAGGTATGGGAGAAGGGTTGATTGGGCTTCCTGCTCTGGAGGCTGTCATCAATCACCCCCGGTTGCGCCATCTGCCATTCTATTTGGAGACGCCGCATGACCTCGACGGGCACGCTGCCGAGATTGCCCTGATGCGTTCCCTGTTCCGGGAGGCAGAGTGAGAATTATTGAGGTCTGGACTTCTTTCTGGCTTCGGCAGCTTTTTGGGAGAGTTCCTTCTTGAACGCCTCCCAGTCGATGGATTTCAACAATTCAGGGAGGTTGCCGTAAAATGAAGAGTGGAATCCGAATGGGCCTTCGGTGAATTCGTGAACGGCATCTTCGACTGGCCAGCCCTGCTTGATGATGCGATACGTTGCGCAGACGACTCCCGTTCTGTCTGAGCCATGCCAGCAGTGGATGACGATGGGTTTGGGGGCGAGTTCTACTGTTAGCATGCATTGCATCAAATCCTCCCGCGTCAACTTGCCGGCGGCGACGGGGTAGTGGTAGAGTGCCAGCGTTGTTCCTTTGGCTTTCCGACTGTCGGAATGGTGCTCGCGGAGGTTGAGAACGCTCTTGATGCCCTTCTTCTGGAAATCAGCGAATCCTTCGTCATCGGGCTGCCCGGAGCGGTACAAATTGGCATCGAGGCGGTAGCAGTTGCTTGTATCCTCAACTTTAACTTTTTCCGGCAAGGGGCGTTCGCCCTGTTGTTCCTTCTGCTGTTCCTCCGCCTGGCAAAGGGGAAGAAAAGCCGGGATACACATGAAGCAGAGCAGAATAATTCGCATACTATTATCATACGGAATGGGAAGATGTTGTCAAACATCCGCTCTTGCAGCAAGGATGTGGGCATGGTACAAGGCCGCTCCCCTTTTGTTGGGGGGAATCTGTCTTTTGCGCCTGATGACGACTATTGAATATCCCGATCTGCCTGTTACACGTCACAAATCTGTGATTGAGGATGCCTTGCGCTCTCATCAGGTCGTCGTCGTCGTCGGTGAAACGGGTTCCGGCAAAACGACTCAGCTCCCGAAAATGGCTCTCGAAGTCGCTGGAGACAAACGGCGAGGCCGAGTTGGTTGTACCCAGCCGAGGCGAATTGCTGCGGCATCCGTTGCCCGCCGTGTGGCGGAAGAAATGAAGTGCGAATTGGGTTCTCTTGTTGGTTACCAAGTGCGCTTTGAGGACAAAATCAGCGAGGACACCCGTTTGAAGTTCATGACGGACGGGATTTTGTTGGCGGAGATGCAGAATGACCCCGACTTGCGGCAGTACCACACGATTATTCTCGATGAAGCTCACGAGCGTAGCCTCAATATCGATTTCCTGTTGGGCTATCTCAAACTGCTGACGAAGCGGCGCAAGGATCTGCGGATCATTATCAGCTCCGCCACGATGGATGCGGGTGGCTTCTCCGAGTTCTTCGGCGATGCCCCGGTGATCAGTGTCGAGGGGCGTACCTTCCCCGTCGATATCCACTACCTTCCCCCGGCTTGGGAGGATGAAGAATTGCCAGAGCACGTCGCCCGAGCCGTCAAATGGCTGAACGATTACGATGCACGCGGAGATGCCCTCATCTTCCTGCCCGGCGAACGGGAAATCCGCGAAACGGCGGAAAAACTGGAGGGTCTGAATCTGCCCCGGACGCGTATCCTGCCCCTGTTTGCACGGCTGGGCTTGGCTGATCAGCAGAGAATTTTCCACCCCGACGGTACGCATCGCCGCATTGTGCTGGCAACCAACGTTGCAGAAACCTCCCTGACGATACCCGGTATCGTGTACGTCGTGGATTCCGGGTTGGCTCGCGTGAGCCGTTACAGTGCCGCTCGCCAGGTGCAGAGGCTCCAGATCGAAGAGATCTCGCAGGCAAGTGCCCGACAGAGGGCGGGGCGCTGTGGACGTATTTGCGAAGGGGTCTGCATCCGCCTGTACGACGAAGAGGGCTGGGAGAAGCGCAGTCCCTTTACCGACCCGGAGATCAAGCGCAGTTCCCTGGCCGGGGTATTGTTGAAAATGAAGGATCTCGGATTGCCGGAAATCGGCGATTTTCCCCTGCCGGATCCCCCCTCGTCGAAGCTTGTGACGGAAGGCTACCGTACCCTGCGGGAAATTGGTGCTATCGATAAAAAGAAGCAACTTACGCCCGTTGGCAAAAAACTCGCCCGCCTGCCGATCGACCCCCGCCTCGGGCGTATGCTCCTGGAGGCTCAGCACGAACGCGCCCTGCCGGAAATGCTGGTGATTGTCGCCGGGCTGAACATCATGGACCCGAAGGAGCGTCCTTCCGACGTCGCTGACAAGGCCGATGCGGCCCATGCCCAGTGGCGCAATGAGGAGAGCGATTTCCTTTCCATGCTGACGATGTGGAAGGAAATGCGCCAGTTCCGGGAAGGTTCACACTGGAAGCGTAACCAGCTTCGCAAATGGTGTGCCCCGCGCTTCCTGAACATGATGCGCCTGATTGAGTGGAGCAACTTGCATGAGGACCTGGCGCGACTCGTACGCGAAACCCTTCGCTGCAAAATCCCGGCACTGGAAACCGATGATGAACGCGCCGCCAGCTTTGCCATGATCCACCGCAGCATCCTCGCCGGCGTCCCTCGCCAGTTCGGCTTCTGGAACCCGGAACTGCGCGAATACAAGGGTGCAGGCGGCCGCGCTTTCGGCATTTTCCCCGGTTCGGGGCTTTTCAAGCGCAAGAAGCGTTTTGAATGGGTGATGGGTGTCGAACTTGTCGAGACCTCCCGCCTCTGGATGCGCCGCTGCGCCAAACTCGACCCTGCCTGGGTGGAACAGGTTGCCCCACAACTCTGTGAATACCATTATGCCAATGCCCGCTGGGATAAAAATCAGGGTGCCGTCTATGCTACGGAACGCGTTGTCTGTGGAGGCTTGGCGATTCTGGACAACAGACGCGTTCACTACGGACGTGTCAATCTGGAGAAAGCCCGCTCTATCATGATCCGCGAAGGCCTCCTCACCGACGGATTCCGCGAAAAGCCCCCTTTCCTCAAGGAATTGGAACGCGTTCGCACCGAGGTGAAGGCCATGGAGATCAAGCTCCGCCGCCCCGACCAGGTCTGGTGCGAGGATGGAGTATTCGAGTTTTATGACAAGGTGATCCCAAAGGATATCTGCACGGAAAAAGCCTTCCACAAGTGGCGGCGTTCTCTGGGGGACGGAGGCAAAATTCTCAACATCCGTCCTGCTGATGCCATGTATTCCCTCTGGTCGGAGGATGAACTGGACGGCTTCCCTGATGAAATTACCTGCGAAGGGCAGGACTACCCTGTGTACTACCAGCACGACCCCGGCGCGGAAGACGACGGGGCAACTCTCGGCGTCCACATCGACCAGTTGGAGGCCTTCCCGGACTGGCTCCCCGAATGGGGGGTGCCGGGTACATTGGCGACGCGTGCCGAAATGTTGTTGCGAACCCTGCCAAAGGATTTGCGCGTTCAACTGCAACCCATCGGCCAACGTGCCGCCTCGTTCGCCTCCCTGCGTAAGGGGCTGGTGCCGGATGGCTCGCTCGCATCGCGCCTTGCCGAATTCGTCGAGCTGGAAACCGGGCGTCATTGCGGTGCCCGGGACATTGACATGAGCGTGATCTCTCCCGATCTGAAGACCAAGATCTGGGTCTGTGACGATTCCGGGCGCGAGCTTGCCATGGGAACGGATGTCGATGAACTGCGCCAGCGTCTGAAAGTACATGTCGAGAAGCGGTTTTCCAAATCGGCTGCCCGTCTGTGGTCGCATTCCGGGATGAAAACCTGGGATTGTGGCACCCTTCCCCTGCGTGAAGATGTCGGAGGACGTCCCGGATTCGTTGCTCTGACGGACGAAGGCGAGAGTGCCGGCATTCGCGTATTCCCGACGGAGCGGGCGGCGGAGGCTTCCCACCGCCTGGGATGCATGCGCCTGGCCTTCCTGGCTATCCGCGACCAGATCAATCACCTCAGAAAGAAGTTCCCGCTGGGTTTGGAAGGCAAATTGTCTCTCGGAGTCGTCGGTGCGGTACCCGTCCACAACATGGACGGCCTCCTCATGCTTTCTCTGGAAGGCGCCCTTGGTACTCCTCTGCCGAGAAGTGGTGAGGACTTCGCGGCAGCCCTCTTGCGTGCCCGGCAAAACCTCTTCGATGCTGCCCGCAAGGTCGGCGAGTTCTGGGAGCAATGGAGTGTAGCCGATCACGCTGTTCGCGACCTTGCCGCCGCCCGGGGGAAGGAACGCTACTACGACCGCATCGTGGCCGATCTTCGCGAGCAAATGAATTGGCTGGAACGCGAATACTTTATCCTTAAAACAGGCTGGCAGAGACTGCCGGACATGACTCGCTACGCTCGCGGTATTGTGGAGCGTCTGCGCCGCCTGGACCAACAGCCCCTTGTCCGTGAGCTGGAACGTATCGACCAATTCAACGAGGTATCCGCGCGCTGGGCAAACGCGCAGTCCTCTCATGCGGACGATGTTGCCTGGGAGGACTACGGCTACCTTTTGGAGGAATATCGGCTCATGGTCTTCGCCCCTCAACTGGCTGTCAAGGGGCGTGTTTCCATCAAAAAACTGGAGCAAGCCTGGGAAGAGCTCGAACAGTAGAACCGTGGCATCCCGGGATGTTTACCGGATGGGGAGCTTGATGATGCTCCCCGTTACGGGCAGTGATTGTTGTTCCCAGCCGTTGATCTTTTGTATTTCATCGGCACGGGCTTTGTCGCCCAGTTCGCGTTCGGCAATCGTTTCCATTGTGTCTCCCTTCCTGACCTGATAGTCACGCGTCGAGGCGACTGTGGCTCCTGCCTCCGGGGTGTAGGCGATATCGCCGATATGGACGACGTCATTCCTGCCCGAGAGACGGAAGACGAGAGTTTGGCGTTTTTCCGTGGGGCGGGCGTAGTCGGAATACACTTCAGCGTACAGGGTGACGGGTGCCAGCATTTTTTGCGAGCGTGAACCATAGTAGTTGGCTTCGATCTTGTAGTGGCCCGGTACGGCTTTGCGGATCATGAATTCCTCTGGCCCATATCCATCGGTGACGTCGCGCGAGAGATGTCCCCCTGTCGAGGTCCGATTATGGGAGTAGAAACATTTTTCACTGAAGCGATCCGTCGCCCACAGGTCCATGTCCGAATTGTCTGTGTCCCAATTGATGACGACGCGGATGTCTGTGGTGATTGGTTTGATGAAGGTGGTGTCCAAGCCCTTGGTATCGACCGGTTTTCCTGCATCTTTCGCCCGGGTGATGATGCGGTTCATCTCCACGAGGACGATTTGTTCGATACCTCGGAAACGCGGATGCATTGGTTTTTCCAGGACGAGTTTCAAGGTGTCGAAGGCGGCTTGGCTGTCGCCCATTTCATCGAGGACGAGGGCGAGGTCGCGGTAGGACTGTGGCTCCTCCGGGAACAGGTCGAGCACCTGGCTAAAGATGGCATGGGCGGCGGCCAGGTCACCGAGGTAACGCAGCTTGTAGCCCAGCACTCGCATCAGGGAACGGTTCTCCAACTCCATTTCTGCCAAGTTGGAAAGAATCTGGACGGCTGTTTCCCGGTCTCCCTTTTTGGCGAACCAGTCGGCACAGTCGAGGTAGAACCCAGGGGAGGTACCTTGTGTTTCCTTCAATTTGAGATAGGTCTGGAAGGGCGAGTCCGAAGTATTCAATGCCGCTAGGTATGGGGAATCCGGGTTCCACGCCTTGACGTTGATCGCAGGGGCCGGAACAGAGGAACTGCTGGTGGCGGTTTTGGCTTTGGCGAGGGGGGCGGGAGCTGCCGCTGCTTCCTCGGCAAACGAATCACCAGGGCTGCCAAATGGCCCGCTATCCTCTAACTCAATACTCTGGCCCATGTCCCTGTTCTCGAAGGGAGCTGCAAGCGCATCCTGTGGTCTGGGTGTGCCAGGAGACTCCCTTCTTTGTCTCTGTTCGTCGAGTACCCTGTCGATGTCTTCATTACTGATGGCGGCATTGCCAGCTCGAACTGAACCCGATGCAATGCCATTGCCCAAATCTCCGGAGCCACGGCCCTGGAACGAACTTATCTTGGCAGGAACACTTTTCGTAGCTTCTTTCGGGAAGTCTTTGGCGTACCATTCGGTGAGGTTCTTCCAGCCGTCCAAAGCAGCTTTCAGGTTGTCGAGGCGGATTTTGTCGGCTTCCAACTCTTTTTGAGTATGTGTCTTGGCTATGGCTTCATCATAGAGCTGGCGTTCTTTGAGTGCTGAAGCTGGTGGGCGCACCTTGTAACGGAGATACTGGTCAAGGGATTCCAGAACGAGCAACGAGGTGCCGGGGGTGACGATTCCGTAGTCCTGACCGAGTTGGGACAAGGATTCTTTTGTGGCCGGGGTCGATGGTTCCAGCATGAGCCTGGATAACATATTCTGACCGTGGAATGAACGAAGCATCGTGCCGGGGACAGCCTTGGCGGTATCAAATGTGGCTGAGCCGGTGGTGATGACATGGCCATCGGGTGTTTTGATCTCAAGCTTCACATTATGGACGCCTTCCGGAAGGACGGCTGTCCAGACGAGGCTGTCGCCGTAGCCGAAGCCCTGTTTGTTGAATGCCGCCTCCTTACAGGCTTGACCATCGACGAGCACCATGGCTTCAAGAATGGGGTGCTTCATCGAGTCCAGAGTCTGCCCGGGCGTCACAGAGGACAGATTGAGCACCTGCATTTTCAGGCGTCTCAGGGCATTGGTATCTGCTTCGGACTTGGCGACGAGGGCATACGTCGGCACAGGAGACGATGGCGTGGCTGTGGCGTCCGCGTTGCTCATGAGGTTGACGATGCCATCGGTGACAACGAAGCGCAATCCAGCCTGGGTTTTCGCATTCAGGAAGGCCTCGAAACTGTTTGTTCCTCCGTCGTAGCGCACCTTGCGGAGGAAGTCCAGCAAGGCTGCGGCGTTACCATCGGTGACGGTGAAGGTTACGGGTTCAGCCATCCTGTTGCGAAGCAGGTTTTTTTATTCAAATTCTCTTAAAAATCAACGAATTCCTATGTTTTTCAAGGGGTTTAAAGGGGGTGTTTCTGAGGGGTTTTCAGTTAATTTTGTACTACCCTTGTACTACTTTTGCTTGCTATGTTTTCTGCCTTTGGAATAATTCCAACATGAGAGGAAAACCTATTTCAGACATCGCTCAATTTGCCGCTGCCGTCAGGAAAATCAAGCAAGGGATGTCCGTCCCGGCCGTAGAGATAGAAATGGGACTCTACGAAGATGCGATCAGAGTCTACATGAGAGGAAAACCACACCTTCGCTTGTCCTACAAACGTGCTCAAGAGTATCGGAAGCGCCATTCATATGCTGAAGCCGTCATCTGTGCATCGTCCAGTGGTCGGCTCTCCCGCGTCAAGCCCCCCAAGGGACTCAGAGACGAACCATTAAAGCGCCTCGATGCTGGCATCATACGGAACATCGTATTCATCATCAACAAAGGCATCTCCCTCAACGAAGCTTGCCGAAAATCCGGAAAATCCATCCAGTGGCTTAATCGGCTCCTTTATGCGTCAAGTGCAGCCAGAGCAATTTTTGGTGCACGCCTCGATCGATCGGGCAGGGTGGCTCTGCGTCCAGCCGATCCTGCGGCCATGGCAAAAGCCAGAGCAAGCTACAACCGATACCCCTGGACAGAGGCCTGTGAACGCCGTCTGGATGCTTACATGAGGCAACATGGCATGATTGACCGCACCAACTTCAAACGTCCTTTCTGAGTGCCTTTCTGTACGCCACAATCTTGGCGATAGCCTTGGCAACATCATACCCATCTCCGATCTCCCAGATATCGCTCTTATTGTTTCCATTGCCCAAGTAAATACTTAAAGCAGGAAAACTGAAAGCCTCCAGGAACGATTCTCCGCGATCTTTCGCTACCATTACCGGCGGCAGCATCATGAGCCCAGCCCGTCTGAGATAGCCTGTCATGCGATTGGCCAATCGTGGTGACGTATTATAGAACACCCTTCCTCCTCGCAACACAGCAGGATCTGCCGAGAATGAAAATCGAATCAGGAAACCAATTCCCAATCCCTCATAATAGGCATTACGTTTGATCTTGTTAATATTGATATCCTTTCCACCAATGATATCCGTACGAACATGATCTGCAGGCATCAAATATTTAGCCTCCAATACAATTGATCGAATGATATCAATATCAGATATTCCGCCAGCGAGTTGTTGCTCGCCGGTGGGATATGCAAGAATGATGTCCATAAAGACAAATTCAGAGTTATTAAAACGTACTCAGCCCGTCACAACCTTGCCATTCGACACCGTCAAATTCCCGCTTGCGGCAATCCCCGATCCAACAAGATTCGTCGGCAAATCCGAACGCCCGATATCAACACTAAAATTCGAACAAGTGAAACCTCCTCGCTGTGCAATATCATTATTCCGAATCACACTATACATGCCCGTATTAACCAGTACGCCCAACGCACTGCCCCCAGTCACTCTCATCCGCGCATTATCGGCCGCCACAATATCGATCGCATTGACCGTCATAGTTATCCTGGCAGAGCCATCCGCCAGACCAATATCAACGGCCCCACGATAATTGGCCAAACTGAACGTCAACACTCCCGCCGCAACCGACATATTCGCCCCCGGCCGCGTCACGCCCAACGTTGACGTCGTCGCCACAGGCACCGACACCTTACCTGCCGAATCCACAGTCAGATTCGCCCCAACCATCATAATTCCAGCCTTCGTCGCCGTCGCCTTATCAGTCCACTTCACGCAATTGTCTGCGATGTTTTTGTTGGTTGCCGAGAGGGCGTTTGCCAGCTCGGACTTATCCTCAGCCATCGCATCAGCAAGACCATGATCAGCGGCCTGCATCTCGGATCGCAAACCCGCAATCGATTGATCCGTGTATCCCGCGAACTCCCCATATTTCTTCAGAATAAGCTCCGCCATTTTTGTTGATGTTTCTGCACTCTTCGCCGCCGCCAATGCACTATCGGCCGCCGCTTGATCAAATGTTGCCATTGTCTTGCCCCTTTCCGGTTTCAGAATTCCCCGTACCCACCGTTACCTCCGCCTGGCAATTGAGTTGGTGAAACTCATCCAGCACGTCCCGCATGATCTTCACTCTATAGGCTCGTGGCAAGCCCGCTACGCCCGTATTACCCACTGTCAGTATATGTGCATGGCGGGCGCAATAGCGCACATAGTCGCGATCATCCATCTGGCGCGGGTTGAACGAGCAGAAGCGATGTCTATGCCCCTCATTCCACACATTGAACCAGTGGAAACCATCCGGATTGTTGTGAACAGCCAAATACGCCAGGCTCCCGACTACGGAATCCTCATAAGCCTTCTCCGGCATCTCCACCGCATGGGCATTCGCCGCCACCTGAGGGAGATATTTCGCGGACAAGGCATAGAACATCCCGCTAAAGAAGCGATCCACCACCGGGTGCGTCATCCACGCGCAGCCATCCTCCATCATGTTCAAATATTCGTCCGGTCTCAAAAACAAGGTATCCGGATCCGTCTTGATTACATAGCCGTCTTCATTGCCATCTTGTTGAATCGCCTGCAACAGGCAATCCAGCACCCCGCATACTGCCGCCTTGCCATTCAAGTTGCCTCCGCGCTCAAACTTCGTCACATGGTAATGCACTCCCGCGGACAAGCGCAGGCTATCCGACACATCATCCGGCAGAGGATCCCCACCATCATCGAATACGTGGATATTGGCATAAGGCATGTTGCGGCGGATCGTATCTACCGCCATCAAAATCACCTCGTCCTCGCCGCGGTAACTGAACATGCACACAGTCTGTTTCTTCTTCATCTTTTTCATGATCTATCAGTTATGAATCTTCGTGCCATTCAGCATAATTCCGCCATTCGTCGACATATTAATTCCGTTCGTTACGTCCAGCCTCGTGCCGCTGGGGCCAATCAGAGAGACTTTATTACCGCTTCCCCCCAAAACAATATCCCCATAATCAATCCACAACACCTGGTTGCCATTCTCGTCCCTGAGGTTAATCGGTCCCTGATAAGATCCCAAATCCAGAGCCCCACCAGAGCCATTGGACAAATCCATGCACTGTGTATAAGGGCCATCTTCCGCACCCTTCAGCCCCATCATATACCCCATGGATGCAGTACCTTCATTACCATAGCTATCCCGGGCAGACACATACAAGGCCATCACATCCGGATCATCCGGGTGCTGCATCGTCCCCATCCACAACTCCAAAGCCCCCGTCAATCCATTCACGGACGACACCCCACCACCTCCGCCGCCGCCTGTCGCATTAAGAGTGTTGCCTGCCATCGACAAATTCGTGCCTGTAATAATCGCCCCTTTGGCTCCCCCAAAAGAAGTGACTGCATACGAAGCAATATTACTTGTCGTCAACACATTGGATGGAAGAGTATAATTGTATGTTACAGTTCCCTTGCTCCCGTTGAATGAAGTAACCGCATACGAAGCAATATTATCCGCTGTGATCACATTAGCTGGTAAAGAACCGCCGCCGGAAGCATTGACTGTATTGCCCGCCATCGACAAATTCGTACCTGTAATAATCGCCCCTTTGGCCCCTCCAAAAGAAGTCACCGCATACGACCCAATATTATCTGTTGTAACGACCTTATTCAAAAGCCCCTGAACCTGAGAAAGAATATTCTCACAAGCCGTCTTGCTTGCCGCCGCCGACGTGGCACTGCTGGCAGCATTCGTCTCCGATGTCTTTGCATTCGTGGCTGATGTGGCAGCGGCTATTTTTGAACTATTTGCCGCCGTTGCACTACCAGCCGCCTCCGTTGCCTTTGCGGATGCCGAGGACGCTGCTGATTGAGCCGCCGTCACCTGCGCTCCGACATCGGCCACACTCGCCACCAACTCTGCGGCGATGCGCGCCTGTTCCGTACTGGTTGATGCCCCTGCCGCACTGGTCAGAGCCTGACTGTAGGCAGTTTCCGCGAATATTTCTGCGTCTTCCGCCTTGGCGGAGGCCAGGTCTGCGCTGTCGCTGGCGTTCCGGGCGTACTGCTGCGCGTATGCCGACCAGTGTAAGGCGCTGTACTTTGCCCCTACGCCACTGCCCGTCACCGGTGTATCCTTCGGGTTCACTGCCCACTTCCCCGCCATCTCCTCGCTGGCTCCTGCATTCGTCTCAGAAATTTTAGCTGCTGACTGACTACTTGATGCACTCCCTGCAGACACCTCCGCCGCTTCCTCCAGCGACTCCAAATACTCCACCTTCCCCGCAAACACCTCATCCACCTGCGCAGCCACCTCATTGGCAAGCTGGTCCTTCGTCACAAACTCCGGGGCAGGGAGAGGCACCCCTTCAGTTCCCTTCAAAATATCATTGTAGACAATGAGCTTTATACTCTTCGTCTTAAACGTCTTCACTCCCGCATTAAACTCAAACTCAGCCTCCAGAGAAACACACCTCTCATTACCGATCAACTCCAGAAGATTCTCCGCATTCAGCTGCAACTCACCCAGGAAACACCCATCCTCCTGCTTCACAAACCTGTCGCAATAAACCATCGGCAGAGCCGTATCAAGATACTGCCCTGCCTCCTTCGCCCCAAACTTAATCGACACTCCCGGATCAATAATCCGGTTCGGATCAGAACCGTGAAACCACACCTCAAGATCAAGCCTTTCCCCGCGTTTCAGACTCATTCGCGGCTGCCAGACATCCTCCAAATCATAGCAAACATCAACCTTCATCTCGTTATTTCCAACTTCTGAATCCTCTGATCCATATTGCGTAAAATCTCCGTCTGTTGGGTTTGAACCTCAACCTGACGCCTCTGAAACTCGGAAAACTCACAAATCAAATTCTTAAAATCCGAATAAACCCATGCGGCAAAAATAAACCCCACCACAGCAATCCCGTACCGCTTAATAAGCTCCGAACCCCACGTCTTAAACGGTTCACACATGGCAGTAATCATCAATACCCAAGGCAATTTGCTGCGCAATACTCTTAAAAGCAAACCGCATCACATCAGCATCATGCCCATTCGTAATAAACCCACACTCCACAAGCACAGCCGGTGGTCGTGTCTCCCTCAACACAGCAAGACTCGACAGCTTCTTCTTCTTATCCGGACGCGCCTGAACCATATCCGCTCGTCCGGGAAGCAACTTGCACAAGCGCCCAGCAATATACCATGCAAGACTCTTTCCCTTCACACTATCAATAACACTTCCATCATCCTTATAAACCCGATTGTAACAAACATGCGCTCCGCACGAAGTCGAACTATCCGAAGAATCGCAATGAATAGAAACAGAAAAATCATACCCTCCCGCATTCACAGCCGCCACCGTCCCATTCAAATCTGTCGTATTGCTCATCTCCGGGAAATCAATCACATCCACCTCATGCCCGGCCTCCTCCAGCATCACAGCCAGGTGATACCCCACCTTCGCCGCCACCGCATGCTCCTCCAGCCCATTCCCCTGGCTTCCCGTCCCATTCGCATGCCCAATATCAATCGCAATCTTCATGATCCAGGACTCCATATTAGAATTTCAAACCGTCAGCAGTAGGCTCTACTGTCGAATTTGTCGGATTATACGATTCAGGATAGGGAGATGGAGTTCCAAGTTCCTTTAAAGCCATTCCGAGCCACATCACGGACTCCTGAGCCTTTGTTAAAGACAGCGCAGATTCCCGTGTCTTGGGCAACTTTTTAATGGTTTGAATATACTCATCACCCTGTACGCGAGCCTTCTTGATTTCCGTAATAAGATGTTCTTTTTCAGTCATATTGATAACTATTTGTTAATTTTGTTGCCCCGGCCTGAATGCACTTTTATGCGGTCGAACCGACCACACCACAGGCCGGGGCCCTTTCTCCTCTTCCCATTCTTGCAAGAAAACCTACTTCCCCTCCTGCACAATCACAGTCGGTTCCCCAACAGGCGTAGATACCGGTACCCCTTGGTTAAAGCTGAAGAACCCCTTGCGGATCACAACCGCAGAACCATCCTTTGTAATCACTGCCGCATCCGGCGTCACCACCACATCATGCCCGCAACCAGACAATCCCCAGGCAACAAGACCACCAGCAATAATAGACCCAATCCAGTAAAGCACCTTCTTCCACCCCGAAGACTCACCGCCCTTCTCAGCCAGATAACTCTTCACATCCTCCAGGGCGTGTCGGCCAATAACAGGCAAAGCCTCCTTCGCAACCATTCGCCAGGCATCAGCCTGCTTTCGTTTTGCCGGATCCCCGAAAAACTCGGAAGCACCCGGAAGCACCTTCCCGTCAAAAGCGACACCTCCAACAGCCCTTGTATATGTCGCGTACAACTCCCTGGCAATCTCCTCACAATGATCGTGCTTTATGCTCATAATTGCGCCCTATCAGCTACCCTGCAGAGCGTCAACCTGACGCTTCAACAATCTCGCCTTCCCCCGCTCATACCTCGCCTGCGCGCTCTCCTTCCCATACTCATCCTCCGCCTTCTGAGCCCCCCTCCTCGCATCATCATACAGCCTCCTTGCCAACTCCACTTCCCCCAAATTCCCGCTCCACACATTCACCTTGTGCACAAACCGGCTCCCCGTCCTGGCCACATTCGTAGATGCTGCCGCAAGAGCCAGAGCTTCCCGCGTACGTTCCAACCGGTTCGCCACGGCAAACACACTGCCAACCCCCTGGGTAACACCCTTTGCCGCGCGGATCCACGCATCCAGCCTTTCATGCGTCGGATACGTTTTATCTGCAGCCTCCATCGTAATCACCTTCTGTAGCGAATTCACAGCAGCGCTCACATCCACCACACGCCGGCCGCTTGCATACGTCGGTACCCCCGCCTTGCTCGACAAATAAGTTGCAATGTCCCCAGCAATAGGCACATCCAGAAACGGAGCAAGCAGAATAGATGCCGCAATCGTCTTCGGATCCGTTATATCCGCATCATCATCATCCCTCCCGAAAAGCTTGCTGACCACCACATTCAAAACAGCACTCGCAAACGCATACCCCAGAATCACCCCAGACCCCTTCCAGCCCCGCCCCTGCGCATACAACATAGCCGAGAGACCAGCCTTATTCATCATATCAGACATAAACATGAAATTCGAAAGCACAACAGCACTCCTCCTCGAAGCATTCAACCCCATCGGCTTCGTCTCCGCAGAATTCGGCTGGCTCGACCTCAGCAGCGACAAATTAACCTCCTCAAGAATCGCCCCCTTCGCCATCCCACGCATCTCCAACACCCTCGCCGCAATCATCGCCCCCTTCAACGTCACATACAGATCCACCCTATCCATAAACGACATCCCCACATTATCCCAGTACACAAACTGACTCAGCGCCTTCCAATTCGCCTTCCCAGCCATCTCATACAGCGTCTCCTCCTTCAGCCCCGCCCGGAACCTCGCCCGCGCAGCCTCCAGCCCCAGCACATCACTCGGACTCACCTTCCCATACCCCTCCTCCAGGCTCGCCATCGCACGGCCAACCTCCTTCGTACTGAAATCCGTCCCCAACAACGGATTCACAAACGCCGCCAGGTTCTTCACAATCGGCCCCAGATTCCACCCCAGCGACGCCCTCGCCATAATAGACATCACCTGCCCAAAACGATGCATCAACTCCTGATCCTGCCCCTGCATATACCCATCATTCAACACATCGCGCAGCCCTCCCATCAGAGCATCCACATCCGACTCCCCAAAAATCCTCTTCAGATCCAGATTCACATCAGCCCTCCGCAGCACCCCATTATACATATCGATCAACCTCGCATGCTGCATCCATGAATTCATCGTCACCCCATACCTCGTCGCCTTCACAAACGGATTCTGCGCAAACCTCAACTGCGCTGTCGAACTCGTCCTCTCCAGCAAATTGCTCGGCCGCCCGATCGCACTCGTCTTCACCCCGGACGCCACATCCATCTCCCTCACATCATGCTCCCTCTCCCGTGGTACATAATTCTGCGACGTCCAAAACGGGTGCCCATACGTAGCCTCATAAGCCACCCGAACCTCTCCCCCCATATCCTGGTACCACTTGCCAAGCTCATTCGCAATAAACACCCCATCCGTTCCGATCGCCTCCGGCAACCCATCCAGAGCCTCCGCCGTAAACCCGTGACTCCTCATCAAAGCCTCCACTCCATCACCCTCTCGCGACGTCATATAAATATCAATCAACTCACCCCTCGTATACGTTTCAGAACCATTCCACAGCACCTTCTCCTCCGTCAGACGCGTCATATAATTCGCCACACTCCTCCATCCCTCCTTGCCAGTAGCCATCACCGCTGCATCCTTCAGCACACCTGCCATCCGCTCCTTCATCGCCATATTGGCCAACGCCGTCCTCGTACCACTGCCAGCCAACTCATCCCGGATCTCCGTCATCAACCCCTTCGCCCCTCCGGACGACTTGGCAATCAACGCCTCCGCATATTGGATCGGCGACATCAGGAAATGCCCGATCGCCTTAAAAACACCAGCCTTCTTCCCCTCCTGCTCAATCCCCTTGCGCGCCTCATCCTTCCCCTCTGCAGACAAATCACCCCCGGCAGACTCATGAACCCCACCAATCATCCCCCTTTGCTTCGCAACCCTCTCCCGTTCCACCTCAGCCCAACGCGCCTTCCCATCCTGGTAAATCTCATTCAGCGCCACTTTGGCCGCCTTAATCTGCTCCGGTGCACACACATAGCGGAACCGCCCATTCTCCATCTTCTCCCGGTACAGCACCGCGCCGAAACGCTCCGCCATCGCCATCGCCACACGCACATCCTCCATCTGCCCACCAGGCTGCTCCCCTCCAGCCTCATTCAAAGCATCATACTGCTGCTGCAATCTCTCCGTCACGGCAGCCACCTCATCCGGAGACATCCGCATCATAGCCTGCGCATAAATCCCCATACGTCGCGCATCGGCATCAGCCGTCCGGCTCCTCTGCTTCCTCCCAGCCAAAAACCTCTTGCCCAAACTCTGCAACCCCTTCACATCCTTCGCCAGATCCTCCTCAGCCTCACGGCGGGCCTTCCTCTCATCAGCCAAAGCATCCTCCTCCTTTTTCCTGAGCAAATCACCCCACGTCTCCACATACATCTTCCGCTCCCTCCTCGTCTGCTTACTCTCCCATCCCTCCTGCTTCCGGCGCAACTCCACTGCTGCCTTCGCCTCCTCACGTGCCTTCCTCCTCTCCTCAGACACATACCCCTCCCACTCCTTCGCAATACCATCCTCCAGACGCTCCGCTTCAGCCTCCGCATACGCCTCATTCGTCGCTGTACGCAAATCCGCAATAGCAGCATCCAACGCCACCCCCAGAGCCACATTATCCTTTGCCCCCATAATCGCATTACCATGTCCCTGGCGGATCCCCCTTCTCCCCATCTCACGCAAAGCCCGGTCCAACGTCAGCACCACATCCTTCTTCCGGTTAATCGAAGCCTTGCTTCCCTTACCCGTCCTGTCCAGCTTCTCCAAAGCCCCAATCATCGCCGCATACACCCCGACAGGATTCCCATCCACCGCCGCCTGCAGCATACTCCGGAACGTCTTGCTGATAGGGCTCGTATCACCCCCATCTCGTCCCTCGCTAAAACGCTTCCTCCGAATCGAATACAAAGCATCCTCCCCGGCAACGAACCCCGTTCCTCTCCCTTTCTCAGGTTCAAACGTAATATCATTGATATTGACAGGATCATCCGCATGAATACCATCAACCTTAGGGGATGTCCGGTTATCAGCTAGCCCACGGTTCAGTGACAAATCGACCGTGTTGGTATGAAGTCCGGACGTTGCGTCACTCAACGGCACTGGCACTGTGAGCGCCACTACATCCCCTTCAACATCTTTCATATCAGGCAGATTTCCATAATCTCCCTTCGTCGGATACATTGTATTAAACGAATACATCCCACGCTCCTTTTGTAAATTCAGAATAACAAGCATATTCTCCTGCCGATCATTCCGGCCAAGAAGAAACGCCTTGTTCTTATACTTTGACTCCGTCGCAACATCTGGAATCGTCCCCACCTTTTCAATATGCTTGAGGACATAATCGGCAAACATCTCAATAGAATCTGCCATACTCTCCCCCTTCATCATCGCATGTATCTCCTGCCCATGCCGGAACAAAAGATGCAAATACCCATACTTGAGAGACCCCACCAGCATCTTCACTGGTAGCGAAGGATAACCCCTCTCCTCAAAAAAAACATCATTCGGGAAATCCCCCCACGTATCTGCACCATCAGTCCGTAACACAAGAGCATCCTCATCCCTGATCACACCATCATCAAAGCGGAGAATCCCCTTATTCTTCACTTGAATCTCATTTTCCTCAGGCTTCCGGCGAACAGCAAAAAGCCCATCCCCCTCTTTCCCCCTCCGCGTAGCTGCCACCGCATCCGCCTGGATCTGCAGGCACTCGTCAAAACCCGTGTAGGGCAGGGAAGCATACTCAGATTGCGCCCCCCCATCATACTCCTCAATCACCCGGTCACGGTTCCCCTCATACACCATATACACCACATCCGGCTTACCTCCCCACAAAGAATAATACCTCTCCATATGCCCCGGCTCCTGCATACTCTCAGGCGCAAACTCCCCATTAAACTGATCCCGTGCCACCGCTCGAAACCCAAACCTTGCATACAAACCAGGAAGAATCGTCCCATAGCAATCGCACTTCGTCGCCCCCAGCTGAACAGCCAGAGCCACAATAGCATTTGCCACCTTCCCCTCAACACCAGGATTCCTATCCGAAAACACCGACACCATATCCCCATCCTTCAAGGCAAACCCTGCCTTCCCATTCGGTAACAGGAACAACCGCATACCCTCATACTCAGCGGCATCATACGTATACACGCATTCCCCATACGGAGCCTGTGACGCCTTGCCCGCCTCAATACACTCACGGAACCGCGCAGCTCCAGCGGGGCTCGCCTCAATCTCAACAATCGCCCCCGTATAGAACCCCTTCGCCTGGGCCAAATCCAGCACATGCGGGGCAGGGGAATACTCCCTTACACCCAGGCCTCCCAGTGCGGAAGAAGAGTCCGGACGCAATCCATATCCTTCTTCCCGCTCATTTGATCCCCCGTCATTTGCTGCAGAGTCGATCGCAACGCCTCCAGACTGTGATCCTTCGCCAGCTCCAAAATCTCCTCTTCCGGAAGATCCAGCATCCTGGTGAACCTCAAAATATCCTTGCGAGCTTCCTCCTCGTAAATCTCTTTCGGCGAAACTGCGTCCTTCATCTCCTTGGTATTCAATGCCATTTTTTTCTCCTTGTAAATCATTATTTCTTCGGACAGATGCCAGATGCTCTCCGAAACTTTCCCCCGTCACCTCCTCCATCACAGCCCTCTCCGTCCGCCGCGTTTCAAATCCTCCCCACTCCTTCAACTGCTCAAAAAACTCCTGGCTGATCGCTCCACTCTCAACCCCGGCCCTCAGCTTATTCCCAGTCTGAAAAATCCTCCCCACCTCCGCCAGAATACTCCTCAGCCAAACAATAAACCCCCTCATTCGCGGCGGCAACTTCCCCAACTGCTCCGGATGCGTCAACGCCGACACCGCCAGCCGGGCAACACTCTCGTGCATAATCGTATCATCATTCAAATCCCCCAGCTCTTCGCCACTGAAAGCCTCCCAGTCACGCAACCCCTGGACAATAAACCCCCTCTCCACCTTCCCAACCTTCAGATCATACAGCACACGCGCATGCGCCAACTCCTCCGCAACATCAAAAATATGAGCCTTCCCCTCAGCCACCCTGATCACATTGTCCTGCGTCACCCCCACAACCTCCAGCCCCTTCATAACATCCTCCACCGTAACCTCCCCATTCCGAACCCGCTCCGCAAGCTCCGCATCAGCAGCAATATAAGCCAGCGTCCGGCTCCTCATCACCTCCGAATCCACCTGCATATACCGGTTCAGCGCCTCCTGGTCGGCAGACTCAAAACGGAACCCCTCCGACTCCGCAACCTTCTTCCCCATCGCCTGGATCTGCGCCGTCAGAATAGCCCCTCCCTCCTCACTACGGATCAAACTCTCCATCAGAGCCGGAAACATCTCCACTGGCAGCGTATGAGCCTGCCCACCCTCCCCATCCGTATAACTAAAAGTACCATCCCCATGATCCTTAAAATCCGTAACATGAGCCGTAGCCCTCAAAAAATCAATATTATCAGCCGTCAACGCATACGCAGCCGGTAGCGCATCCGGCACCTTCCCCGGATCCAGCACACCACCCTGCACCTGCTCGCGAATCAGACTATCCCTCCCAGGGCCATCCGGCATAACAGCAATCGTATGAGCAATAGCGCGCGGAACACCCTGCGCCTCCAACATCGGAGCACACCGCGTCGTCCTCGTCATATGCCAGGCCTGGCGCAACCCGCCAACCAGCCCCATTCCTCCTCCCAGCAACAGAATAGGCAACCCATACTCCGCATTCTTCAAACTATTCTGCTCCCATACCTGCCCAAACGTCTGTTGCTCAGGAAGCTCAGCCCCGGCCCCCCTCATCACATTCTCCAGCAACACCGTCGTCATATCCTCCGCATTCTCCTGCACATGCTCCACAGCCACACCCTTCACCCCGCCCCAAAGCATCCTCCGCGCATAATACCCCGCCATACTCCCCGCCGTATCGCCCATCATAGCCCCCGCCACACGGCGCCCTGCCATGCCCACAACCGACCTCCCAAAACCTTCAACACCTTCCCGTGCAACAGCCCCAACACCCGTCTTCGCAACCTTCCCGATAGCACCCAGCAACCCAGCCGTCAGAACATCACCTCCCCCCTGGATAGCCCCAACCCCCAGCCCATAACCAATAGATGCCCCACGGCTCCCACCATCCGCATAAGCATCCATAATAGAGCCAGAACCGTAAACAGCCCCCCCAACCGTAGCGCCAGCCAGCGTCCCGGCCACAAGATTCCCACCCGTCGCCGCGCTCACCGCCGCCCCAGTCGCAATCACAGGCGCCATCATCGCCGCCTGGTCAAACGTCGAACGAATCCCACGGCCAAGCCACGACTCCGGCACATCGCGCCGACTCCTCTGCGCATCCAGCACAGCTCGCCTCATCGCCACATACACATCATCCTTGCCTAACGCCACCTCCGCAGCACCCTTGCTCGACGTCGCCATATCCGTAGAAAACTGCTGGAACCAATACCGCTTATCCTCAGGCATCATCGCCTGAGTCAAATCGTAAAGCGCCCGGAACAACTCAGGCTCATCCTTGTGCGCATAAAGCAAATCCGTCACCCGATCCTGCGCGCCTCCCGTCTTCAGCCAGTCCCCCTTATCCAGAATAGGCGTACTTCCAGGATACTCAGCCTCCTTCTGATACTTCCTGCCCAGCTGATCCATAACCGGCTTAAGCAGATCGTGTGCCCGCGTCAGATAAAAAGCCTCCCCCATAGCAACCCCCATCTCCCTCGCAGCCTCCCTCTGCTTCGGATCCTGGATCTGCCCCAACGCCTCCTCAAAACTACCCGTCCTCGCAACCCCATCCACCAGACACTGCCTCGCCTGATCCCAGACAGCCCCATTCTCCCTCCGTTGCTTCACATGCTCCCGGCACATATCCGCCAACTCACCATCATTCTTCGCACCATACTTGCGGTACAGCGCATCACGCTTAAGAACACTCCCCGTATACTCCTGCCCATACTCAAACGTAACCATACTATCGACAACATGCCGATCCCTCTCCTCCCGTGGCAATTGCTCCCACTTCTTGTAAGCTCCTGCTCTTCGGCACACATCATCAAACTTCACCTCTGCCTCAGGCACTTCAGATGGACTCGCATCCCCTGCCTCCACAAAATCATAAAACCTCGTCATCCGGCGGTTATAGTCCTCCTTCGCCAAATCAACCCCCAGGGCAGGGGCCATATCCTGCGCATACCGTGCCTCCTTGATCAATCGTTCATCAATCAACTCCGGCTCGCGCCCCCTCTTAAGCTCCTCATCAACCTTATCCCAACTGCGCTTATTCCATTCAAAATCTCGCCATGCCTTCGCATTAGCCTCCGCTTGCTCCAAAACAGAAATATTCATCATCTCTTCAACATCCAATAGTTATAAATTGCGGTCCGTACCTTCGAGACCATCTCCTCATCAGTAATATTCAACTCCCTGCAAATCGTCCTCGCTCGTGCCTCTGACTTCTCCTGATAATTCTTCGCGTCAGACGGAAGCTCAAACACATCCTTCGCATGCGGCACAACCACCTGCAACCCGGCAAGCTTATCCACCCGCGCCGCCACCATCGCAGAAACACGGCAAACCTCCTTCCTGGATTCCCCCTCCTTCTTCACCACATTCACCACCTCCACCGCCCCGGAATCCCTCCCAATCACCAACCCAGGCATCTCCCCCGTACTGGCAGAATCCTCCGCAAACCAACTCCCCGAATACCTCGGCGACATCACCTCAACACTCAACCCTTGCAAATTACTGTTAATCTCCTCCGCCATCCACGCCTTTTTCTGCTTAAAAGCCCCCTCAAGCGCCGTCTCATGCGGCGACTCAATATTGGCGAACTCATTGTAAGACCTAATCCCGAATTCACGCCTCACCTTATTCTCCACCTCCCTCCGCGCATGCAACCTGTCCGCCGCGCTCAGATTCTTCCCCTTCGTCTCCTCAACATACAACTCATTCGCCCTCGCCTTCACATCATTCAACAACCCAATCCTTTCAACACTCGGCACCCGTTCATAAACAGCATACCTCCCATCCGGCCCCACATTATTCTTATCCACAACATAATACTTGCTCCCCGCATACTCCAGAGCCCCCGCATCATCCACCGTCCTCCCTGCCGGCATCAGCTTATAAGCATCAGCTCGCACAAGATCCTCCACCATCCCGTCAACATCCGCCAACCCATCCACATCACCCTTGCCACCATTCCTCAACAAATCAACAACCAAAGATTCATACTTCCCATCAATCCCCCTGGCATCACACTCCATCCTCACACTCGCCTCCATATCAGCCCTTTTAGAATCATCCGCACCATGATAATCCTTCGACAACTTAATCGCCATCTCCTTCACCAGCGAAAAATCCAGAGGCGACATCGCCCCTCCCCCCTTACTCCTCACCCGCTTTTGCTCCAGCGCAAAATACTGCGACGGACTAATCCTCCGCTCCTTCAAATCCTCTCGCAACTTCTCCGCCTCCGGGAACTTCCCCGTCTCACCCACCTCCTTCATCAACCCCGTAAAATAATCCAGTTGATGCTGCGCAATCGCATTCTTCGCCACATTAATCCCATACTCCCTCATCCCGGGCGTCACCACCTCACCATTCACCACATTCCCCTTCTGCAACTCATCAAGCATCCTCAACGCCTCCGAAATCCCCCGCCTCCCTGTCTCAACAAAACCAGCCCTCTGCTTCTCCGCAGCAAACCGCGTCCCCAGCTTCAACCGCGTCGCTGCATCAATATACGGACTCCCCAACGCCTCCTGTGCCCCCTCATAATCCCCCAGCTCATTCCTCGCCACAGCCAACCCCACAGCCTCATCCGTAGCCATCTCCGCCACCCGGTTCATCGACGCGCTCAACACAGCCTGGCGCCCCTTGCTCATCATCTCCTCCAGCCCCTCTCCTGCCATCACCTCAGACTCCGGCTTCATCCACGCCTCCACATACCTTTCCTTCAAATCCTCCACAACCGGCCCCATCATCTCCTGGTACTTCGCCTCCCACGCCGCCGGATTATTCAGCAGCTCCGGAGACGTCCTCAACGTATCCCTCACCTTCTGTTCCTTCTCGGCAAACTCCACATTCAGCCGGTTCGTCTGAATCGTATCATTCACCTTCTCCACATGATCCACCATCCTCACCGCATCCTCAGCCCCTCCCAGCAACAAACGCATCGCACCGGCATTCGTCCCCGATCGGAACAACTCATCACCTCCCGGCACAGCTACCCCCTGCCGGTTCTCCATCATCCTACTCTGTTCAGGTACTCCCAACATAACCATTACATACTAAAAATTCCACCACCAAGCTGCGAACCAACACCCATCCCCACCGGCCCGCCAATCCCACCACCCACCGCCGCTCCCAGCAAAGAACCAAGTTGCCCCAGTCCCGCCTTCCTCTTCTGCCTCCGTGCCTGGCCAGCCCTCCAATCCATCAGCCTCGCCTCATAATCACTCTGCGACCTGGCCACATCAGCCCGATACCGCATATCATGAATCTGCTGCTCAAAAACCGACATCGTATCCTTCACCACCGCCTGCGTACTTCCGGAACCCACCGCAAACCCGCTATTCACCGCCCCCACCGTCTGCCTCCCCAAATAACGCCTCTGCTCCTCCCGTGCCCGCATCATATTAATTCCGGCCGCCCGGTAATTCGCAGACCCCGCAATCCTCAACTGCTCCGCCTGGCTCGTATACTGCCCGGCATTCAGACCCGCCAACTCCGCCTGCTGGCCCAGCCCAACAAACGTAGAAGCCACCTTCAACAGCCCCTCCCCAGTCAACGCATTCACCCCAAAGTGCCCCATCCCCGACACATCCCCCCACTTCAGCGGAGTCGCCGCCACCGCTGCTCCACTCATTCCCGTCCCGGCAGCCGGAACCTCCCCCGCCCCCAACAGCGGCCCAACACCACCAGTACTCACCGGCAAAGCCACAGCCTCCCCGCCTCCCCCCGTCATCAGCGTATCAACACCCGGAATATCAGCCATCTGCACAGCATCCAGCGGAGGCAGCAACGACGGCCCATCCTCATCATCCACCATCCACGGATCATGCACCGGCATATCATCATCATTCAATCGTAAAACACTCATATCAACCCACCAGATTCGACGTGTACCTAATCGAGCAGCTCAGGACTTCAAGCCCTTTCGCCTCCGACACCCTAATTCTCACCCTCGTATCCCGATCACTATTTCCCCCCAGCTGCTTATTCCACCTCCCAGTCCCAATCGTCACCGGCAACTCATCAACCCGATCCTTCTCCCCATACGACACCGTCCCAATCATCCCCTCACAATCCCCTCGAGTCTCCAGAAACACCCGGTCAATCTTCGTCGTCGTCGCCGGCACCGCCGGATCCTGCGCACTCCCCATCGGCATACTCTCCCACACAGACTCATACCTCACACCCGCCTGGTGATTATAAAGATCATGATACTCATTCCCCTCCCTCATCACCTCAAGCCTCCATACCGATGACGACTCCGTCAGAATAGCCAGAGACTCCCTCCCCGTCGCCGTATCCGTAAACGCCTGCACATCCCGCACCTTCCTCCCCGCAAACGTCTGCAGGCACCAGCCACACACCTCATTCTGCCGGTCATAGAGAAGCCCGGCCAACTTCCCATCCCCCGTCACACCCCACCACATCGTATCCGGATCCCTCTGAATCGTGTGCGCCATACACGCCCCCGCCATAATATCCCCCGCCATAATCGTCATATCATCAGACTTATAACCATCAATCCCATAATCGTAGATCGCCTGCCTCAGCCGCGCCCCATCCTTCGCCACATAAAACACACTGTCACACATCGTCTCCCCCTGCAAAGACTTCGAACCATACCGGCTTTGCTCCCGGATACGGGGCAGGGAACCATCCGTATTCTCAACCTCGGAATCATCCAGCACCCACTCCCCAACATCCGTCCCAACAATCAAATCCTTCCCCGAATTCATCCACTGGATCATCTGAGACTGATTCGCCCCAATCGTCAAATCCCACGCACTATCCGCCGTAGATCCAACCAGAAAATTATCATACTCCTCCACAACACTCCCCCATATCGTCTGGGGCTGCTGCCTCGTCCCGGCAAAAATAAGCCGCCCCCCTCGCAACGCCACCGCACGTGGCCACCCCGTCTTCTTCGAAAACGCCCCACGCGTCACATTAACCGCACGCAACGTCACCTTATCCCCCGACACACCATAATCATACGGTATATACTTCAGAGAATCCGGAGCTCCCGTAAAAATCTTAACCAGGTGAGACATCGCAATCAACGGCCTGAAAATCGGATAATTCAAATCCCCCCCCCGGAACCCAATCAACTCCATCGGCACCTCCTGGTAAGAATACTTACACTCCACATCCACCACCACCC
Source organism: uncultured Akkermansia sp. (assembly GCA_964448375.1). GTDB lineage: Bacteria > Verrucomicrobiota > Verrucomicrobiia > Verrucomicrobiales > Akkermansiaceae > Akkermansia. The sequence goes on from CAYVAI010000001.1 coordinate 114,805, forward strand.
CTGCACTCTTCCCATTCCCCCCCACCGCAACCACAGACAAATACGACCACCCATCCGCACTCCCCGTAATCGTATACTGCTTCCCCTTCTCAGACCCCGACACAAAAACATCAGTCGCACCATCCGACGTCCCCGCCGCCGTCACATAATATGCATCCGACGCCTTCACCACATCCATATAACTCGCACACACATAAGTCACATCCTGCCCACTATCCTTCGTCTGACTCGTCGTCACCTTCCACTCCCCCTTCACAGGAAACATACTCACCTGAGAAACAGCCTCATACCCCACACTACTCAACGTCGAACCCGCAAGCTTCACATCCAAATAAAACACCCCCCCCACATCATCCCACCCAAACGAATACCACGGATAACTCCATTGCGTCGTCATCGTCAAATCAATCTCACTCCCTTTCCCCGCAACACCTCCATCCCACTCCAGCGTCATATTCCTACGCTTCTTATCATCACTCTGCGGCGGATACATCAACCACAAATACTCCAGGCTAAACTCATCCCCCCCCGCAGCATTCACCCGATGCTTCACCACAAGCGGCCGATGATTCCCATGCACAATCCACATCACATCATTCTGGCTCACATACTTCACCTCACGCAACTCCGCCTCCGTATACCCCGCATCCTCCGCACCCGGTAAATACAAATCCCGGAGAGCACCCCCGGCAATCCCATCACTCCCGAAAACCGTAATCCACGACTCCGTCTTCGCTCCATTACCAGCAAACCCACCATGCAGACACAACACAAACTCCCTCGCCCCAGACGTCGGAAACCTCAGCAACCGCGTCGGCCGGGCAAACTGCCCGCACCACAACGTCCCTGGACGCCTCCGCATAGACCCATACATCCGCGGAATAAAATTCTCCATCCGCGCCGACGCCGTACCATACTTCGCCATATCCACCCGTGGCGTGAAAAACGGCGACACAATGCCGCCGTTAAAATTCACCTGCATCTGCAACTTCTCTGCTCCCATATCACCTTCTTCTATAATTTTCACGTGCCATCACCCGGTCGCTCCATCGCCCCCGGCCACTCACATTATTGCGCGTCTCATTATTGCGGATCCTCGCCGTCTCCAACTCATAACGCTGCCTCAAACTCCCCTGCAAAGCCGCATTATCCGTAATCCGGATACACGCCAAATCAGCCAGCTTCAGCCCCACCAACTGCGCCACATTCGGATCCCACTCCTGAATATCACCAGGGTCCGCCGTATACGTCAAATCCACCGTATCCACATTCGCCATCAGCTTATCACCCTCAATCCGTGCAAACGCACACTCCGGAGACCAGGCCTCGCCATTCACCGACACAACCCTCACCAACCCCTCTGGCAACGGAAACCCATACTCATACCCACCTGACGGCGGAACCCCCGCACAACACAGCCGCACACGCAACACACTAAACGACCACGGATACGCCCCCATCACATCACGCATCGCATACGGATAGAAAAACCCCAGAGCCTTCCCCTCCACACTCTCCTCATCAGCAGAATCCATCAAATTCTGCCCCAGAAAAGACAGCGCATAATTATACACATCCAGCTTCTTCATACAAAAAAAGCCCGGACCCGGTCATCTCGGATCCGGGCACATAAAACATCACTTCATCACCGCCAAAAACAGCACCACCTTCTTCCCGCCAGTCAACGCCGCAGACGTATGCAAACCAATCGAAAGACAACGTTCACTCCCCGCATCCGACGGCTTCACCCGCGGAATCTGAACCGCCGTCACATTGGCCGTCGCATCCACCTTACCCGCCGTAGTCGTAGCAGCAAAACTCACCGCATACCCCGCATCCGCCGAATACGCGCCCTCTCCATCCACCCCCGTCGAATACAACGTCAGCGTAGCTGCCCCCACACCATCATGCGTCATAAAACACCCATTCGGGCAAATCACACAATCCCCCGGCAAATCCACCAGCAGCACATCACCATTCGCAACAACCCCGGCCGAAGGCACAGTAATCGTCTGAACCACATAACGCAACTTCCCGTTTACCAGGCGTGCATCCGTCATCTTCCCCACATTCAGCAGGCTCCGTTCATCACTTGAATAATTCATATCTTATCTCCTGTTAAAACCTCATTCCTTGCAATAAATCTTCCAGACCCCCTGATCCTCAATACGGGCTGCCCCCATCGAAGCCTCCAGATACGCCTGCCACACATACTGCTCATCAGGCAACTCACTCACACGAGCAAAAACATCCTGATCATCGCCAAAAGCAACCGCACCACGCACAAACGCAATACACGTACGCACATCCGTCACATCCGCACCCGCAGTTGGGCTCGCTGCACTCCCAAGCTTCTGCTTCCCGACCGGCAACAACTTCGACGGCAGAATAACCAACCGGCAACCCATGAAATCATAAATATTCCCGGACCCCCCCAGCGGCTTCATATCGCCATAATCCCCATTAATCACCTTCTCATCATGCAGCAAATGCTCCTTCTCCCTCGCCGTCATCAAAATAACAATCTCAGGCCCCCCCAACTCCTGCGGATCCACATTCTGCCCCAGAATCTGCGTATCCTCAGCCATCGCCACAAGGTGAGTAATCTTATCCGCCGTCAGCCCGGAAGCTGCATACGTCCCCGAATACACATAACCAACAGGAATCACCTGATTCTCCTCATCGTAATCAATACGGATATCCCCATTCTCACCCTCCCACGCCGGGCCGATCAACCCCCTCACAATCTCACCATCCGTCCGCCGATTCATCGCTGCCTTCTGCGACTGCACAATGCGGGGCAGGGGACTTTCCGTCGTACCCACCAGCGCCATCTCACGGCGTGCCATCTTGTGCGCCGCCTTAAACGGACTACACTTCAGCCAGCGCTCGCGGAACTCCGGACGCTCCGCATCCGTCTTATCATACGCATCCTTCACCGGCTTCGTATCCAGCGGAAACATCACCTGAAAACGACGGCGCTTCCCATTCACCCGAAAATACGGCACATACTGCCGCACCTTCGTTTCCCTCTGTTGAATAGCCAGCTTAATCTGGCTGTCATAATCCACCTGGGCAAGCTCGCCCATACTTAACTTCGCATCTGATGTTGCCATAACTTTATTTCATTCATTCATTCATTCATACTGCCCACAACCTCACAGGTTCTGGTGGGTATCCGGAGAACGGGCCATCAGCGCGGATCCGGGCCAGGCATCCGCATAAAAAACACAGAGAGTATCCGCCCCCTGGCGGGTCCCCGATAAACGCCACCTACCCGGTGCCACACGGACGTCAACCAAAAAAGAACATACAAACCATCATTGGGAAAACTTGATAATATTCCCCCCCTCTGTTACACACATCTCGCCGACCCATTGTTATCCACATGGCTGTGGACTCTCGAATCCGGTTCCCTTGGCGGGGAACCAGAAGAAAGGCAATCACGCGCAATGAGAAAGCTGATGTTACAAAAACCAACTAACATATGATAATGACAATAAAAATAGTCATTTGGATTTTGCAAGGAATCCTCATCTTCCTTGCATTAACCGATTGATAACAACAGCCACCCGTTACGGCACGCACTCGTAGCGGGTGGCTCATCTGCCTCTTGACAGAAACATAATGGTCTGTTAATACGACTACGTCAACTTATCATTAAGTTGTTCTTGTAACATCAAAGATCACCCCATCGCATCCGCGAAAAGATCTAAGCCCCGTGGTTCGCCAATAAACCACGGGGCTTCTTTTTTCCCAAAAAAAGAAGGGCAGGACCGCGCCTGCCCCACTTGAACCAATCAACAACACAAACCCTATCGTCTCAACCTGGCCTTCGCAGCCAAAAGCTCATTATACCTGCTCATATCCCCGGCAGTAGCTGAACCCATGTCCCCATGATTCCTCTTCAGCAGAGACATAATCTCCGCTTCCACATCACCCTGAGACGCCGTTCGACTCACCCCACCCTCCGGGAAAAGCCCCTCACGCTCAGAAGACACCTTCTCCCACAACGCCTCCAGAATCACCGTATTCGTCCACATCTCTGCAAGAGCTGGATCCTCCGTATCAAGCCCCAAATCCTTCAGCCCCGCTCGGAAAGACGCAATATTACCCGCATAATCAGCCCCCCATTTCTCCACAAAATACCCCTTCGCAGTCCTCGCCGCCTCCTCATAAGCCAGCCTCTCCGCATCCGCCGCAGCCTTGCAAGCCATCGCCTCATGCCGCGCCAGCACCGCCATCTGCCCAGGCGTAATACCCGCGCCATGCGCCACCGCAGCCACCTCCCTATATTTCTCCGCATCAAACCCCTCCGGTACCGGATAATCCTCAGCCCTCTCCGGCACCCCCAAATAAACATTCCAGGCAGCCACCTCCTCCGGCGTCGCCCCATCACCTGGCTTCCTCGGAGCATCAGACCTCTTCCCAATCAGCCGCGACATATTCACCGCACCCTTCACCAAATCATCAAAAGTCTTATACTTCGACAACCCCTCCGCACCCTCAAACCGCGACGCCCAACCCTCCGCCAGAACACCACCTTCACCCAAAAGACCACCTTCACCCAAAAGACCACCTTCACCCCCAGGCGACAAAGCCATCTCCTCATTCTGTTGTGGCAAAGCCGTCTCCGTCACCGACGACACATCCTCAACACCTGCTACTACCGTATCATTCTCTCCGTTCATTTCTTATATTTCTGTAAACTAACAATCATTTGGTGCAACACCCGGATACCATCCCGGAACGCCGCCTCCGTTGCACTGTGCCCCCCCATAAACACAGGAGCCGCATCAGGCATATACCCCCCCGCCATCGCCTGCAACACAAGCAACAGAGACCGCCCCTTCTCACCACCAATACACTCCACCGCCTCCTCAAACACCTTCCTCGGCACCGCAACCTGCCCCAACGGCCCCTGCACATTCATCAAATCCACCTCATTCATAACATACTCTGCGCCTTCGCCTGGTTCAATTGAGTCCCACTCATAATATTCGCCGTCTCCGCATTCGCCTTCTGCTGCTCCACCTGCTGAGCCTGCTCCTGAGCCTTCCGCATCCTGTCCAGATCCGCCTTACTCCTGATCCACTTCGGATTCAACCCCACATCCCCGCACACATCCTGCGCAATCAGCCACGTATCAAAAATATTCGCAATCATCGGATCCAACTGAATCAACGGCAACAAAGCATTAATCGCCTCCGAAAGCAACTGCGGCGTCTGCCGATTCAAATTCGTCTGGAAAGGATTAATAAACTTCACCCCCGGCCGACCATCCTCCCCGCGGAAAGACTTCTCCACAACCCCCGCCGTAATCAACATATCCAGACACCGGCCAACCACAGGCTCCAAAAACTCCTCCACCAACCGCGAATACGCCGGCGCCGCAATCCTCGCCGCATAACTCTCCAACATCCCGGCCACAGTCGCCTTCATATCCTGCGGCCGGTCAATCCCAGCCAGCGGAGCAAACAAACTCACATCGCAAAGAGACATAATATTCTTCTCCAAACGCTCCACCTGCCACTTCGTCTCATTCCCCGTCGCCGCATTCGTAAACAACGGCCGCGGAATCGCATCCGTATTCAACGGATTAAACGTCGTAATCTCACCTGGGCCAAAACCCACATCACCCACAAAACCATCCGGAAGCAACATAGGCGGAAAAATCTTCTGCTCCGCCAACACAGACAACTTCTTAATATGCTCCGTCAGCTCCCTTTGATCCGCCAACCCCATCTCACCAAGACCCTGCCCATACGAACTATTCGCCGCCTCCTCATACCGGCACACCGTCACCGGACAACTGAAAAAATCCACCTCCCGCAAAATAGCCCCCGTCCCATCATGAACACTCCGAAGCCTCCACCGCTTCCCATTCCTATACCCCTTCTCACCCCTCTCAATCCTCGTCAAAGCCTGGAACACAAGATGACGCGTCTCCTCATCCCTCTTATTCCGGTAAGTCTCCAACAACACCTCCGGCATATTCCCCTTCGGATAAACCTCAAAAATATCCCGTATCGTCAAATACCTATCCTCAACAAAACTACGTAACTCCCCATAACAATTCAAATCCGCCATCCACGTCCCCACTGGAATCCACCGAAACCTGAACTTCTCCCTCCACTCAGACCACAACGCCGCCACCCCAAACGCCGACCGATCAAACAAAACACCCTGCGCCGCCGTATACAAATTACTCGCCCGCATATACGTCGCCACCAAAATAGCCAAAACCTTATACCTCTTCTTCAGCTCCTCCGACTCCTTAAACCTCTCCGGCGGATCAAAACTAAACCACATATACGCCCGCGGAATAATCATCTCCATCTGCCCGCTCGCATTCGTCCGCAGCCCCCTCATCAAAGTCGTATCCCGGAACGCATCATCATTCAACGAAACACCCTGATACTCCCCACCTTCGCCCTGAAACCTTCGCCTCGGCGCAACAAACGACGCAATCTCCTGCCAAAGCCCCATATGCGGACTCCTCGCAGAAACCATCATCCCTCGCAACTCCTTCAAATCCTTCCCATTCATTTCATTGTCCCAACTTCGTATTTCCTCCCCCGATACCACCGCCCATCCCATACGACAACCCAAGAATAGTCCCCGCATACCCACCCTTGCGCCGTCTCCTCAAAGCCGCCAAATCACCAGACGTATCCACCTCCACCGCCTCCGCTACATCCTCCGCCTCCGGCACAGACCCCGACTTCCCCGACACAAACTTCCCCAACGTCCGCGGATCGAACACAAACCTCGCAGCATCATCAAAAACATGACCCACCTTCTTTAAGGAACTTCCAATCCCAAACATACCCGCGCCCTATCGGGTGCCCACCGGACGTCAAGCATATCTATCCTTTTGCCGAAAGAGTTTCCCAAACGTAACCCTCACCCTCCCGCCCCCAACACCACCGCCACCAGTCAACATCCCCCGCAACTCAGCCTCCGCAATCATCCGGATCGGATCCGCCCAATGCGAAGACTCATTATGCACAATCTCATTCTTATACCTCCCATCCTCACCCAGCCGCGGAATCATCCTGTACCCCATCATCATACCACGGCAATCCCGCGTCCCCTCCTCATCCCACACATACGTCCGGAACGTACCCAACAAACCATTAATCCCAATCCACTTATCAGACGTCTTCGGCACAACCCGGATCCCCGGCAACCCAGCCCTCGTCCACAACTGCTCCTGCGTAAAACCCGTATGAGTCACATACCCCGCATCATGCGGAAAAATATTATAACTCAGCGTCGGAAACTCCCTCAAAATCCTCGCCGTCCTCAACGCCGGCGTCTCATTCTCCAACCCGCAATCCACCTTCAACACATACTTCACCCCATCCACCAACTGAAAAATCGCACAAACCGTATTCTGTGGTGCACCCAAATCCCACGACCCCCAGCAAAGCTTCGTCATATCATACACCACCCTCCTGATCCTCCCCTCCATATCAGCCTCATCCAGCGACTTCGCCAGAATCGCACCCCCCTGTGGCACCTCAAACGCCTCCTCAATCGTCGACGGATACTCCTCACCCATCGTCGCCCCGAAATTCCGCTTCTCCCTTTGCCACCACCGCTTCTGCTCCTGCGTAAACCTCCGCCCCGTCACCCGCTCAAGCTTCTCAAAATACTCCCTCGTCCCATCCATCAACGGCGCCGCCCCATCATCCACATTCTTCGGATCATCAAACCATGGCAAAAACAAAATCCGCCAATCAAGAGGCCCCTTATACTCCTCCTCCATCTCCTGCGCCCCCTTCACCAAATCCCAAAACACACCCCTCTTCCCGCCTCGCACCGTCGTCTCAATAATCACAATCCCACCCTCTGCAGCCGGCAACGTCGCATTCTTAATCTCCAGAGCTCTGGCAGGCTCATTCGCCGCAATAGCCCCAATCTCGGAAATATGCGCAAAACACACCCCATCCCCACGGAAACTCTTCCCCGCATAAATCGTACTCGGATCCTTCCCCTTCGCCCTCAACGTCAGTTTCCCCTTCTGCAACTCATAATCCCACACCCCTGGAATCTTCTCCCGCAAACTCTCCACAGCCAAAGCCATAATAGAGTTCATCTTCTCAATCGCACTCGGTTGCGTCAAATCCACCAAAGCCAACTTCACCCCACTTCGGAACGCATTCGCATCCACCTGCATAATCCCTATCAACGTCGAACAACCATACCTCCGAGACTTCGGAATCAAAATCCTCTTATGCCCCTTCCGGTACACCTCATCAATAATCCTCGCCTGCATCCGGTTCGGCACAAACGGCCGCACAACACCATCCGTCGGCCTCACCGCATACAAATTGTGCAACCTCCACACAGGATCCTTCAACTTCTCCGGATCAATCTCCATCCAACACCTCCAACTTCACCTTAAAACTCCTCCACACCCTCAAATCATAACTCCCCATATCCGGCTCCTCACCGTACAACACAGCCCCCCCCAAACTCACCGTCAACCTCTCATCGCCGTGGGACACATAAAACCTCCGGCTCTCACCACCCCAACAATACTCCTCCCGAGTCCCAATCACCCACCGATACTCACTCAATCCACACATGCAATCACCCCCCTCGCATACTCAGGCTCATCATCAATCACCACACCCCTCACCTTTCCCCAACCCTCCAGCACCATCAACAACCGTGCCGCCGCAATCATATCCTTCGGCTTCGAACCAAGACCACCCCGCACAATCGTCGTCAACCGCGCCTTCAACTCATCCTCACACATAATCTCCCGCGGAATCGTATCCGGATGCGCATAAAACAACTCCCGCTGCCTCTGAACATCCGTACACACCGCCTCATTATTCACCCTTGCCTTCGTCCCATCTGCTCCATACGCCAACTCATACGCCCGCTTCCGTGGCACCTCCTGATCCAGATACACCGCATACATAAAACGCTCATCACTGATCCCAAGCATCCGCTTCCCACGGTACCTCTCCAGCAACTCGGCACTCACAATCTCATCCATTTCCCGCCCCTCCTAACAGGTGGTCTGAAAACTTCAAGATTTTCTCAACCACGCAGCACAGTACGTACCCCCTCGCGACCAACGCCACCCCGGTTTTTCTCCCGACCCCCACCCCCACACAGCAAAACCATCACCTCAAAAAAACCTCGCAGGGCAGGGAACACCACCTCCAAACATCATGACAAACATTCCCAACACACCACAACATCATGTACCCTCACGCCCACTACCATCACCACAAAACCATATGAATATCTTTAACGCACACACAACAAACACATTACAAAGAATCACAATCCATTCGCGTACTTCGCATAATGTACAAAATGCAAAATAGACCCTCCAACACCCCCCTCACACGTCCCCTTGACAATCCGCCCCCACAAGGCAAGTAAAATCACATCAACACATCATCACCCCACCACCCCCACACCGTCCCCCCCCTTAACTACGTGACGATACTGCAGGGCAGGGCGATTACGGTGGAGTTATACGTTCGCAGTAAATGGGTTGACTGATAGTCTTGTGAACGCTCTTGGATGCATTGTTGGATAAATGTCGCGACTGAACACAAAAAGGCCCAGCTAGGCGCGCCTGGGGGCGCCGCTGGGCCAAATGAGGAACAGAGAATAAACTACTCAGCCGGTTGGATATGTGCTTCCTCGAACCTTGTTAAAGCAGCAGACCAAGTAAGTTGAACATACCCAAGTGAACCGAATCGATTTTTGCCGATGATCAACTTGGCATCCTCTGGATTAGCATTGGGATCATATACATGAGGTCTATGCAGGAGAAGAATCTGATCGGCATCCTGTTCGATTGCCCCGGATTCTCGGAGATCCGAAACTTGCGGAACCCCTTGCTTCTTACCAGACCGCTTCTCAGCCTCACGATTAAGCTGAGCCAGGACGATGACAGGGATATTGAGTTCCTTAGCGATAGCCTTAAGTCCGGCCGAAATCTCAGACACCTCGCGTTCCCGGCTGAACTTCGCCTGCTGAGACGAAGCCTTCGCCAGCTGCAAGTAATCGACGCCAATACACCGTATGCCATGTTCATTCACCCACCTCCTGGCCTTAGCCTGAATCTGCTCAATCGTCAGAGCAGAACGATCATCGACATACAGAGGAGCCTTGACAATCCGCTTAAACACCTGAGTAAAGCCCTTTTGCTGCATGACAGTCAGCCTGGCTCCTCGTCGAATAGCTGCCGCATTGATACGGGCATGACTGAACGTAATGCGCTCAATCAACTGAGTCTGTGACATCTCCAAAGAGAACATGCCACACGGCACCGGATTCTCGGCAAAAACAAGATTCGTCAGCATATTCGTCAGAATCGACGTCTTGCCAATCCCCGGCCGAGCAGCCACAACAATCATATTCCCAGGCTGCAGCCCATCCAGGCAAGCATCCAGCTTTCGGAACCCTGACGACAACCCGCGAACCTCCCCCGGGTGATTCGTCCTCCATTCCAGAGCATCAATCACCTGTTCGGCCGCTTGCCTGATCGTCATCGCCTCCTGCACACCGCAACAAGTACGCAATGGCGCCATCTGCCTTTCCGCCTCAGCCAGCATCTCCTGGCTTGACACATTGGCATCATCCGCCATCGCCATCAGATGAACGGCATACTCCTCGATATCTCGCTTTTGCTTCAGATCCATCAGATACCCTATAGCCCGATCCAGATCAACGTAGTAGGAATATCGCCCCAGCTCAGCCAGCCCCGACATCCCACCCACCCCATCAAGCTCATTCCGAGCCTCCAGGAACGAGTAAATCGTCAGCAAATCCGTATTCTTCCCCGAATCCGCAAGCTTCATCATCGCGTCCCAAATCGTCCTATGACAAGGCACCACGAACAACTCTCGTGCAACACCCTGGTCAATCGCCTTCTGCAATTGAACCAAATTGCCAATACAGCAATTCAGCACAAAAGCCTCAGCTTCAGTCAATGCATTCGTCAGTCTCATAATTTTTCCATCATTTCGAACGGATCCCCCTCATCCACACCTCGTTTTTTCCGAGATTTTGAAAAAGATCCCCCCTGTGAGGGGGTAAGGGGGTTATCGTTATCGTTATCGTTATCGGGCGCATTTGCGGACATTTGTCCGCATCCGTCCGCATCTGTCCGCAGATGTACGGAAATCCAGGGTGGTGGCGGATACTTCGGACTCTTCGCTCTACATTGCTTACCAAACGTCTTCTGCACATGAAGGAATGGTTCGCCGTCCTCGGAATCGTACCTACGTATCAGCCCGGCCTTCTCAAGCTCGTCGAGAAAACGTGACAGATCGGCAGGTCGAAACTTATCGATAGCAGCCGCGAACAACTTCCCCCGCAAAATATCGGGATCAGCAAAATAAAGGCCGAAATCATCAACGGCCAACAACAACCGGAAAAACAACACCTGCGCCTGGCAAGAAGCACGCGTAACATCCTTATCATCAATAAGAAGATCCTGAATATACCGGCATGGCATCCTACACCTCCTCCCTTCCTGGCTCAGGTAAAAACACCTCCACAAACGCCCCCCCGCACAACACACACCGCCAATAGCCACTCATACCCCATGATCCTTCCTATACTTTCGGATCACAGCCTCTTGCCCCTTCAGGAACCCATCCTGCCCCAAATAACATCGGCCAAACATCGCCAGCCCAAACGCATCCGCAGCATTATTATTCCTCACCTCCACCCCCCAATACTTCAGGCAACACATCATCACCTCATCCTTCTCCGCACGGCCAGACCCCGTCACAAACTTCTTCGCCGTCATCGGAGCCACCTCAATATACGGCACCCCCGCCCGGAAAAGCGCCAGCCGCACCACCCCACCCAGCTCAGCAATCCCCGCCATCCCCTGAGGAGCCCCATAAGCATACCCCTCAATCACCGCCAACCTCGGCCGGTAATCATCAAGCAAGCCCACAACAGCCTCCTCCACAAAACCAAGCCTCTCCGCCCCCTTCGCCTTCGGCTTAACCACCCCCCAACAGCAATCCCCCCCAACTGCCGCCCACCCCGACTGGGTGAGCGACAAATCAAGGCCAAGAACCCTAACTTCATCATCAGTATCCATAATCAAAACGGAATATCATCCGCCTCCTCAAGATTCTCAAACTCATCCTGCTTCGCAGACTTCCCCGCAGCCCTCGCCGCCTCCTCCGGATAATACGAATTACCCCTCCACCCCGGCCCCGAACACTCCTCCGTCGTCCTCGCCGCAGGTCGTGCCGGCTGCACCCCACCCCCCACCAGAGCCTGCCCCTCCTCAAGAGACAACACCTCCTGGCAATTATTAAAATCCCTCTGGTCCCCATGCTCCACCCCCAAACGCACATAACAGCGCTTCCCAACCACCTGCTGCGGCACCACCGTCACCATCGCCCCCGCAGCCGGACACACCCCGATCGCCCACATAAAGCGGTCAATCTTCCAAATACTCTTCGCCGTAGACGTCAAATACTCAGTCACCGTAGACGACTCACCATCCGGCCCCATCGCCTTCAGAGTCACCACCAGCATCGGATTATTCGACTGCTTCGCAACCCGCTCCTCAACCTTCATAACCAAAGCCGGATACACCCCCTCAGGGAGAAATCCATACGTCACAGGCTGACCTTCACTTCTATATGTAAACATAATAATAATTATCCTTTCAATTGTTTAGATTCATAAAAAAATTAACTCTTCTTCTTCTTCGAAGACGACCTCTTCACAAACGAAGACCCCGCCCCCACCTTCACCTTATCCTCCGGAAACGGCACCCCCGGCAACTTCTGCGCCCACAACTCCCGGAACTTCGCCGCAGCCAAATCCCCATACGCAGACAACACCGGGCCAAACCCAATCTGCTGGATATAATGCCCCACCACATCCGGCGGCACCGACTCCGCCCCCTTCCGGCTCTGGCGCACATACCCCGGCACCTCCACATTCGCCTGAATCAGCTCCAGCGCCCTCGCCTTCGCCTTCTTCGCGTAATCCTCAATCACCGCCGCCCCATCCAGGAACGCCGCCACCCCCTCCGGACTCGCCAGCACCACATCGTGGAACCACCTGTCCCGGGTCGCCACTTGCGCCATCTCCCCCTGCACAGCCATCGCCATCCTCACCCGCAGCGCACAATCATCCTGTCGGGCACACCACCCGCAATAATCGCACACCGCCGGCTTCGGATCCTCAAGCCCCCTCAGCACATCCTCCACCACCTTCCTTGCGGAATCATACGTAAACTCATACTTAATAAACTCCCGCTGATCCCCAAACACACAATAGCACGTCCACGAATCAGCAAAACTCAGCTCCATCTCAGCAACCGCATAACACGCCTGCTGCTCCAGATAACTCCGCAACTGCCCACTCTTAAAATCAAAACTCATCCTCCTCTCCGGGCACCTGCAATCCTCCTCCCCGCCCGTAACCGCCGGATGCCATCGTTCCATCGTACACCCCACCTTATCCGTAACCAGCCGGGCATCCCCCGCCACCATACAGATCCACTCCGCCATCCAGATCACAGCCTCCGCCTCATCCTCCGCCAGCGTCGACGCCACATCCCCACGCCGGATATCTCCCGCCAGCAAAGCACGCGTCGCCTCATCCATACGCGTCCCCCGGGCCGCAGCCTCAGACTCCCCCGGGCTCGGCTCAAAACACGGGCACGCCGCCAGCTTCGGCAACAACGATGGTCTCAGATCCATTCTCATAATCCCTCCTCCATTTCAGAGCCCTCCAGGACATCAAGAATTTCCTCCGCCAAAGCCGCAACATGCCGCAGCTCATCCACAATCATCTCCCTCATCTTCGGATAATCCTCCAACCGCGAAAGTGCCCGCACCATCACAGCACGGTCCACCAGCAACTCATACCGTTCCCGATCCATCACTTCATCCCTCCCTTCCACTCCATCACAGCCTTGCGGAACCCATCCGGATTCCTCAACATACGCGCAGCATACCCCTGCGGCACATCCCCCCAGCTCCCATTCGCGGCCAACTCCCCGCGCGCCACCAGAAACTCCAGCGTCGGCACATCGCCAAACAGCCTGCAAAGCTCCTCAGCCACACCCCCCTTCGCCTCCTGGCCACCCTCCGGCGCCGGCAACTCCTTCCCCCCTGGCCGATTCGCATTCTTCATCGGTCGCTTCCCATCCTCAGCCTGAGGCACCGGCAGCCCGAACAACGCTGAAGCCACCTCATCCGGCGCCACAGAAATCATCGGCGGCAGCCCACAACGATTCTTCGCCTCCCACGGCGCCTGCGGAGACGTATACAACACCCGCTCCACACCACCTTGCCCCTTACCATCCTGAACAATCGTCACAAAATTCAGAAACAACATCGCATCACTCCACTCCTTCACCAGCGGCGCACAATTCCTCGTCAGCTTCAGCTCATACTTATCATACGTCCCCACCGACTCCGGCTGCTCAAACTTCACCCTCCGGCTATGCCCCAGCAACACCACACTCATACCAACCTTCAGCAAACCATTCAGCATCTTCAGGAACCCCTCCATCCGCTTCGCAGCAAACACATACCCCTTCCCATAGCCAAAATCCTCAATCGACTTCACAGCCGGATTCTTCGCCTCCCGCACCACCGCATCAATCAACATCGCCTCAGCCCAGTCAATCGTATCCAGCACAAACGTCCGGTACCCATGCTCCACACTCAGCAACTCATTCACCACCGCCTCAATCTGCTCCAGCGACGTCACCGTCACACGAGCCACATCAAGGTGCGACGTCCCCTCCTCCGTATCCACAAAAATCGGACTCGGCAACCCCGCCGCCAGCGTAGACTTCCCCACGCCCTCCGGCCCATAAATAATAACCCTCTGCGGCCGCGGCTGCACACCGCGCTTGATCTGTTGTAAAATACTCATATATTTCCTTTAGTTAATTGATTCATTACATTCATTATCATTGACTACAGGCAGCTGTCCGTTCCTGCGGACAGCCGCCACATCATTCTTCCTTTTCTTCTTCTTCGGTGCATCCTTCACAGCCCGTTGCCTCTTCGGCTTAAGCTGATTCATCTGCACCACCCCCTTCTTACGCAGCTGTCGGACGCGCGCCTGGAGCTCCAGCTCCTCCGCGCTCCGCAAACCCTGCTCATACTTAAACAGAGACACAGCAAACACCTCCCGGGGGTGAGACCCAGGCACCTCCTCCAAAACCCTGTTACCGATCATGGCCGACACCTGAGAACTCGTCCGGCCAAGAATCCTCGCCACCTCGGAAATCCGCAGAACAGACTTCCCGTAAGCCGCATACGCCCTACGGTCCACCCCCTCCGCACCATGCACCTGCCCAATCGCCGCCGCCTCCGGACTCCCCGGCAACGGCTCCATCAACAACTGCCGGAACGCATCCGACAACGTCTCCAGAGACTGCACAATCACCTTAATAGCATCATTCCTGGTCATCATCTTTTTTCTCCCCTATCGTTCAGAGCCCCCGGAAACCCCCTCGGCAAAAGAAGCCTCCGCTCCCCCCGCCGCCCATTGACTCACAGCCAGGGCAACCAAAACCGAGCCAAACCCGATCATCATCCCCGCCACCACAGCCACCACCATACACCGCACCATACACCGGCGCATGTACCCGTCATGCAGCGTCACCGCCTCATACACCACATCCCGCACCGGGTGAGACTGCGGCAGAGCCTCCCCCCGCATCCCGCCCCCCATTCGCCTGCTTCCCTTACTTTTCATCATCCTGATTATGCTTGAAATTATCCAAAAGCACCCTCACCCCATAACCCGGCTCATCCATAATCCGCTTCGCAACAGACGCCAGGCAAAAATCCATCATCGACACCAGATCAAGACACATCCCCCCATCA
Organism: uncultured Akkermansia sp.; assembly: GCA_964448375.1. Lineage (GTDB taxonomy): Bacteria > Verrucomicrobiota > Verrucomicrobiia > Verrucomicrobiales > Akkermansiaceae > Akkermansia. The sequence continues at coordinate 130,677 of CAYVAI010000001.1, forward strand.
AAACAAACCGGCCCCTTCACATGTCGTGATCCCCTCCTTTTCAGGACAATTCCATCCTTCGCCTTGCAAACAGCAAGAGAAAAACACAACTCCTCCCCAGGAGCCTCAGCCTCCGCCGCCCCCTCCTCGCGCACCAACTCATCCTCCTGAAAATAATCATTCAGATCCCGCGCAAAATCATAACAATAGTACATGCCCCCGGTCTTCACCTTCAGCACCACCACCTTGCCCCCTGCACGCGTCAGCAGAGCATCACCAGCATTATATTTAGTATTCATCTTATCTTAACATTAATTGATTAGTATATAAAAAGCGGATAACCCGCATGAAAATTGGTGCCCGGGGACTCACATCCACCACCGCTAGACCTGGTACATGGCCGCCACTCGGCGCCGGGCGTTTTTAATAAAAATTAATCTCTTGTTGCAGTCAGATACTCCACCTCATCCAGAAACGCCCGCAGCTCCTCAATCGCCCCCAAATCAAACAACAAACCCCCGATCGAAAACAGCCCCGTCGCCGCATTAAAATCCACCTCATGCCCCCCCACCGGGGCAAACAAACGTAAATCATCAGGATCCATAAAAAATAAACCTAGAATTGAACCTCATATGGAATCATCACCATAGTAACCGGAGATATCGCCACCCAATATCGCATCAACGATCGGAAGGAATACGACCGCATCCTTGAAGCTCAGACAAATCATCTTGATTAAGAACATAAACATAAGCACACCACGGGGGCTCACCAGCCTCCGGGGTATGCTTTCCAACCAGGAGCCCCTTATAATCACCGGATCTCCTGTGAACATAGCACTTAACAGGCTCCATCCTGTCGAAGTGATAGAGAACCCCATCGCGGACCATCGTCACCCTTCCTTTTTCAAAAAGGGTAGCCCTCTCCTGCTCACTTAGAGCAAATACATTTCTTGCTGCTGCTGAATTCATATCGTTTTCTTGTTCAGTTGGTTAAAAAATTGTGGTAGGACTGCCTCCGTCTCGTCTCGGCCTTGCCCGCGCACGCTATGAAACAACGGTATTGCGCGGCCCGTCCCGTTAGTGTAATTGTCGATCTATGAGCAAAAACTCGTATTATAGGGAGAAAAGTGAAATAATTGGTGATTTCATAGACATTCAAGCTCTTCAGTGGGATCCCAATCTCGGCATATTTACAAACTGGAAGACAATCACCGTTCCTCTGGAAAGATTTGTATCCATGACATTTTATCGTCATTTTGGAGTAGTTGAATTGAGAGTCGATTGGGGCGACCCCATCGACAAGGATCTGGATGGCTTGGAAACCGAAGAAGAAAAACTCCAACGTCTTCAAGAGATCGCTTACTACCTGGCCCCCCTGAACGACTACCCTCGGATAAAAGCTGCTTACAATGGTCTCCCTTACGAACCCTTCCTTCTGAGCAGCCAGATCGGGACATCAATGTGGCTTCCCTGTCCACGATCCGAAATACTAGAGAACGATCAAAATGAACAAAGCTGACGAGCATGCGCTCCAGTTCACACCCCTTCTCCAGCCTCGTACAAAAAAGCAATCCATTCCCCAGAGCCCCTGGAGACGTATCCCTGACTTCAACCATAATTCGTCCCCCCTTTTCCGGGACGCGGAGGAAAAGCGATCGTTGTCCTTTGCTCATCAAAGGCACCTCCCTCCAACGCCTCGTCCCTTCATCTTCCCCTTCCGGATTCACACCCTGGAAGGCCTTGGCAAAGATTGAATTCATTTGGCCTCCTTTTTATCGAGAGGAGAGGATATCGGAACCAGATTGGTACGGCGGCGGGCCACTGTCTCGATAATCATGGCAGTTGCCTCCTGGGGAGTCATGTTCCTTTCGGCGGCAAGACCGAGAATATAGGCAGTCGCAACTTGGCTCATGCTGCCCGGATCAATCGGAATTGTATGTTCATTTGGTTGCATGACTCCTTATTACTCACTAAATGCGAATTCTGCAAGAAAAATTACCCAACGAGTGGGTAATTTTATTCAAAAAATGGCTTGCCGATGCTCATTAAATGCGTATTATAAGTCTCATGGACGATTTCAAAACAGAGGTGAAAATGTGGTTGGACAAGATCGGAAAAAGTCGCGACTGGCTAGGAAATATGGTTCGCAACATACGAACTCCGGAAAAACCGACGCCAAAACGAACAGTCGATAGATGGCTTTCACCAAGCTCTGAACCCGTCCCGGCATGGGCTGAGTTGGAAATAAGAAAATTGATGGGAACAAGCCAACAGAAAAACTTGGCGCACAAACTTGAAGAGCTTCCTAATCAGGAGTCACTGGGCAAAATGTTCATCACGCTACCTCCAGAAATTCAGGACATGGTCTATGAGGAAGCCCTGCGTCAAGGCTTGTCGGTTTCCGCATACTGCTCCCTTGCAGTTGAATACGCAGCCACGAACAAAGACATGCGTAATACCATTCTAGAGATGCACATGGGGAAGAGAGAGGATAATGCAAAAAGCCCTGCCGCAGGTCCAAACGTCATAGCCCCCATGGACTCCTTAAGCATGCCAAATTTCAGTATTTCCGAAAAAAGAGACGTACGTCACATTACCGGTCGTGGTAGTGCGGAAACTGGTGCTGGAGCATGAAGCCATGTGCCGCTGGGTAGAAGCAGACCTGCGGCGCGGTGAAACAATAAACCTCTACGACTGGGTAGGAACCTTCACTGATCTCAAATCCTATCTAGACCAAACATACCAATAAAGTCAAACACATATCACGATATTGTGCAAATAATTTTGGGGAAATTCCTCCCCCATCCCCACCTCGCCCCCTCTCTGACATAAAACCCAATCCCGGCCGAAAGATTTCATCCATCCCCATTGAAACACTCGCCGCCCTCTACAAAGCCTGATACCTTCATCTCTCCATGAACATCCCCCCCCTCCCGCACATCCTAAAATACATGGGCTCCAAGCGGGAACTTCTCTCCTTCGTCATCGACACAATCAAAAAAACAGGAGTAGAAAGCAACTACTTCTGCGACCTTTTTGCAGGAACAGCGCTCGTAGGCTCGGCATTCAAACACCAATACCGCGTCCACATCAATGACATCCAATCCTATTCATCCATCTTCGCCCAAGCCTACCTCTACAACCTGAAAACATCAGCCCCGTCAGGAATCATAGAAAACATCCACGAAAAAGCCCTTTCATACGTAAATGACCTCACAACAAACACACCTGAACTAATTGTCGATTATTCAAAAATCACCCACCTCGGCAATCTGCAAAGACTGGAGGAACAACAGCGTAAACTACTCCAGTCAGATATCCACCCAGGCTTCCACCTCTTCACCAAATACTACTCCGGCACCTATTGGAGTTACGAACAATGTGCCTGGATCGATTCCATCCGGGCCGCTGCAGAAACCTACCGCAACACACTCATCTATGGCGCCATCCTCTCAGCCCTCGTATACGCCATGTCCTACACCTCGCAGGGAACAGGCCACTTTGCGCAATACCGCGACATCACAGCCGCCAACATGCAAGACGTCCTCATCTATAGGACAAAACAAATATGGCCACTCTTCGAGAAAAAATTTCACGAACTCATCACCACCATCGATTCAGACCCACTCCATACCCCCCACCTCACCAGCCTCAACTACATCGACTGCCTCAAAATAGTCGAACCCCAAAGCATCATCTACGCAGATCCTCCCTACAGCGCCGTCCACTACTCCAGATTTTATCACGCCATCGAAACACTCGTCAAATACGACTACCCGGACGTACGCTACAAAGCTCGTTACCGCTGTGATCGCCACCAATCACCATTCTGTACAAAAACACAAGTCCACCAAGCCTTCCGTGACCTATTCTTCTGTGTTCACGAACGTAACTCTCACCTCTTCCTCAGCTACAGCAACAGCGGCATGATTTCCATTGAAGAATTACGACAAATCGCCAATACTATCCTCGGCAACAAGTACAAACAAAAAGTATTCAAAGTGAAACACATGCACAGCAGAATGGGAAGTGCCGACGCATACGGCTCCTATGTCGAAGAATACATCCTGGCCTTCACCCAACCATAACGTACAGCCATGACACAGCCTCGTAACCTAAGCAAGCTTAATACATCCTGGACAAAATACTCCATTGTCCAAGTCCTTGATGTACTCAAAAGCAAGGATATTCTCAATGCATATCTCAATGGCGAAGAAGGTATAACTATCGACAAAGCCAACCTGAAAAGCTTCCTGGGTATCAAAAATACGCATGACGAAATACCAGGATTCTGGCAAAAGCTCTATAACTATCCTCAAGAAAAAATGCTCTTTGGCATGATGGCTCTGATCCTCACCCATCATAAAATCATAAAGGCATTTATAGAATTTTCTTCTGGAGCAATGGATATGAAAGGAATTTTCATATGCGATGAAGAAAAAAATAAAATAATCACTTACAAAGAACAAACAAATGCGCGCAGTGCATTAGTCGAATCAGGCGCATCTTCCTCAGAATACCGTCGCGCATCGAATATCCCCTATAACTTTTCTGCAGTATTTCAGAATCCAGAACTGGGCCCTCTATTCAAAGAACTCATCATAAACAGACTCATCCGGTGCGGATGGATGGAAGAAGAAATAGAGCATAACATGCCTCAAATATGCAGAGAAAATAAAATAGCTGAAGCATTTAATGTAGAATCGGATTTTTTCCAAACATGGCTCAATGGTGTAAAGCCCGGAAACTACATTCAGAAATTAAATATTAGTGATTTCATCGCAATGAACAACATCCTGATGGATTTCTCCAATTCCAAAGAAATTTATTTTCTGGGTGAAAACGGCGACGGAAAAACCCTCCTTCTCATGGCACTGTTTCTCGCATTCCGTAAAGGCTACCTGGATCAGCAAGAAGAAATAGGTGATTTTGCTAAAATATTAGATATCTTCAGGAAAAATCCATCCTTCGAAATATCAGGTAATGATGAACAGGGAAGAATATACTCCACCAAAAACAAAGCCTACCTCCCAAGGATATACGCCTATGGCCCTCAACGAGCCAGAACAGACGTAGAAACAGCCGATCCCTACGGATTCAGAACACTGTTCAATTCCTACTTTAATAATGACATACCGCTCATCTCACCAGAGGCATGGTTAAAAGACTTGAAGGGAACGGAAAGTGCAAGAGATCTTATGTCATCCACTCAGGCTTCCACCCTGGAAATCAAAATATTAGATAGTGATGGCAATTCCATGTCTTCACAATATACTTCCAGAGATATACGTAGCCTGATTTCTACAAGAGTATTGGGACAAGTTTTATCCGACATCCTAGAAAAAAACATAACGATAACATGGGATGTGATTGAACCAAAATTTAAAGAACATGGCTCCTATCTATCATTCGACAGTCTCTCCGAAGGATATAAAAGCATTATCATCTTTGTTGTTGATTTAATCTACAGACTTGTACACGACGACAACGATGACGATGAAAAAACCAATGTACTTGATAAAAAAGCAGTAGTTCTAGTTGATGAAATAGAACTCCATATTCACCCAAGGTGGCAAATGAATCTCGTCAAAAAACTGAGAAACAACTTCCCAAATATTCAGTTTTTCTTCACAACACACAGCCCCACAATTATTCAGGCCGCTTCAAACGAAGCCATCATCTATCGAGTATATAGAGAAAACGGTACCACATTCGTCAGTACGCCGCATGAGAGGAAATCTCTAAACCGTTTTACCATAAACACACTTGCCACATCTTCCTTGTTTGATTTGGAAAGCGCACGCATGGATTCTGAAACAGACGATTATACAACATCAGAAACCTATGCGCTAGACCGTCTCAATACGAGGCTGAAATACACCCTGCAAAAACAGCACGAACAAGGTAAAAAATTTTTAACCGATAATGATATAGACAATATCATTGACTCTATTCTGCAAGAATATGTTTAAAATCAACAAAGACCTAAACAATATTCCAGTCTCTCTTCTTTCGTCAAAAACTCACACAAAACGTCAAGATCATATAGCTGCAGGGCATTACATCCAGAAAGCTTCATATAACGAGTACTACAAGAAAGAAGATATCAAGGAAGCCCTCGAAAAAATTCACTATAATAAATGTGCGTACTGTGAAGTTTGGGTAGAAGAACTTCATGTCGAACATTACAGGCCAAAATCAATATACTACTGGCTCGCCTATAGCTGGGACAACCTATTACTTGCCTGTCCTACCTGTAATAAAAAAAAGCTGCACAACTTCCCTTGTATAAACGGCAATCACATAAATATTCCAAAAGATATCAATCCTGATGATGAAACTAAGACCAATAGGAGAAAATTTAATCTTCTTTCAGCTAAATTAAATCATCAGGAACAACCTTCCCTCGTAAACCCGGAATTGGAATCATCTCAAGGTAAATTACAGTTTGGCGAAAACGGTACTATAGAATCATCTGATGCTCGATATATTGCAACCATCGAACTCTGTCAGTTAAACAGAAAAAAACTCACGGAGCGCAGGAAAAAAATATTTGATGACCTGATCAATAAAATACGGGCCGAACTAGTCACAAGCAACAGTCAACAAGAACAACAAAAAAATATATCCAAAATATTCAGCGACGTCAAAAAAGACTCTCTAGATAGAGAAAAAGATTTCACCTCGCTTTTAATTTATATCTTCGAAAATTTATCGGAAATCGCAAAAAAAATAACTCCAGCACCTTGACTCTGTACAATTAGAACAAACAAGTACTTGGTATTAAACAACCAAGCCATACCGATCTTGATCATTTCCAAATTGTCATTAGAACTGCACCCGCCTGGCAGACTCCAGACTATGGGCATCCCTCAGGTGGCCATACACCCGCATCGCCAGCGCGCCGCCATCCTGGTGGCCAAGCCACCGCGACAGCGTAGGAATATCCACCTGACACTCCACACACGACGTTGCAAAAAAATGCCGGAGATCATGAACCCTGACATGAGGCAAGCCCAACCTCTCACAAGCATTCGTCAGCGCCTTCACCGGTGAATAAATCTTCAGGATCGGGCCCAGCGCCACCTTTTCGCCATAAGGCGCCCTCAACCTCGCCAGTAACTCCTCCAGGGCAGGGTTAATCGGCAATGTCCTCCACTCCCTTGCATGCTTATTGCTCGGAATATGGATAATATCCTTCTCCACATAATCCCAGAGCATCAACCTCGCCTCCCCGACGCGGCACCCCGTATAAGCCAGGAACTCCACGAAATCCGCAGCTGGCGAATCCAGCTTCCTCTCCTTATACTGGCGCAGAAAAGGCGCCCTCCTGATCTCCTCAACAATCCTGCGGAAATTCTCCCGGGAAGGAACATTCAGCCGTCCCCTGTGAATCGTCATCCTCTCCAGCTCCGCCGTCGGATCCTCCTGGACACACTTCAGCTTCAGCAGCAGCTTAAACACATTCCTCACCGCGCCAAGGGCCCCATTAGCCGTCCTAGCGGAACATGACTTCGCCTTCCTGCTCCACCACTGCACACACATCGACGGCGTAATACACGAAGCCATCATATCCTCCAGAACAAGCCCCCGGGCATGATCAGCAAACAACACAATCGACTCAAGAGCGCGCGGCTTCAGATTCGGCCTCTGAGCCTGCTGATCCTTGTAAAGCTGCACAGCAGCCAGCCATGACATCGACTCCGTCCTGACCATAGGGCTTCCCAGATCCGACAGGAACGCTGCCAGTTTCACCAGAGCCTCCAACTCATTCGTCGTCCTGAACGATTTTTTGATTTGCCTGCCATTTTGCATGGCGCGGGCATAATAAACCCCCGACTTGGAATCGATATACAGGTTAGGGTACTTGGTAGCCATCAGATCCTGAGCCATGTCAAAAGCCTATCAAACAGCCGCCAAGAAGCACGTTTTTTCTAAGAAGTTGTACTACTCTTTGTACTACCACCTTCGCCTCCTCCGAAAACAGAAAAGCCGTAAGTTGTTGAACTTACGGCTTTTAAAGTGGTCGGGAAGACAGGATTCGAACCTGCGACATCCTGCTGCGAAGCAGGAAGACTCGCACCGTCTTTTCCTGAGCTGCCGTCTGTTCAAAGTACTGCTGGAGCAGATCAAGGGTTTTATCGATGTCTGCTCGCGCCATTGAACCGGATGCATCCCAGGCAATATCGATAGCACTGGGCGAGGGAAGGGCGGACGGACCCTCGGAAGTAGCCACAGGAGGAATGATCATCGAAATGGCGGCGAACGTCTTGCCATCGTGGAACTCAAGCCCGCTTTTGAGCTGGGCGTTTTCCAGGCTTCGGGTTTGTTCGGCAGGCAGGGACACGACCAGGTCTTCGGTCATCGCCAGGTTGTTCCATTCCGATTCAGCGAGGAAGGCACCCTGCCAGTTGTGGAATTCGAGGTTGCTTAACGATGAGGGCGAAAGCGTCGGTTTTCTGTCGTCCAGCGACTCGATGCGTAATTTGAAGGCATCGAGTTTGTCCGGGAAGTTTAATGGAAGCCTGTACACGGGTAGCCCCTTGTCATCCATGGGCAGAATCGAAGTGTAGCGCAGGCGTACCGTGCGGGTTCCTTGTGGAGGGATGGGGTAGATGCGTGTTTTGAAGCTATTGCCGCCAGTCCATTCCACAAGTCCGGGGTCGATGTTCTTCCGTTGTTCCTCCTCAAAGATGACGCGAGCCTTTTCCTTGGTGACCGGGACGCCATCGACGAGCTGCCCGTTGATGTCCAATGCATATCCTTGGAGGGCTGCACCGTCGGGCAGGGGATAGTACAATTCGCCTTCCAGCACCCTGTCGTTGGGGTTCGAGAAGGTGAGGGTGACTGTTGTTTCAGCCATGATCCCATTGAGGCGAGTGGTGACTTCTGCTCGAGAAATGGAGACGGGCTGCTCCTTGCCCGGCTTCGAAATAACCAGACGTGGAACGAAGGCTTCGCGGTTGGGAATCACCCGGCCTGAGCCGGCGGCGAGATCCTGCCCGTGAAGGCAGGGAATCATGGCTCCCAAAAGGAGAGCGGCTAGCGTCGAAGGTACTTGTTTCATAGCTAAAAATTGGGGGAAAGAGTCCAAGAGAACCCTATTACACCCTCTTTAGCCGAATGCATGCCCGTCTTCAAGGAATTTGAGGTAACATCGAGGTAACAGGAGAATTTAATCGATAAATAGCCCTATATTCCAACGAATACGCATTCTTTCATTGACAAAAGTCCCATCTGAGCGCTTAGGAATTTGCAACAAAAACACCTTACTCACAAAAATGCTTTTTGTGAACGAGGACAGTCCCGATTTTTCCCCCTATTCACGTTGCCCATGTCCAAGATTCTCATCATCGCAGAAAAGCCCAGCGTCGCCACCGACCTTGCCCGAGTTTTGGGCAAAGAACTGGGTAAGTTTACCAAGGACAAAAGCGGCGCCTTTTTTGAAAATGACCAAGCCGTCATTACGTCCGCTGTCGGCCACCTTCTGGAACAGAAAAAACCGACAACGCCCGAAGGGAAATCACTACCCTGGAAGTTTGACTGTCTGCCCGTCATCCCAACAAAATTTGAGTTGGAGCCGATCAAGCAGTCGGAAGATCGTCTGAAAAAAGTTCTTCAGCTTGCCCGTCGCAAGGATGTCACCGAAATCGTCAACGCATGTGATGCTGGCCGCGAAGGTGAATTGATCTTCAACAACATGGTTCGCTATGGCAAGTGGAACAAAAAAATGCGCCGTCTCTGGATGCAGTCCATGACGGATGAATCCATCCTCTCCGCATGGCACAACATGAGGAGCGAGGAAGATATGGCTCCTCTGACGGATGCCGCCATCTGCCGTTCGGAATCCGACTGGCTCATTGGCCTTAACAGCACGCGTGCCCTGACCATCCTGCAATCTCGCGGCGGATTCAACATCACTCCTGCGGGCCGCGTTCAGACGCCGACTCTTGCCATTCTGGCTCAGCGCGAGCTGGAAATCCAGGCCTTCAATCCCGAACCCTACTCCGAAGTTGTTGCTTCCTTCAAGGTGAGCGCCGGGCATTACGACGGCAAGTGGATCGATCTCTCCTGGAAAAAGAGTGAGGAAAAGCCTCAGTCTCGTCCGGAACGTATTTGGGATGAGCAGACCGCCGAAGCCATCCGCTCCCGTTGCGATGGCAAGACAGGTATTGTGACGGAGGAAAAGAAGCCTGTTTCCACTATTGCCCCCCTGTTGTACGACCTGACTTCCCTCCAGCGTGATGCTGCCAATCGCTACGGTTTCTCGGCTCGCCGGACGCTCCAGCTTGCCCAGGAATGCTATGAAAAATACAAGGTGCTGACTTACCCCCGTACCGATTCCCGCTATCTGCCGGAAGACTACGTTGGCAAGGTGTATGGCATCGTGGGTTCCATCTCCGAAGACGATAATGACTTTTCCCCCTTCGCCAAAGACATCCTGGACAACAAGCGGGTGAAACCTAACAAGCGCGTTTTTGACAGCTCCAAGGTTAGCGATCACTTTGCCATTATTCCGACCGGCAAGCTCGATAAGCTTTCCGCAGATGCCCAGAAGTTGTTCGACATGGTGATGGCTCGCTTCCTGGCCGTCTTCTTTCCCCCGGCCATTTTTGAAGATACGAAGCGCACGACCCGCATCACGCATGCCGACGGCATTGTAGATGCCTTCAATACGACGGGGCGCGTGCTCGTAGAGCCAGGCTGGCAGGCTGTTTATGGACGCAAACCTGGCAGCACGGGCAAGGAAGATCTAGTGCCTGTCCAGCCCAACGAACAGGCCCTCGTCGATCGTATCGACGTCAAGAACTCCATGACGAAGCCTCCGGCTCGCTACACGGAAGCCACTCTTCTGGCCGCCATGGAAGGTGCTGGCAAGCTGGTGAACGATGACGAACTGCGCGAAGCCATGAGCGAACGCGGCCTTGGCACCCCGGCTACGCGCGCCTCCATCATCGAAGGCTTGATCGCTCAGGAATACATCGCTCGCGAAGGCAGAGACCTTTTGGCAACACGCCGTGGCATTGAATTGATTGAACTACTGAAGCGCGTTGGCTTGGAAACCCTGACTTCGCCCAGCATGACGGGCGAATGGGAATACCAGCTCAAGCGCATGGAGCACGCCGACCTTGGCCGTGACTCCTTCATGAAAGGTATCAAGGAACTGACGGGCGACATTGTCGAACGCGTCAAACAGTTCAAGACGGACATGCAGCAGGTCGAATTGCCCGAACTGCCATGGACGTGCCCTGTATGTGGCGCTCAGGGATTGAAGAACACGATGGACGCCGTATCCTGCCGTTCCTGCAAGTTCTCCATCCGCAAATCAATCTCCGGGCGCGATATGGCCGAAGAAGAACTTGCGGCTCTCGTTGCCAACCGCAAGACGGATATCCTGGTCGGGTTCACGTCTCGCTTCGGCAAACCTTTCGACGCTGGCCTCGAACTCGACGAAAAAGGCAAGGCCAAATTCTACTTCCCTCAGCGCCCTGAAGATGCTGAATCCGGCGACAGGGAGGAACCGGTCGTCATTGATCGCGTCGCCGCCCAGGATGGCAAGGAATACGACATTCAGCAGACCTCCAAGATATGGAAGCTCCCGGACATGGAATTCGGCAAAACGAAAGGCGTCAGTGTCTCTCGCACGATTCTCGGGAGAACGATCACGCTCGAAGAAATCAAGGCCATTATTTCCGCAGGAAAGACGGCTTTGCTCAAGGGCTTCATTTCCCAGCGCACGAAGCGTCCCTTCGACGCCTACCTGGTGCTGAACGCCAAGACGGGCAAAGTAGGCTTTGAGTTCGACAAGACTGAACGTCCCGCCAAGGCTGGTCGCAAGACAACGGCCAAGGCAGACTCCTCCGACGAGAAGGCTCCTGCCGCTGAAAAGCCAGCGAAGACCGCTCCCAAGGCTGGCAAGTCTCCGGCCTCCAAGCCAGCTACGAAGCGCAAGACCTCCAAGTAAACCTGAGAGTCTCTTCTCAGGACTTTTTCTCCATCAGGCGCTGTTCCGTTTTCCCGGATCAGCGCCTGATTCTTTGGCTTCCCGTCTGGAGAATGCCTTATTGTACCTTGCCGCCTTCGAAGACGAGTACTTCAAAAGGCTTTAGAGACAGATTCAGAGGGGTATCGATATCGACTTCTTCCCCTGAAAAGCCAGGGAGTTTTCTTTGGTCCTCAAAGGAATCTCTCATGGTTATTTTGCCCTTGAAGGAAGAGGGAATATCCAGAGCCTTTCTCAGGCTTGTTTCGATGGTTTTTTCCTTGGAAGAAGGATTTCGCAGGGCAAATGTAGCCTTGTTCTGATTCCACGATGCCCAGCCATAGACTTCACCATTCCTAGGGATGCCTCCTACCCAGTGAATATCTGCCAGCACATCGGCATTGCGGCGTATCCACTTGATATTTCGCGCGACTTCATCCCAGAGTACCGTGCCAGCCGCATTCATCAGATCGCTGTCCGTATAAATTTCCTGTAAATTAATTCCGCTGGCGAAGGAACAACGGATATCCTTGATCATCGTTTCCGTATCGCGCGGCATGGAAGATTGTGGCCCGAACTTCGTTAAAATTATCCCGTGGGTCATCAGGGAGTTGATGGGCATCAGCGGAGACTCTTTCACAAAGCAGTCATAGACGATCTGGTCCCGCCCCGTAATCCACTTGTCGCGCGAATTACCTTCGCCAGCCTGTTCCCAGTCTCCGCCTTGTCTCCAGAGGGAATCTACATAACGGTACCAAAAGGGCGAAGGCCATGAGCCTACCGTACAATTGACGAACAGATCTGGGCGTTGACGGCGAAGCTTGCTGATGACGTTGAGAATGCCTTCTGCATCCTCTTCATTGACGGGTCCCTTGGCATAAACATTGGTGCTAATGCCGTCGAATTTGAAGTAGCGCATGTCATAGTCCTTCACCATTTGCAGGCACCTGTTGACGAATGCATCGAAATATTCCTTGTTGGAGAGCTCGAAATTCGAAATTTGATTGTTAGGGTGTTTCTTGTTCCAGTTTTCCAGACGGAGCCGTTTCGAATTGCCATATCCCCCCACGGGCCCCAGCCAGGTACCGATTCCGGCTTTTTGCCTGGCAGCCTGTTCGCTGATTTTCTTGAACCCCTGGGGGAACATTTTGTGGAACTCCCACAAACTATTGAATTCATCCCATCCGTCATCCAGGACGAAGGCATCGAGGGAGACTTTCCTCTTTGCATAAAGTTGTTCATTCCATTGATTGATAACGTTTAGGCATTGGGCTTCCGTCATGCGATCCTTGGGATCCGGCAAATCATTGCGATGGATTCCCAGTTCATACCATGAATTGTAATGCACGAAGGGGCGATAGGGCATCACGCGTTCGCGCTCCAGATATGAGAGGAAGGAACGACGTTCCTGACCTGGGGTAAGGAGACCAACAACGGATGACAGCTCCCAGATATCTCCCGGATTCAGTATCGTATTTCGGCTCCATTTTCCTTCTATGGTGTCTTTTCCTGAAGTATTGATACCCATGGGAGTTTCCAGTGCCGCGAACAAATGATCGGTCACGATCAGGGAGCCTCGGCTTGCTCCAGACTTCCGGGGCGACGGGTTCAATTCCGGATTCAGCCGGTAGGACATCCCCACGACTTCCTTCATGGCGACAGGTTTGGCACTGGCGATTTTCAGTTCCTGGCGCAAATAATGGGAGCCATCTCTGAGAACAGCCCGCCACTGTAGCTTCAGGAGCCCATCATGAGATCGAAAGCTAGCTTCAATGACTTTCCCCGCCTGCTTCTCGGAATAACGGCAGGCCTTATTCACGGCATTGAGATTATTCAAGGAAACCTTTTCTGCCTTGAGCTCGGAAGAACGGATTTTTTTGCCGTCAGCCATTTCTATTTCAAACAACTCTCCCCCGGGTAGGAGTTCCATGCCACGCTGTGTTTTTAATCCTTCAAAAGAAAGGAGGCCCTGTTCCAGTTTATATTGAGCCTGCAGGGCATTATTGTTCAGCAACAAACTTGTAGCTTCCTGGCTTCCGAGAGCATTGCCCGTATTGATTTCCGTATAAGGAACAAGGCTGAATGATGAGAAACAGACTGTGATGAACAAGGGAAGAGCAAAAATGAGTTTCACGAAATATAATGGTTGGGGGATGAAAAAGAAGAAGGCCGTTTTGTAGGGAAATGCAAAACGGCCTTGAAAATGAGCGGGTGGAGCGTATAGCCCCTTTACGAGATCCTGTTTATTTACCGGGTTCGGCAGGGGCAGGAGCCGGAGCAGCAGGGGCGTTGTTTTCCTTTTGCTGCTGTTCCTGAAGAAGTTCTGTGACCGACTTGGTCTTCTTCTCATCCTTGGGAGCATCGGCCTTTTCTGCCGGAGCAGGGGCATTTTCAACCTGTGACAGGGTCGGCAGTTGTTCCTTGTATTGCCTGTTGAGCAGGATGCAGAGGGTGAAAGCGATCAGCATGAACAGGGTTCCCAGATAAATCGTAGCTTTTTTCAGAACGTCCGTGGTACGGGCGCCGAATGCCTGGTCAGTCAAGGCTGCGCCGAATGCGGCTCCGAGGCCTTCCTGCTTCGGGCGCTGCATCAGCACGACGATCAGAAGGAGAAAGGTAACGATCACCTGAACGACGAAAATCAGGTTGATAGCAATGTCGAGGAAGGAGGCAAGAATCATGTGAGTAGAAGAGTATGGGAAAGTGAAACCCTTTTGTAAAGGCTAGGAAATGATTTCGTTATGTTCGTTGCAGATGATCTTGGTCGCCGTAATGCGCTCTTCGGACATGGCAAAGGACATGATAACGACTCGTTCCCCCGTTTTGATGAGGTGAGCGGCGCCGCCGTTCATGATGATATTGCCAGTTCCAGGAGGCCCTTCGAGAGCATAGGTTTCCAGTCTGTTGCCGGATGTGACGGAGGCGACAAGAACTTTTTCGCCAGGCCACAAACCTGCAGCGGCCATCAAATCCGAGGGGATTTCGATGCTGCCTTCGTATTCCACGTCGCCGCGAGTAATCATGGCGCGGTGAATTTTCGATTTGAGCTGTTGCACAAACATGGTAGTCGAGAAAAGGAACTCTTCATTGGCTCCAAGGTCAAGCCGAGATCGTTTTTTTCTGCGTCTTAATCGCTTTCAGACAGAATTTCGCGGGCTTTTTGACAGTCTTTCCCGATTTGAGCGGCAAGAGCCTCGACGGAGGGGAAGCGGGCTTCCGGTCGAAGGAAGGCGATGCAGTCAATGGTGATATGCTGTCCGTACAGGTTCCCCTGCCAGTCGAAGAGGTGGACTTCCAGGAGGATTTCTCCTTCACCGGGTTTTTCGACAGTGGGGCGTTGACCCAGGTTGGCGATGCCGGAGATGGCTTGCAAGCCCCCCGGCAGATGTGCCCGGATAGCATAGACGCCGAAGGGGGGTAGTGCCTCATTGTCGGGGCGGATGTTGGCAGTGGGAAATCCCAGACTACGGGCTAGCTCCCGACCGTGGATGACGGTGCCCGCCAGGGTGTAGGGTCTGCCGAGGAGGCGGGAGGCCCCAGCGATGTCACCGGCGGCAATCCTATGGCGGATTTCCGTGCTGCTGACGCGGCTTCCGTCAATCTCTACTGCCGGGATGGGGCAGACGGAGAAGCCGTGTTCCGTGGCGCGGGCCTTCAGGAAGTCCACGTCGCCGGAACGGTCGTGGCCGAATCTCCAGTCGATTCCGACGGAGATACCGGCAAGCGGGCAGGAGGCTTGCAGGGCGTCGAGGAAGTTCTGGGCACTCATGTCTGCCAGGGCGGCATTGAAGGGGAGGGTGAGCACGACATCGATACCGAGTCGTTCCAGAAGATCCATTTTTTCGTCTTCTCCAGAGAAGATTCGGCACGGAGCTACCTCCGGGCGGATGGTGGCCAGGGGATGGGTGTCGAAGGTGAGGACACCGGCAAGGATGTCGCGTTTTCGGGCTTCTGCCACGGCGGAACTGATGACGGCGTTGTGACCGGCATGCAGGCCGTCGAAGACCCCCATAGCCCAGTGGACGGGCTGATTGATACTGGCCAGTTCTCTGATGGAACGCAGAATTTTCATGATCAGGCCTGGACTCCGCGCATGGCGGCAATATCCTGGAGTGAGAGCAGACGCTTATACAATTCTTCCCTCGGCGCCGTTTTGAGTTCGGCAACAGTGAGGGCTCCTTCGACGGAGAATTCCCCGGATTTTGTGCGTCGCAGGGCGCTCAAATGGCCTCCGCAACCAAGTGCTTCGCCGATGTCGTGGGCGAGCGAGCGGACATAGAAACCTTTGGAGCATTGGACGGTGAAGTCGATCTCCGGCATTTCCAGACGGCGAATCTGGTAGCCTTGGACTGTGACGGCGCGGGGTTCTCGGACGATTTCCTGTCCTTTGCGGGCGAGTTTGTACAGCGGTACGCCATCCTTTTTGATGGCGGAAACCATCGGGGGGATTTGGTCGAAGCTGCCCTGAAAACGCAAGAAGGCGGCGAGAATATCTGCCTCTGAGATGCCTTCCGTGGGCTTGGTGGCGGTGATTTCACCCTGGGCGTCATAGGAGGAGGTCTCCACGCCGAGGTGGATGGTGCCCTCATATTCCTTGTGCTCGGCCATGAGGAAGTCCTGGAGTTTGGTCGCCTTGTTGACGACCAGGATCAGGAGCCCGGTAGCCATGGGGTCCAAGGTGCCGCAATGGCCGATTTTTTTGATGCCGAGGGAGCGCCGGGCAATGGCGACGACGTCGTGAGACGTCATATCAGGGGCTTTGTCGATGAGGAGGACTCCACTGGGAGCTTCTTGGTCCATGGGTAGGGTGTCGGTGTTGTTGTGGGTGAAAAATATGGGTCAGGGAAGGACGGTGAGGGAATCTATCAAAACAGGGAGTACTTTGGCACGGGCTTCCTCAATCGGGCAGCTCATGCGAATACCTGCCGCCATGGCATGGCCTCCTCCGCCGAAGCGTGAAGCGATTTCACTGACGGAGACGAGCGGCGTTTTGGAGCGCAGGGAGATGCGAATTTTGCCACTGTCCATTTCTTCCAGAAAGATAGCGAGCATGACGCCTTCGATGGAGCGCAGGATGTCGATCAGCCCGTCGGTATCGTCTTCCGTGACGCCGAGGCTGTTTTTGCAATCGTGGGTCAGGCAGAAGCTGGCGATGCATCCGTCGGCATCCATCTGGATGCCATTGAGGACTTCGCGGTTGAGCATGAGTTTTTTCCAGGGAATTTCCTGATAGAGTTTCCGGTTGATGTCGTGGACATTGACGCCTTGCCGGAGGAGCTCTGCCGCAATTTCCATCACTTCAGGCGTCGTGCGCTCGTACTGGAAGGAGCCCGTATCTGTCGAGATGCCGACGTAAAGGGCATCTCGCATGGCCGGGCTCAGCGGGATATCCAACGCACGGAAAAGGTGGTAGAGAACGGCGCAGGTTGAGCATTCCCCGGGGAGGACGCAGTTGAGACTGGCATATTGGTTATTGGTCTCGTGGTGATCGATGTTGACCAAAACGGGGGTTGGGACGCTGTTTAGGGCGAGCTCCATGCCCGGGATGCCGATGCGTTTGATATCACCGTTGTCCAAAACGATGACGACATCGGGCTGTTCCGTGTAGTCGATGGTGCGGATGATCAAGCCGGAATCCGTCATGAACCTGAGGTTGGACGGCACGGGATCTTCATTGAGCATGGTCACCTTCTTGCCGAGGAAGCGCAGAGCGCCTCCCATAGAGATGGTGGCGCCGAGGGCGTCTCCATCCGGACGGAAGTGAGCGATGACGGCGAAGTTCTTCCCATTGCGGAGCAGGTCCCGGAATTGCTCCAGGAAGGATGGCGGAATCGGTTGAGTCTTCATAAATCTTCTAACGGAAAAAAGTATAAACAAAAAAACCGCGTTCGGACAGTACCAAACGCGGCTTGAAAAAAACTTTGGGCAAGTATCTGCCCCGTCAATACGGAGCTGGATGATAGCCTGGAAGCAATTACTTCTTGGACTTCATCACGATCGGAGCCACGTCGGTGGGCTGTTCCAGATCGTTGAACTTGGGCATCTTGGCCAGCTTGGGAGCACCAGGATCCTGGCAGCAGCAGGAAGCGAGGATTCCGGCGGCAAAAGCGGACAGAACGATGAGAGCAATGTTCTTCATTGTAGTATTTTGTTAGATGATGAAAGGGGGATTAACTCGGTCTTTCAGAAATAAACATAAATGGTGGCTCGTAGTCAAACAAAATTCCGGTTTTTGCTTGAGTATGGTGGGGGAGAGGAGCAACCGATTTGATTTTGCATGACACATGTGATGGGCTGAATCGGGCCGCCATGGACTAGCGTATCCTTGATTGACGGTTGCAACCGTGGGAAGCTCAAACCATGTTCGCCTCTCCTTCAACGGTTGTTCATCAACTCGGCAATGGCCTGACTCTTCTTGTCACGGAAGAGAAGTCCCATCCGGTCGCATCATTTCAGTATTGGGTCGGAACGGGATCAACCAGTGAAGGCAAGTGGATGGGGGCTGGTCTTTCCCACTTGATTGAACACATGGTGTTTAAAGGGACAAAGTCTTTCTCCGGGCAGGAATTGGCCTGCAAGGTACAAGGCATGGGCGGCTTGTGGAATGCCTATACCAGCACGACCAAGACGGTGTACTACATCGATGGCCCCTCCGCTTCGTGGCGTGAGTTCCTGAAGTACCTGACGGAGCTCGTTTTTGAACCAGTCTTCCCGGAACAGGAACTTGAGCGCGAGAAGGAGGTGATTCGCCGTGAAATGGCTATGTACGACGACGATCCCGATTCCGTCGCCTACAACCAGCTTGTCTCGACTCTGTACTGCAAGCACCCCCTGCGCTGGCCGGTGCTTGGCGTCCCGGAAAGGTTCAACCGTCTGACTCGCGAGGATCTTGTTGCCTACCATGCCGACAGATACTGCCCCAACAATGTGTTTTTGTCCGTTGCCGGTAACGTGGATGCCCAGGAAGTTATTGATCTGGTGAAGGAATTGACTCGGTCTGTTGCTCCGGGGCCTCTTACCTCCCTGCCCATTCCGCGTGAAAGCCACCAGTGGGGGAAGAGAGAGGCACGCCGCGAATTTGCCATCCCGTATTCCAAATTGGCTCTGGCTTGGCGGATGCCCGCCCGTTCGCATGCTGATAGTCCGGCATTGGCGATTCTGGCGCGGATTCTGGGCGGTGGCCGTTCAGCGTGGCTGTATGAGAAATTTCACGATAAGTTGGGGCTGGTGTACGACATCACGTCTCACGTCACCCAATCGGAGCAGGACGAAGGCATTTTTGTCATTTCTGCCGATACCGACCGTGAGTACCGCGATGAGGTGGCTCGCCTGATTCTGGAAGAAGTGGCTACATTGTGCTCAGCCGATTTCGATTGCGATATCGTCCGTATCCTCAAGCAGACGAAGGCCAATCTTCTGCGTGGACTGGCTTCGGCTTCCGGCCTTGCCGAAGGGGTTGCAACGCAGTGGTTCGGTTCACGGAACCTCAACTACACTTCCGAATGGATTCAGGCTCTGGAACGCGTCACGTCGCAGGATATCCGCGATGCTGTGGTGCGGTGGTTTGGCCCCAACCGCATGACTGAGGTGAGCCTTGATCCGCTTGGCAGCAATACGGATCGGGCCTCAGGATCTGGCGGCAATGCCAGCGAAGAAGTTGTCTCGCGGGTCCTGCCGAATGGTTTGAAAGTGATCATCAGACCTGAAAGAAGGTTGCCTCTCGTCAATGCCTGCTTTGTCGTCAAAGCCGGGAGCCCTTCGGAAACGTTTGAAACGGCTGGGATTTGTTCGCTGACTGCAGAATGTCTGTTGAAGGGGACATCTACGCGCGATGCCTCACAGATTGCTCATGAGTTGGAAAACCTGGGCGGTTGCATCCATGCGGCCTCCGGCAACAATTCCATTACAATTGGCGCCAGTTCCATGTCGGAAGATTTGGAAGTACTGTTGGATCTGGTGTCTGATGTGGCAATTCATCCTACTTTCCCCGAAGATGCCTTTGAGAAGGAACGCGAAACCATGATGGCTGAAGTGGAAGAGGAGATGGAGGACCCCCTTACTGTGGCCTTCCGTCAATTGAGAGTGGAAGCCTATGGCAATGTAGGCTACGGCAATTCGCCGTCAGGTACTTTGGAAAGCTTGGAATCCCTGAGTATTGAGGATGTGCGCGCGCACCATCGGCGTTTGTTTATAGCAAACAATGCCGCCATTTGCCTTTCCGGCGACCTTGACCCGGAAACTGCTTTTGCTTTGGCTGAACGCTATTTTTCCGATATGCCGTTCAACGACAAAGTCCCCGAGCTGGTGGTGACTCCTCCTCAGAAATCCGGGGAGTCTGTCGTGACGATGGACAAGGAACAAGCTGTTGTCGTGTTGTCTGTTGGAGGGGTGGATGTCAATTCCATCGAGAGTCCACAAGCCATCCTGTTCCAATCGTGGTGTTCTGACATGGCCGGACCTATCTTTACACGCATTCGCGAGGAATCCGGCCTTGCCTACTACGCTAGTTCCTCGCTCTTTATCGGGCTGGATGTGGGTAATATTCTATTCTACGCTGGAACGTCGAATGATAAATTGCAGGAAACTCGCCAGCAATTGGAGACCACTTTGCAGGAAATCCATGATCGCGGGATGAGCCCGGATGAATTGGAACGCACCCGCGCAACGGCACTGTCTGCACGCCTTTTGGCGCGCCAGTCCAACAGTGCCTTGTGCCAGATGATGGCTCTGGATGTCCTCTTCGGCATGCCAGTGACCCATTTCGAGGAGCAGGAAGAACGTATCTCCGCCATGACGGTGGAAGAAATGAACTTCTTTATTCGTGAAAAACTTGATCCCTCCAAGCCCAGAACCTGGGCGATCATCAAGAATTGATTACCGCTTTTTAACCTTCTTCCAACGGCAATGCCGCCCCGCACGATGAGAGTGCGAGACGGCATTGTTTTTTTGTAATCGGCACCGCCACCCGTTAGTACATGCGGGAAGGTGAGGCAGTGCCAAGGTGTTATTTGGCGTGATTGAAGGCTGTGCCTTCAGCCGCCGTGGTGTGAACCGCCTGCGGGTGGGCGGTGAGGAAGTCGATAAATCTCTTCATATCCGTCAGGAACAGGTCTGCCATGTCAATTGTGAAACCCTGGCGTACCATGACTCGCATGACTGTGATTTCTTCGCAGTCGGGCGGCAGAGTGAAAGCGGGTACCTGCCAGCCGCGGGTGCGCAGCTTGTCCGAGAGTTCGAACAGGTTGTAGCCGGGATCGAAACCTTCCTTCATGTAAAAGCACACGGCCGGAATACTCGTCTTGGGGTCGCCGTTGGCGATGAAGGTGAAGTCTCCGAGTTTGGCGATTTCCTGTGCGAGGTAGGCGGACACATTGTAGGCGGCGGTGTGGATATTCTTGTACCCTTCATAGCCGAGGCGAATGAAATCATAGTACTGGGCGATGATCTGCCCGGCAGGGCGTGAGAAGTTGATGGCGAAGGTCGGGATTTCTCCGCCCAGGTAGTTGACATTGAATATCAATTCCTGAGGAAGTTCAGAAACGTCTCTCCAGATCACCCAGCCCACCCCCAGAGGAGCGAGACCGTACTTGTGACCGGAGGTGCTGATGGACTTGACGCGTGGAATGCGGAAATCAAAGAGGATTTCAGGAGCGCAGAAGGGAGCCAGGAAGCCGCCGCTGGCACCGTCCACATGGATGTCGATATCCAGGCCTGTACGCTTTTGCAAATCGTCGAGGGCGGCTGCTATTTTGTCGGGGTATTCAAAGGCTCCTGTGTAGGTGACGCCGAAAGTGGGGACAACGCAGATTGTGTTTTCGTCGATCTGTTCGAGCATGCGATCCACATCCATGGCAAACTTGCCGTTTTCCATTGGGATTTCGCGCATTTCAACGTCCCAATAGCGGCAGAATTTATGCCAGCAGATCTGAACGGGACCGCAGACGAGGTTGGGCTTATCAGTCGGTTTGCCGGCAGCCTTCTGCCTGGCTCTCCACCGCCAGAGAGCAGCCATGCCGCCTAGCATGCAAGCTTCGCTGGAGCCGATGGAGGAGCAACCGATGGGCTTTTCTGTCGGGGAAGCATTCCAGAGCTTTGCGAGTATGTTGACGCATCGCATTTCGATTTCGGCCGTTTGGGGGTATTCGTCCTTGTCGATCATGTTTTTGTTGATGCTCAAGTCCATCAACTTTCTGACTTCGTCTTCGTCCCAAGTCTGGCAGAATGTCGCCAGATTCTGTCGGGCGTTACCGTCAAGGAGGAGCTCGTCGTGCACGAGCTGGTAGGCATCCTCGGCACGCATGCCAGATGAGGGAATGCTGGATTTGGGAAGGACATGACCAGCTTCCGGTGATCCAAAAATTGAGGCACGAGCCGTTGCCGGTTCTGCATCCTGATTATTATTACAGTCGCATGTTGACATATGTTTTTTTTCTTGAATTAGAAGTTTAAGTCAGGCGCTCGACCGAAGTGCCTCGCTATGCAGGAATAGAAAACATCCGACGAAAATTCGTTCACAAAAATTATTGTTTCATGCACTTTTCGAAAAATATTCGATTCGCGGAATTTTTTTCAACGCTGTGGGGGAAAAGAGAGTCTTCATCCACATACGAGGCGGTTGGAAGCAATCAGGCTGCAGGCCTTAAAAATTCCTCAAGGACGCCGTGAGGCGAATATCCGCAAGGGATTTCTACAGGGAGGTTTTCCGGGAGGGAGACAGAACCTGCCAGTTGCTCCGGGACAGCCGCAAGGGCTGGCGACTAACCCCATCGGGTTGCCATCGGCATCGAAATCAGAAACATCATGATCCCATGAACTCAAACACACAAAACAATTCCGGGTCTTCACCCGCGAAAGTCGGAGGATCCCCAACAAAGTCTCTCGTAGGGATGGGGGTTTTCACCTTGGCGATGATTAATATTTCCGCCATTGTAAGTCTTCGCGGCATGCCGGCGGAAAGCACATACGGACTCAGTTCCGTATTTTATTATATATTTGCTGCTATTTTCTTTTTAATTCCCGTATCTCTGGTAGCCGCGGAACTAACGACGGGTTGGCCTCAGAAAGGCGGCGTGTTCCGATGGGTTGGTGAGGCCTTCGGCCCCAAGTGGGGCTTCCTGGCTATCTGGCTTCAGTGGATAGAAAGTACGATTTGGTTCCCGACCGTGTTGACATTCGCAGCCGTTTCTCTGGCTTTCATTGGGCCAGACCAGCGATGGGACGAGGCCTTGGCCGCCAACAAGTGGTATGCTCTTATGATCGTGCTTGCTGTGTATTGGACGGCCACATTCCTGAACTTCCGAGGCATGAAGATGTCCGGTTTGATTACGAAGTGGGGTACGATGATTGGCACGGTTATCCCTGCAGGTGTTTTGATCCTGTTTGGAGCCTACTACTGGTTGTCCGGACGCCCGATTTTGATCGATATGAGCGCGGATAAGTTGATCCCCGACCTGACGAAGTTTGACAATATCGTGTTGGCAGCAAGTATCTTCCTGTTCTACGCAGGGATGGAAATGTCCGCCGTACACGTCAAGGAAGTCCGCAACCCTGGTCGCAACTACCCGCTTTCCATCCTGATCTCCGCGATTATCACTGTAGGCATCTTCGTTTTTGGTACGCTGGCAATCGGTTTCATTATCCCGGAAGCCAAAATCAACCTCGTTCAGAGTCTGTTGATTACGTATGATGAATACTTCAAGATGTTCGGATTGTCATGGTTCGGCGGTATCATGGCTCTGTGCCTTGCAGTGGGCGTTCTTGCCCAGGTGACGGCATGGGTGATGGGCCCGTCCAAGGGCTTGCTGCAAGTCGGCATGGCCGGGTATCTGCCTCCTGCCATGCAGAAGGTAAACACCAACAATGTGCAGACGGGCATTCTCTTCATCCAGGGTGGTGTTGTGACAGTGTTGTCGGTACTGTTCGTGGTGATGCCCTCGGTTCAGACGGCCTACCAGATCATTTCTCAGCTGACGATTATCCTGTACCTGATCATGTATGTCCTGATGTTTGCCGCTGGTATTTATCTGCGCCATTCGGAGCCCGAGGTGAAGCGCACCTTCCGTGTGCCTGGCGGCAAGTATGTCGGCATGTGGATCGTTGGTGGAATTGGCCTTCTGGGCAGTATTGCAGCTTTCGTCGTGAGCTTCATTCCTCCGACACAAATCCCTGTGGGTAGCCCGTTGTTCTACATCACGATTCTGATCGCAGGTATGATCTTTTTTGCTGGTATTCCATTTATTATCTACGCTTTGCGTAAGCCGACGTGGAAGCGCCAACTGAGTGAGGAAGATGCCTTCGAACCCTTTGGCTGGGAACAGAAGAAGCTTGGTGACAACGCGCAGAAGTAAGTCAGGAGGATTCCATCATGACCAGGATTTTGACACCATTTCATTGGGATTCGCAGCTCATGCAATCTTCCCTCGTACAAGCGAGGGGAGAGTATGCGGCGACCAGTAGCGGTAAAAATGCCAGTTACATTCCTGCTCTGGCGCAGGTTCCTTCGGACTTGTTTGGCCTCGCTGCCGTATCTTGTGAAGGGGAAGTTGTAGAAGCTGGCGATTCAGGGGTTCCATTTGCCATCGAATCCATTTCCAAGGTGTTCAGCCTTGCCTATGTGATTGATCAGATTGGCCACTTCGAATTACATCGCAAAATTGGTTCCGACCCCACGGGAGAGCCCTTCAACTCCGTTATGGCGGTGGAGCTTCATCATGGCAAGCCCCTCAACCCGTTGGTGAATGCCGGTGCGATGGCCACAGTAAGCCTGATTCCCGGCAAAACGTCGGACGACATTTGGCAGACCATCATCTCTAACCTGGAGGCATTTGCCGGACATCCTCTGACGGTGGACGAGGAAATCTATCGCTCTGAAAGCGAGACGAACCAGCACAACCGCGGCATTGCCTGGTTGCTGAAAAGCTACGGCTATTTCTACAACGACCCGGACATGATTGTGGATCTATACACGCGCATGTGCTCCGTGAAGATCACGGCTCGCGACCTTGCCGTCATGGGAGCCTGTTTTTGCAATGGCGGCGTGAACCCCGTCACGGGCAAACGCGTCGTCAAATCCGCCAATGTGCCTCCAGTTCTTGCGGAGATGTGCATGAGTGGTTTGTATGATTCTACAGGCTCATGGATGTATGAGGCCGGGTTGCCGGGCAAGAGTGGTGTTGGAGGCGGGCTTCTGGCTTGTGCCCCCGGCAAGCTGGCTTTGGCCTCCTATTCTCCTCCTCTTGATGCCGCCGGTAACAGCGTTCGCGGGCAGAAAGCCTTGAATCGTGTGATCGCCGAGCACAGCCTCAATCTGTTTTTGAGCTGATTTTCGCTTTGAGCGTCGCAATATTCAAAGGGTGCTGTTCGTCCATTGCGAGCGGCACCCTTATTACGTCCGGGGAATTTCATGAAAGAAATGAAGCAAAGTCGGGGTAGTAATGGGAAAATATCTTTCTTATATGTCCAATTTTCAATTACTTCGTCACATTTTTGTACCATCGCTTCTTGTAGGTAGTATAGTAACATCATTAGGAGCAGATATTTATGTATCTCCGATTGGAACGGATTCCGGGCAAGGCACGAAGGACAGTCCCCTTCAGTCCCTGGAAGCAGCTCGGGATAGACTTCGAGGGCAGGCAAAGGGAGATACTGCTCCTCATACGATGATTCTTGAGGATGGAACATACTATTTGAAAAGGCCGCTTGTACTCCATCCGGAGGATTCCAACCTGACGATCAAGGCGGCCAATCCGCGCAAGGCTGTCATCAGCGGTGCCCGTTTGCTCAATCTGAAGTGGGTACCCTGGCGCGACGGCATGATGAAGGCCTCCGTTCCGGAGGGAACGCGCATGGATTCCCTGTTTATTGACGGGAAACTTCAGCGTATGGCACGCTACCCTGATGCCAGGCCCGGAGACGATATTTTCAATGGTTATGCTTCCGATGCTGTCTCTCCTGAGCGCATGGCCCGATGGCAACACCCGGAAACCGGAATCCTTCATGCCTTGCACATGAGCCGATGGGGGGGCATGCACTACAAAATTTTAGGGAAAAAGGCGGATGGCTCTGCTGCTCTCGAAGGCGGATGGCAAAACAACCGTCCCTCGGCTCCGCACCAAACCTACCGCTTTGTGGAAAATATTTTTGAGGAATTAGATGCCCCCGGCGAGTGGTTCCTAGATGAAGAAGCCTCGGTGTTGTATATTTACCCTGAAGAAGGTATCGATCTTTCCCGTGCTCGCGTTGAGGTTACTGGATTGGAGCGCTTGTTGGAGCTTCAGGGAACGGAGTCTCAAGCCGTCCGCAATGTCCATGTGCAGGATCTCGTGCTGACGCAGACGGACAGGACGTTCATGAAGAACAAGGAACCGCTTCTGCGTAGTGACTGGACGATTTATCGCAACGGGGCGATTTTGATGGAAGGCACGGAAGGCTGCTCAGTCTCCGGGACGGATTTCACAGGGCTGGGAGGGGACGCCGTGTTTATCAACAATTACAACAGGAAGGCTCACATAGTTTCCTGCTTTATCCATGATATTGGCGGCAATGGTGTGGCGTTTGTCGGCGACAGGGACGCTTCCCGCTCTCCACGTGATTACCAGGATGCGCGCAACTTCTCATGGGGCACTCTGGATAAAACTCCCGGGCCTCGCAGTGCCAACTACCCGGCTGACTGTACGGTGGAAGACTGTTTGATTACACGGACAGGGCAGGTGGAAAAACAGACTGCTCCTGTGCAGATTGCCATGGCCGAAG
The DNA here is from genome assembly GCA_964448375.1 of uncultured Akkermansia sp. Taxonomy (GTDB): domain Bacteria; phylum Verrucomicrobiota; class Verrucomicrobiia; order Verrucomicrobiales; family Akkermansiaceae; genus Akkermansia. The sequence continues at coordinate 157,392 of CAYVAI010000001.1, forward strand.
GTATCCAAGTGATTCACTGTTCTCTCTACGATGTGCCTCGTGCCGGTATCAACATTGGCGACGGGTGCTGGGGCGGACATGTTATCGATGGTTGCGATGTGTTCGATACCGTTAAGGAAACTTCTGATCACGGTTCCTTCAATTCCTGGGGACGAGATCGCTTCTGGAATCTTAATGGTCTTAATATGAACGCTCAAGATCAATTGGATGAGATACGGAACATTCCCTTCCTTGATGCTCGAAAGACAACCATCATCAAAAACAGCCGCTGGAAATGTGACCATGGCTGGGACATCGACCTCGATGATGGCTCCGGCAATTACGAGATATGCAATAATCTCCTGCTGAATCGGGGATTGAAACTCCGCGAAGGTTTTGGCCGCAGCGTTTACAACAATATTATTGTCAACAACGGCCTCCATCCCCACGTCTGGTACAAGTACTCCGGGGATATTGTGGAACGTAACATCTTTTTCGTCGATGGGTATTTCCCGGCTGGAGGTATGCCCGCCAAGCCTTGGGGAGAGAGGTTTGACTCCAACTTTGTCCATGCCCCGGGGATGAAGGGGATTCACGAAGCTCGTGGTTTGCAGGAACAATCTGGTAACGACGCTCATTCCCGGATGGGGGATGCCCTTTTTGTTAATGCTTCTCGTGGGGATTTTCGCGTTAAACCGGATTCCCCGGCGCGCCAAATCGGATTTTGTAATTTTCCGATGGATTTTGGAGTCGTATCTCTCCGCTTAAAGCAGATAGCAAAGACGCCCGATATTCCCGATTACAACCCTGCTATGTCCGGGGAGGCACCCAAACCGGAATCATTTGCCTCTCTGGGCATGGAAGGGCGCAACATCAAGGGGATGGGAGATGTTTCCGCCTATGGCCTCCCGGGTGAAACGGGAGTTCTCATTCTCAAGCTGGAGCCTTCTTCTTGTCTATACAAAGAGGGTGCTCGCCCCGACGATGTGGTGATAGCCGTTGATGGCCAAGATGTTCAGAATGCAGAGGCTTTGCGCAAGATGCTGGAAGGAAAAAAGTCTCTTCGAATGACGATCAGCCGCAAGCAGATTGAGAGTATCCTCAATGTTGTGTTATGACCTTTCAGGGTGGTATGTTCTCTTGAAGGGTTAAGCTATAGCCTCCGTATATTCTTATTTCGGAGGGAGGTTTTGTAGAAAGAAAGGGGAATATGGCATAGACTCGTTTTTGGAATAGTTTTTATCTTGAAGGGAACGGGTGTTTTGCTATGGTTCTACTCTCGGTATTTCGATTGTTACCAATCAATTCCGGTTTATGCTCTCTCCCTAACTCCCCCCTATGAATACTCCCTTCTTTTACCGAGGTGCCTGGAAGCTGGTTCTTCCTTTATGTTCTACAGTATTGTTTGTTCCTTCTGAGGCTGGGATGCTTTCCCATCTTATTGAGGTTCAAATGTATCGTGATTTTGCCGAAAACAAGGGTATTTTCGCCGCCGATGCTACCAATATCGTTGTGCGTAGCAAGACGGGTGCCGTGATTGGGACGATTGGGCGCATGATGAATCTGGATGGGGTGGCAGATGCCCATACGGGGGAAGCAGCTTTAGTCGGAGGCCCCGGATTCATTGCTACGGTTGCGCACGACTACGATAATGCGAACATCACATTTGCCGAACGTTTCGGGGCGACTTATGCGACACCATTTTACGATGTGTACAGGACAGTGAGTATATCCAATGGCTGGGGAGACCAGCAGGATTATACATACGATTATCGCGTTCAGAGGTTGAGCAAAATTGTGACGGAAGCGACGGCTGCTGCCTACCTGACGGATAGGGAGTACCTTGACAATATGGCGGGTAGGCAGTGCGTCCGTGTCGGTTCGGGAACTCAGCAGGTGTGCTATCCGGATGGAACCTATTCGACGATTGCGGGTGGCTATGCCTATTTGACGGGTGGAACGTTGCAGTTTGAGGGGCAGGCCAAGACGACGGTGACTGGCACTCCCATCACGGGAGATGCCCGGACGTACCAGGCCTATCGATTCTGGTACAATTATTATGAACCATCAGCCAGCTCACCGATGAACATTGGTATCCGAGCCGGTGACAGCGGAAGCCCTACGTATTTTTATAATCCCAAGACGGAACAGTGGGAGTGGGTTGGCGCCGGACAGTCAGGCGGTGGCGACGGATACGGCGGGTTTAGCCAAATGCGTTCCGGTAATTTTTGGGCAGTGGATTTGATTGCCTCCTATGATCGTACATTTACCAGCACATCTGGAGGAATGATTATCTGGAATGTTCCAGGGGCTTCTTCGGGTAATGGAACGATTGTCCAAGGGGGAAATACGCTGGATTATGTAGGTCTCGCAGCTGGGGTTCGCGGCGATACATCGACGTCTGGCAACAAGGCCTCAAATGCCCAGCTGGATGCCTGTAGCAACCTGATTTTCGGGGGCTCTGGCGGTACGATTGTGTTGCAGGGCTCGGTGGATACGGGGGCCGGTTCGCTGACTTTTAATGCCAACTATACGCTTTCCAACGGAGGGAATGCTTCCAGGCGTTTAAATTCGGCGGGATTTGTTGTGAACAAGGGAGTTACGGTGACGACGGAACTGACGGGGATTGCAGGAGACGAGTGGCGCAAAATCGGCGAAGGAACGCTTGTCGTCGCAGGCTCCGGCAACAATGCTGCTTCCTTGAATGTGGGAGGAGAAGGTTTGGTGATCCTGAACCGTACCGGAGGAGTCGCCGCTGAGAGCGTGAAGCTGAATGGTGGCAATGTCATCGTTCGGGTGATGTCCACGGGGCAGGTGAGGAATGGTATTATCTTTGGCCATCGCGGCGGGATTTTCGATTTGTACGGAACGGACATGTCCGCTTCGTCGATCACGCATTTGGACAATGGCGCCAGCTTCGCCAACCTGAAGGCTTCTTCAACCTCGACTTGGACCTATACGGGGGCGACTTCCTCCTTCCTCGGGCGTTTTACCGATGGTGGCTCATTGGCTTCCGGTTTATTGAATGTCGTTGCCTCTCCATCGTCCTCCAGTGCTGTGTGGACGCTTTCCGGCAAGGTGGATAACAAGGGAACTTGGGCGGTCAATACCGGCACAGTAACAGTAGCGGGTACTCCGACGATCCATGCTGCCAATTATGTGGATCCCAATGACTGGCAGACAGCAGTGTTTGATACGGGCAATGTCGGGGTGAAGAGCGGGGCGAGTTTCCGTGCCGGGGCTCATTCCCTGGTCAACTCGCATATCTACGTCGAGAATTCAGCTTTTTACTCCATTTTTGAGTCTGCCTTGCAGAGTGGTGACGTTGTGTTGCAGGGCGCACTTGCCTCGTATATGGCGAACATAGGCCAGGGTACGGCACAGCAGAGCGGGCAGGTGACGGGAGCCGGTTCTTTGACCAAGACGGGGGTGGGAACCTTGGTGCTTTCTGGGGAAAGAAGTTCCATTTCCGGGGATAAAAAAGTATCCGAAGGTCTTGTGCAAGCTGTTTCTACTCTGGCGATGGGTACGGGAAGTAGCGACTGGCTTCTGGAAGCCAAAGGGATACTCGGGGTGGACAATACGGCTTTTTCCGTGGTGCTGCCGAGAATCAATAAAACTTCTTCTGGCACGTATGCTCTGAATGAGGGAATGGTGAGCAACGTGCCTTCGCTTGCCGGGTGGAGTAGTCTTAGCCTGGGAACATCTGGTCAAACGACCCTCGGAACCTTGAATACAACCGATAGCCTGGCTTCTTGGACATCCGACGGAGGCTGGAATCTGGGTGGAGGAGGCGGCGAACTGACTTTGAATTTAAAATTGTCAGGCTCCGGAACTCTGACGGTCGGCAATGGATCCAACACCGGTCGCCTTGTATTGACCAACATTCACAACAGCGATGCTGTGGGAGGATTTAGCGGCAATATCGTCCTGAATTCAGGGATGGAATTGTCTTACACGGATATCCGGGCTCTCGGTACCAAGACTCAAAATATTCTTGTGGAATACGGCAACAGCTTCGATCTTGGCCCCAATCCGGCCGAGGCGATATCTCGCGTTCATGGCGATTCCGAGGGGATTCTCTATTTCAATGCCGATTCTGCTTCGGATTATGACTTTGGGGCTATGGGGCTGGCGGATGTTGCCTTGGGGACGACTGGTCGGGTGACGTTGAGCGGTACATTGACTTCTCCCACGAGAGGATATCGTTTTGGAGGTTCCGGGAATTTGACCGTTGCGAAATCTTTGACTGGGACGGGAGGGCTTATATTTGATTCCCAAGGGCTTGGAGTAGGCGGTGTCCTTATCCTGCAGGCGGATAATTCCTACACAGGAAAGACGGAAATTCGTTCGGGGATGACCCTGCAAGTTGGAACGGGAGGGGCAACGGGCTCCCTTGGTTCGGGGGCAGTTCTGAATGAAGGAGGCCTCGTGTTCTACCGTACGGGAACCGTGGTGCAATCCGGGGCGATTGATGGAGGTGGATCCCTGACGAAAACCGGGAGTGGTACTCTGATTTTGGCGGGAGGCAACTCGTACCGAGGAGGAACGCTGGTTGAAGACGGTATTCTCCAGATTGGCAATGGCATGGGATCCGGGGGCACCGGTTCTGGAGGCATCGTCAACAATGCCGTGATCGTCTTTGACAGGACAGGTGATTTCAGCGTGGCTGGTGCTATTTCAGGGACGGGTTCTCTTGTAAAAAATCAGTCTGGCACCATGACCATTAACCGTTCGACATATACGGGTGGGACGACGGTGAATGGAGGGATTTTGGAATTGGGCAAGTATGGTAATGGATCGGAAGGAATGATCCGTGGAGTTCTGACAATCAATAGTTCAGGCCGCGTGAATCTGAAGGGCGGAGACAGTCTCGGCTATAATGGTTCCTCGGCGTGCGTCACTACGATCAATCTCAATGGAGGGACACTCTATTTGGCTGACAATGGCAACCAGACCTTCCAAAGAACAGTGTTTAACCTGACGGGAGGGGTAATTGATGGTGTGACTTCCGGTAACTTTGATGTGTGGACGGATGCCAGGATCAATGTGAAGGCATCATCGCAGGCATCCGAAATCAAAAATATTATTCTGAAACTTCGATCAGCGAGCAGTACCATCTTTGATGTGGCGGATGGAAGCGCAGATGCGGATTTGCTGATTTCTTCCAAAATGATTGACTCGAATGCTTCTGTTGGCTCCTTCACAAAGATTGGAGCCGGAACGATGGTGCTGACGGGAAACAATACTTACTCGGGGACGACGACAATTACCAATGGTACATTGAGGATTGGCAATGGTGGTACGACAGGAACCCTCGGAACGGCTGGCGTTGACAATGACTCGAAATTGGAAATCAATCGCTCGGATAGTTTCAGGCTGACGAATACCGTTTCGGGCAAGGGTGATTTGATTCAGAATGGCACGGGAACATTGGTTCTTGTCGGTACGAATACCTACACAGGGAAGACGGTGATTCGCAAGGGAACCCTGAGTGTTGGTGAAGGTGGGACGACAGGTGCCATAGGCTCTGGATCGGTGGAAAACGAGGGTATTCTGCAATGGAACCGTTCGGATGCTGTCACTGTGAATAATGCTATTTCCGGTGCGGGGAGCTTTACCAAAACAGGCACTGGGGCATTGACCCTTGACGGAACAAATACCTACCGGGGTGGAACGACGCTGTCCGCGGGGTCACTCATTGCTGGTTCGTCATCGGCATTTGGTACCGGGAGCATGATGTTGATGGGAGGAACGCTGAATTTGAATAACAAGGCCACGAATAATGCCCTGGATGTCAAGGGTACGGTGACTTTGACGAATGCCGGTTCCCACAAAGGAAGTCTGACGGTTGGAGTGGGTGGCTCTCTGACGGTATCGGGAACAGCTACGGCGAGTTCCCTGTTGCTTGATCAAGGTAATATGACGGGCGGTGTCCTGGAAGCAACGAGCTTTACCGTTCGCACTGGTTCGATTGCTTCCCGTTTGTCCGGCTCAGGCAGCCTGAATAAGGAAAACTCAGGGGCTGTGACTTTGTCCGGTAGCCAGACTTATACAGGAGCGACGACGGTGGTTACCGGGACTCTGGGCATCGCCGGGACTCTGGAAAATTCAGCTGTTCTGGTGCGCAGTAGTGCTATACTGGATGTTTCTGGTAGCATCTGGAAGGATATCACGATTGAAGATGGCGGCCTTTTGCGTACGGTGGCAGCAGGGATGAGTTTACGCTCAGGCCAGACGCTGACCCTCGGGCATGCCTCCGGCTCCATGAACGATGTCTCGGGGAGCCTGACGACGGTGTCCGGCTCTGTACTGGATGTCAGAGGTAGTTTGGGGATCACGGGGGGATTGACGTTGAGTGGCGGCCAAATATTGTTGGGCTACAATGAGCTGGTGAAGCTGGGAGGCACTCTTCAGGTGACGGGAACGACGTCCCTGACGCTCGATCTGGGCAGTTACACCCGGGGAGAATACGATTTGATGAACTACTCCTCCTTGTCCGGCGATGTGACGAAGTTGCAATTGTTGGATTCGTCGCTTGCACGCACGAGTACTGGGCGGACTGATTACTCGTTGAGGGGGAATGCCACGGCGTTGAAGCTCATCGTGGATGGCTCCCCCATCACCTTGCTGTGGGGGGCTGGAAATGGCACCTGGGAGACGCAGGGTAGCAGGCTTTGGACGGTTTCCTCTTCGGATAATCCCCAGGCGGATGCGCGTTTCTACTCGGGCGACCACGTTGTTTTTGATAATGCCGGACAGGTGACTATCGTCAATTCGGTGACACCCGGGAGCATCCGTGTAACAAGCTCTGGCAACGTGACCTTCCTGGGCACAGGTACGATCAGTGGTGCCGCTGGTCTGACGATGGCAGGCACTGGAACTTTGGCAATGAATTCGTCCGCCAATACCTATTCCGGCGGAACGACAATTAACTCCGGGAGCGTGATTGCCAATCACGCGTCTTCTTTCGGCAGTTCGACAATTTCTCTGCAAGGCGGTACGCTGAACATGAATGGCAAGGCTGTTGCCAATGCCATGGAAGTGCGGGGCACGGCAAATTTGTCAAATGCTGGCAACTTCCTCGGTAGCCTGTCGGCCTTGTCTGGTACGCTTACTCTTTCTGGTTCTACCAAGTCTGGATCCCTCGTGGTGAATGGAGGCAATTTGACGGGTGGAACGCTTCAGGCAAGCTCGTATGAACTCCGTTCTGGCAGTGTTGGCACGATTCTGACGGGGGTGAGTGGATTGAACAAGTTGGGAGCCGGGGCGGCTTACTTGTCCGGTGCCCAGCTCTACACGGGGACGACTGTTGTTTCTGGCGGCAAGTTGACTCTGTCTGACAATTCATCGGTGGTTTCCAATGTAGAGGTGCAATCCGGAGCTACATTTGCTATGCTTGGCAAAGCTTTGGGTGACTTGACAATCCGCTCTGGCGGCACATTAGATCTTACGGGTAATACCGATTGGAAGTTGGAGAATGGGGCTCGCCTCTCTGCCGGGCGCACGGGAACGGCCGCTTTTGACATTGTCGGGAGTCTGAGGACGGGGCAGGGTGCCAAAATCGATGTGGCAGGGGCTTCTGTCGGTAAATTGACCATTGATGGAGATCTGGTTCTTGGCGGCGGCACGATTTATTACTCGTCTTCCGGCGGGGTGATGGACTTGATCGATGTGCGACGCGAATTGTCCGTGACCGGGAAGACGTTGATCGACATCGATGTGACACTGACACAGAACGGCTCCTACACGTTGTTCAACTATGGCTCCCTCACGGGAGCGTTGTCCAATCTGGAAATTCAGGATAAGGGGACGAGATCTGAATACAATCTGTCGTCCTCTGGCGGGAACAAGGTCGTTATGACCGTTGTTGGCAAGGCTGAGGATTTGTTTTGGAATGCCGAAGGCACCGGTTCTCTGAACTGGGGGGTACAAAGTTTGGGCGACCGTTGGGATTGCCCGGCCAATACGGACGATGCATTCTACAATGGTGACCGTGTTTCCATCGTCAATGGTGGTTCTGTGACGATTGTTGGTCGCGTGGAACCGGGGAAGGTGACGGTGTTGGGTGACCGTGATGTCCGCTTCGTCGGAACGGGACGCATCGTTGGCTCCGGCATGCTGTTGAAGACGGGCAAGGGAGTGTTGGAAGTGACGACGACGAATGAATACACGGGTGGAACTGTGCTGGAACAGGGCGGATTGCTCCTGAAGGCCGATGCGGCGCTTGGAGCAGGCACTCTGCAGATTACCAATGCTTTGTCCGGACAGAAGACGGTGTCTTTCAACAAGCAGGGCGGCGGGATTATCCGCATGCACGGCGATGTCGATAATGCGGCATCCAATGCCCAACTCGTCGCGTCTGAGGGGACTACCGCCGTTCTCGAAGGACAGCTCATTAACCGGGGAACCTTGGAAGTGGGGGGGAATGTATCCATGGCCGGGCTTGTGGCCCAGGCATCTTCCCAGACTATTCTCAAGGCCGGAAGCAGCGTGAATTCCACTGCGGCAACGATTTTGCAGGAAGCGGCCGTACTTCACTTGAAGAGCGGGGTAACGCAGGAAAAATCGACGGCCTATTACGGTCAGGTGACTGTGGGGAACAGGGGAATGCTGGAGCTGGAGGCTAATTCCGGTGTTGAAGGCACCGTTCGCATTCTTTCTGGCGGGACAGTTCGAGCTTCGGGTGTCACGACAATTGCCGGCAATTATAGCCTCGCCAGCGGCGGGAACCTGACCATTGCCAGGGATTCCATTCTGAAGGGCAATGTGACCCTCCTTGATGGAGCCGCGATGCAGCTTGGCCAGGGCTCCGGTGTCTTTGGTGCCCTGGTTCTGAATGATTCCGCCAAATTGTCCGTTACGGGTAATTCAGCCTTGACTGGCGATGTGGTGTTGACTGGCAAGAACCAGCTCGATATCGCCAACGGTGCCATACTGGGTGCCAATTTGAAGTTGGCAACCGGGGCGGAATACACGCTGCGCGATGGGCTGAGCCTGGGGGCTTCTCTGATGGCGGAAAACGGTAGCAACTTGACGATTGACGGATTTGTGAAGCTGGGGGGTGACTTTGTGGTCTTGCCCGGGGTGTCTCAAAAAGCACATTTCCTGAATTTCCGGATGACGGACGCCATGATGCAGGCGGATGCCGCGCACCCGGTGCTTTCATTGGGCGATGGGGCCTCATTTGTACAGATGCCCGGAGGCATGTTGTCCGTACGCCTGGATTTGTCCGGGGTATCGGAATCCTTGCTGGATGTCCGTCCCGTTGTGGTGTCGCCAGGTTTGTCTGCTTCGGGGCAGGCGGTGTTGAACGAAGGCAAGTTGGATATCCTGTTCCGCGATGGCCGCATCACAACGGTGACGCGCGATATTTTTGCCTACCTCTCTGGCGCTGCCTTGCCGGATGCCGACGATGGTTCCAGGGCTCCTGAAGGGATCGGGGAAATTTCCTCGAATTCCCTGTGGGCGACCAGTCTGGAACTGGGGTCTCTTGCCGATTCCGTTCGCGGGCGCGATGGGTACTCCAGTATCAAAACGGGGAATGCCCGTCAGGGAAGCTCCGTCTGGATGACGACGGTGAGCCGCTTCTTCAACCTGGGGGACGATGGGGCACTTCGGGGATATGATTACCAGGCCAATGGCGTGAACCTGGGAGCCGACTGGGATATCGATGGGCGTTGGTCGCTGGGTGCTGCTTTCGGGACGGTGACAGGCAAGAACAAGATGTCCGATGGATTGGGCGATACCGACCAGGATGTGATGTCGAGCGCCTTGTATGCTGAGGCTCTGTGCTTCTCCTCGGAACGCAATGCCGTGGTTCTGAGTGCTGTGCTGGGGTACTCCACCTCGTCGAGCGATGGAGTGCTTCGATCCCCGGATCTGGATGGCGACACGAGCAAGGGTTCCTGGAATGATTCCGCGTGGATGTTTGATGTCCGTGCTGATTGGATACATGCGATGTCTGATCGCACGCAGATCAATGTCTTTGCAGGGTTCCAGTATGTGGATGCCTCACAGGATGAATTTTCGCTGAAGGGTAGCCGCTATACCTACGACTACAGCGATGCGTCCATGTCGGTGCTGCGCGCCAGGCTCGGTGCTGGTATCAGCCGCGTGACCTCACTGGATGGCAAGAGGCTGACGCTGCATGCCGAGGCGTCCATCCTGCCGGACATCGCGCGTAGCGTGCCGGAAGCCAAGGTTTCTTCCAATGGTGCCATTCCCTGGACAGCCAAGGGAAGTGAACCGGGCAATGTTGCCTTGCGCCTGGAAGCATCAGCCGCCTATGCCCTGGCTCCTTCCTGGTCGTTAACTGCCCGCTACAGGATTGAAGCGGCGGACAAGAGCACGAATCAATCCGCTGGTATTGGTGCCTGCTTCATGTTCTAAATACAATTTACGGCTTGGAATAAGATAGAATCCCGGGATGAGGGCCGTATATCTCTTGAAATGTATCGATCTCTTATCTCATTCACCTTGTGCTGTACTTGTCTTGCAGGTGCTGCAGAAACCGGCATTACCGATGCTTTTGAGGACTTGAAACATCGGGGAACAATTCGCGAGGAGGATTCCCCGATGCGTGCCATGGCGACCCCGGAAGCCGTGGAAGCCCTGATGAAAGACGAGAGCGATGCTACCTGGTTCTGCTTCCCGGAACAGAGGGATATGGCTCTGCGCGAGGCTTCGGTTCTTCCCCGTTGTTGGGCGGAGATGGATGCCGCTCGCCGTGCTTCTCTGGAGGCGGTTTCCAATCCGGGCGAATATTTTGTGTACCAGCTCGGCCTGTATGCAGCCAGGGAGGCTATGAAGAACGTCCAAGTGGAGTTTTCACCGTTGAAGAACGACAAGGGAGAGGTGATCCCTGCCGATGCGATGACCTGTTTCAACCGCGATGGAGTCGATATTTACGGCAAGCCCTTTATCCAGGAACTGAATGTTGCCCAAGGGCGTCTTCAGTCCCTGTGGATGGGGGTGGATGTTCCCGAAAATGCCTCCGGCATTTACAAGGGCACGGTGAAAATCAGCCCGGAAGGCGGGAAAGCCCGGACGATTGCCGTAGCGCTGAATGTTGAGGGCGAGCCCGTCAAGGCCCATGGCGACAATGAAGGCTGGCGCATGTCGCGCCTGCGCTGGCTGAACTCCGGTATTGCTCATGGGGGGACTCCTACAGCGCCCTATGCCAAAATGTCTGTCGAACCGTCCAAGGAATTGGGTAATAGCCTGGACATAGGTTTTCTGGGTGGAGTCGTGACCTTGGGGCAGAGCGGATTGCCAGCCATGGCGAAGACGTTTTACAATCAATCCAACGCGCTTTCCGAAACGGCGGAGAACGAGGTTCTTTCCAGCGGGATGCAATTCATTGTCGAAACCGACAAGGGCAGAATTGATTTGGTGCCCGGCAGGCTCCATGTGGAGCGTAAAGACGAAGGTACAGTTACTTGGACGGGAACTTCTTCCGGCGATGGCTTGGAATTGACCTGCTCGGGCACGATGGAATTCGACGGATTTTCCAATATCCGGCTGGATTTGAAGGCTACCCGTGATTTGGAAATCAAGGATATCCGGCTGGAAGTGCCGTTTACCGGGTACGCCGCAAAGTACTTCATGGGGCTGGGGCACAAAGGGGGCTTCTTCCCGAAAAATGGGGTGGATTGGAAGTGGGATGTGGAGAATAATCACCAGGATTCCTTCTGGATCGGCAACGTGAATGCCGGAATGCGCATGCTCTTCAAGGGTGAGGGCTACAAGCGTCCGCTCGTCAACGTGTACTATAAATATGGTCAGTTGAAACTCCCCGAATCATGGGGGAACGAAGGCAAGGGCGGGATCAGGATAAGCGATGAGAAATTTGGCGAGATGCTTGCCCGTATTTTCACCGGCCCTCGTACGCTCAAAGCTGGCAAGACTCTCGACTTCGGGGTGGAATTGCTGATGACTCCCGTGAAGCCTCTCGATTGGAAACACCAGGTGGCGGAACGCTACTATCACAGCAATTCCGACCTCAGCGCCGACTACATCAGGAATGCCTTGGACAAGGGTGCGAACATCATCAACATTCACCACAAGAAGGACATCTACCCCTTCATCAACTACCCCTACTACGATGAGTCGGTGGGTGACCTCAAGACATTCATCGACAAGGCGCACAAGGACGGTCTCCACGTCAAAGCCTACTACACGACGCGCGAAATCAGCATCAAGATCCCGGAAATCTGGGCCATGCGCAGTCTCGGCGGAGAGGTGATCATGGATGGCCCCGGGAAGGATGCGACAGCCGTTACAAACCCCAAAGGCCCCAACAAGTGGCTGGTGGACAACTTTGGTACGAACTTTGTCCCGGCCTGGCACAATGCCTTCAACCATGGAAAATACGCGGGTGAGATCGATCTTTCCGTTCTGACGACTCCCGATTCACGCTGGAACAATTACTACCTCGAAGGGCTCGACTGGATGGTGCACAACATCGGCCTAGATGGCATCTACATCGACGACAGTGCTCTGGATCGCGAGTCCATGAAGCGGGCTCGCAGGATTCTGGATGCGGATGGCAAACGCCGCTGTGTCGATTTGCATAGCTGGAACCACATGAATGGGTGGGCCGGGCATGCCAACTCCCTGCTGATGTATGCCGACCTGTTTCCCTTTATTGACCGCCTGTGGATTGGCGAAGGATTCTCCCCGAACAACACTCCCGATTTCTGGATGGTGGAAATATCCGGCATCCCCTTTGGTATCATGAGTGAAACGCTCAATAGCCACAATTACTGGAGAGGCATGATCCACGGCATGACACCGCGCCTGGGATGGAGCGGAGACCCATCGGCCATCTGGAAGCTTTACGATGCGCTTAACATGCAGGATGCCACCATCCGAGGGTATTGGGATCCCGACTGCCCGGTGGAAGTTTCATCCCCCGATGTCAAGGCTACGGTGTATGTGATGAAGGACAAGGCACTCGTCGTCCTTGCCAACTGGACGGACAAGGATCTGGCAACAAGCCTTGCCGTGAGCGATATCAAGCTGGGCTTTGCACCCGGCAAAGTATCCATGCCGGAAATGGAGGGCATCCAGGATGCCGTGGACTCCATTGACCTGTCCCAACCCTTGTCCCTGAAAGGCGGCAAGGGAGCATTCATCATGCTGGAAAAATAAAATCCCTGAAGTCATGGTGCCGCCGCTTTCCGGGATGGAATCCGGCGGCACAGCATGATCGGGGTGGTTGTCTATTCTTGGAATTTATAGACTCCGGGAGTCTGGCGGACGAATGTTTCCGTTCCCCAGTTGTCCCATGTCAGGGTGATTTTGTCCGAAGATGAAAAATCGACTGTCGCTTCGTCTCCTGACTTGTCGAGTCTTCGGGCTCTTCCCTGGAAGAGGAGGACGCTACCCTTCCAGTTGTTATGGATCAGATCAATGACAGATTCGTAGTGTGTCGCATCCTGTGATAGCTGCATGTTATTTTCCACGAAATTCTGCGTGAGTGTACCTCCTCGCATTACGGAATTGTTACTGAGCTGAATCGTCAGATGGCGACGGATGTTCTGTTGATCCAGAAAGGGAGCAATGTTGGCACACCCATAGTCCATCATCATGGATTTGAAGAGCTGATCTTCTGCAAAGCAGATCGATTGAAAGCCGGTCTGTATTTTGCATCGCATCAGAGAGGACTTGAACTCTCCGGCATCGTTTTCAAGAAACTGAAGTTTGTGGATGACTTGAGACGACATTACTTGGGCGGCTCCCGTACAAAGGGGATTTTCCCGGTTCAGTGAGGGGAATCCGTGCCAGCGTCTGAGCGCACTTCCTTCTCCTCGGTACCAACTGGAATACCCATCTGGAAGGCCTGCATGGAAATCGCAGACATGGCGAATGTAGTCCGGGCTGTAAAAATCATCATCGTCAATCTTGGCAAAGAGATCGTAGCCGGAGACATCCAGATCCCTGATTGTATCGAGGAAGTTGGAGAACTGGTTCTTGTTCGGGAACAACCGCAGAGTGAGCCTCCCTTCCTCGATGAAAGGCTGGACGTAAGGGAAGACCAATTCCTCGGCTACGGAGGGAGGAACGCCTTTCAATGCGGCAAAGACGTGTAGATGGCGATGGCTTTGTTGCATCATGCAAAAGATCTGTCGCAGAAAATCCTCCACTCTTTTGTAAGAGGAAAGGCAGGCCGCTACTCGAAAGAGTTTTGCCTCGGTAGTAAGGGCGAGTGGAGCTGGTCCTTCTTTCATCCATGGTTTCCCATCGTTGTACCTGGACATCATGGGATGTTTGAAGCGCATGGGACCCGATACCATGAGTGGTTTTGATGCCTGTCTCTGAAGTGGAGAGGCAATGATGTTCCTGAAGAAGTCTTCCAGTTTTTCCATGTAGGCATCGACATTCATGGTGCCTTCCGGGAACAGAGGCTCGCAGAAGTAGGAGAGATAGGCCTCGTCATGTTGATCCAGATAAGCAATATAGTCCACCAACTCAGCGAAATCACGGAAGTCCCGCGCATGAATGAAACGTTTGGGGTTGAAGTCCTGCTCGACATCGGGAGCGCCCCAGTAGATTGGCAGGCTACCTGCTGCAAATGCATCGGCAATTTTCTCGGTGACGTAGCCTCTGGAGGGATAGTTCTCGAAGGCTATCGTGAATTTATATCTGGAACAGAACGCCACTTTATCCTCGACGGTGATTCCCGTATTGTTCAGGAATCTTCCTGCGCAATCGACATATTTGTAGCCTTGTAGTGTTTTCAAAAATTGGACGCGCTCTTTCGCGGAACCATTGGAATAGATAAAGTTGCAAAACTTTCGGTGTCTCGCGGTGAGGGCTGCTGGGTCATTCGGGAATTGTTCGATTTTGCCGGATTCCAGAACGTATTTTGAGAACATCCAGTGAGGCAGACGGAAATGCCGCTCCGGAAGAAAGTCTTCATCTCGCATGAATGATAGCGCAAAGTCACATTGATTCCCCATGGGAATGACAGATTCTCCGGTGTAGAAAACTTTGGTGCGAGGGAAAGCATGATGGGCGTCGCCGAATACGGAATAGAACAGGATATCTGCCTTGGCGGGATCTTCTTCGAGGCTGGCGTTCAACCGCGATTGAAGAATGGAATAGAAGAGGTTGTTTCGTGCATTAAAAGTGGGCCAAAAATCAGTGAATGCAACTTTTGGCCCTTTTGCCTGTGGTAGGGAGAGCGTCATGATGGTTGAACCTTAGGGATTGAACTGGCGCATTTTCTGGTAAAAAAGATTGTGCCGAGCCGTGCGAATACGGAGCTTGCCAGAGTTGACGGATGCCCCCAAGGCAATGTCTGTAGGCAGGCGATAGTCGGCGAAAACACGTGCGACACGTTCCCGGCTACGAGCAGGGATAACCATGGCATGAGTCCCCCAGACATACGGTGTGCCGGGGTCATGGGGAGCCGTCTTGAACTCCTCGAATACGAGTTCATCATCATCTCCCGGACAAGAACCTCCCTGGAGGGCAGAATGATGGAAAAGGCGGAATACATCCGTCTCCGGATGTTCGGACAATTCTCTCATCAGGGCGGATTTCAACCTGGATTCGCCTACTTGTGGGCAGGCATCGCTTTCACCGAAAATGACCATATCGTCGTCATCGAAGCAATGATCCCTCAGCAGGCGGATGAAGGACGCTCTCAAGGAGCGTACGTGATGTTTTTCCACAAAAGCGGGATTCTTGCCGAGATACTTGGTACTTTCCTGTTCATCGACATCCGTCAGTGACGAGGTGTCCTGAGTGGATGGGTAGGCGACAGGCATGAAGCCGGCGCGTCGCAGTTCCTCGAAACCTTCAAGGATTTCTCCTTCCGAAAGAAGAAGTAAACACCTCAAAGAATTGCCTTCTTGTCTGCCTGCTGATGATGCGTCACAGGGCATCGTCGATTTGTTGTATTCAGATTGATTGTGCATGATTCATGAATTTTTCGTCGTGTTACTGAGCTGTCTTAGCTCCGTGTAAACGACGAGTATTCATGCAAACACAATCATGGCAAACAGCGAAAAACACCCTTTCCTGAACCGACTGGAAATCATTGCTCAGACCGGGAAGACATGTTTTCTCAGAGCAGCTCCGGCATTGCTCGTGGTGAATGGGTTTCCTTGCCCGGAGGGGAGCTAAGGGATTTGATGTTCCAGAGCGGTTTGTCCCCAGCCTTCGGCGGTGACTTCGCGGACTTGCAGAGTGGAGTCTGTGATGTCAACTGCGTAGCCTGATGCGAATTGGAAGAGGGCGCCGAGGTTGACGTAGAGTTTGCCTTGGGAGAGGTGGATGTCGCGGCGGTGGAGATGGCCGTAGCAGATGACTTGGGCTTCCGGCAGGAAGCTCTGGCGGAAATCTTTGACGCGGTTTCTCATCATGAACCAGGCGCGGAGGATTTGAAGCGGACGCTCTGGTGGCCAGCAGACGTGCTGGAAGAAGCGGACGGGTTTGGAGTGCTTCCATGCCGAAACCTTGGATGAACATTCCGGGCAGGCTGGAGGCAGAACGAGTTTGGCGATGGTTCTGGCGAGTTCCATCCTGTGTTCGAGATCGGTATCCGCATCCTTGCATTCGCGGATGGTGCGCTTGTAGAGAGCCTTGTTGTTCAGGTACTCACGCCCCCAGGGGGAAACCTGTTTGAAGAGACAGTGACCGTGAAAGGCGGCGACGCGACCATTGAGGCAGGTGAGAACGCTATGCTCTTCATCGGGATCGTGATTGCCAGCCAGAACGATCAATTTGACGCCAGCCGCGGAGCACATGGCTTCAAAGTCTCGGCGCAGTTGCGTGGCTCGTTTCAGGAAGTCTTTTTCCCGCGTCTCGGTGAAGTCTCCGCAAATGACGAGGATTTGGCAGCCATCCAGAAGGAAGCGCACTTGTTCCGCGTTGCGGATGGCTGACTTGGAATGTCCGAAGTGGAGGTCGGAGATGAAGCGTATGGTTTGGCCGGGAAGGCCGGGCAGGTCTTTCTTCATTCGGTTTTCATGGAGCGCTGGCGGACGGCTTCATAGAGGCAGACGCCCGTTGCGACGGAGACATTGAGGCAGGGCACGAATCCCTTCATGGGGATGCGGATGAGGAAATCGCAGTTTTCTTCCGTTAGGCGGCGCATGCCATCGCCTTCCGCTCCCATGACGAGAGCTGTTGGTCCGGTGAAGTCCATGTCGTAGAGATTGCGATCGCCCTTGTCAGAGGTGCCGACGAACCAGATGCCCATGTCCTTGAGTTCTTTCATTGTGCGAGCCAGATTGGTGACTTGAACGAAGGGCACTTTTTCTGCGGCACCGACGGAGACGCGCAACACGGTTTCGGTGATGCCGACGGATTTGTCCTTGGGGGCGATGACGGCGTCAACTCCCGCACCGTCAGCCGTTCTGAGGATGGCCCCGAGGTTGTGCGGGTCCTGGATGCAATCCAGAATCAGGAGGAGAGGAGAGCTTTTTGAGCGGATGATATTTGCCAGAACATCTTCGCTTAGTGCCCTGACAGCGATTGTCGGGGTCGTATTGACATGTTTGTTCTGACGAGCATTGTGATCGTTTCCGCGCGGTCTCATGTGGCAGGAATTATCGTGTTTCTGCCTCAAGTTCCAGACAAAAGACCGTATTCATAACTTTTATGGATGCTTGAGGAGGGGGGACTTGTACTTGATCTATAGTCGTCAGTCGGAGTTGGCGCGGGTTTTTTGCAGATGCCTTGTATTGGTTCGGGTGCAATTGAGGCGTGACTTGTCGGGGAGGGGGGCGTAGAGTCGCCGCGGAGTTCAACACATGAGAACAAGCGACTTCCTCGTCATTGGATCCGGTGTGGCCGGATTGAGTTTTGCCTTACGGGCTGCCAAATATGGCAGCGTGGTTGTTATTACGAAGAGCACTGCGCTCGAATCCAGTTCCGCGAAGGCTCAGGGTGGCATTGCCGCCGTAATGGACAAGGATGATTCGTTTAAGGAGCACATTGAAGACACTCTGATTGCCGGAGCCGGGCTCTGCAATGAAGATGCCGTCCGCGTGATTGTGGAGGAAGCTCCTGATGCCATCCACGAGTTACTCGACTGGGGCGTTGCCTTCGATCAGGAGGAGAACAATACCTACGACCTGGGGCGCGAGGGTGGTCATTCACACCGCCGTATTCTGCATGCGAAGGATACGACGGGGCTGGAAATCAGTTCCAAACTTCTCGAAGCCGCCAAACATTCCCCCAATATTACTCTGCTGGAAAATCATTTCGCGATCGACTTGATTACGACAGCAAAACTGGGGCTGGTAACGGAGGATCGCGTGTTGGGTGCCTATGTTCTGAATCGAGACACGGGAGATGTGGATATTTTCCGCTCTGACCGCGTTCTGCTGGCTACGGGCGGCACTGGCCGCGTGTACCAGTACACGACCAACCCAAATTCTGCCACGGGCGATGGCATTGCCATGGCCTGGCGTGCCGGAGCGACGATTTCCAACATGGAGTTCGTGCAGTTCCACCCGACCTGTTTTTATAACAAGCGTGCCGAGGGTGCGGAGTCCCGGTCCTTCCTTATCTCGGAGGCCGTGCGCGGAGAAGGCGGCGTCCTCATTGGGGCAGACGGCCAGGAATTCATGTCCCGCTACGATGCTCGCAAGTCTCTGGCTCCCCGTGACATCGTGGCTCGTGCCATCGACTCGGAGATGAAGCGCACGGGCAGTCCCTGTGTGTTCGTCGATATTTCCCACAAGCCCGAGGGTTTTGTTGCGGAGCGCTTCCCCCTGATTTACGAAACCTGCCGCAAGTACGGTATCGATCCCGCTCACGAGCCGATCCCCGTCGTGCCAGCTGCCCATTACCAGTGCGGCGGCGTCCTGACGGACATCAACGGGCAGTCCACCCTGCGCGGACTTTTTGTCGCTGGGGAAACGGGTTGTACGGGGCTGCACGGCGCCAACCGACTGGCTTCCAACTCTCTGCTGGAATGTGTTGTGATTGCCAAACGTTCCTTGAAGTCGATGTTGGCCAAGCTTCCTCTGGGCCGTGGAGAACCTCACGAATACCCGATTCCGGAATGGCACCATGGCGATACTGCCCTGCCGGATGAACTGGCGATCATCTATCATAACTGGGATGAAATCCGCACTTTGATGCAGGATTATGTGTCCATCGTCCGGACGGATAAACGCCTTCAGCGCGCGGCCGCCCGTCTGCGTATGCTCCACCGTGAAGTGAAAGAATTTTACTGGGGATACAGAATTACGCCGGAAATACTTGAACTCAGGAACCTGATTGCCGTAGCATCACTTATCGTGGATTGCGCGATCAGGCGGAAGGAGAGCCGTGGATTACATTACACAACGGATTATCCTGCCTCAGCCAGTGACAGCGCACCGTCCACGATTCGCCGATGGTAGTTCACTCGTTGATGCGCATATTCCTTCCAGCTCTTATTCTGATTGGCTCAGTCCATGCCGATATCCAGACCTCGTCTCCCCCTTCTGGGCAGACGAAAGGGCCTGTTGTGTCCGTACCAACACGGCGGAATGAGCCCCCGCCAACGCCTCGAGTGGTAGTGAACCCGGCTCTTCGCTCGAATACAGGTACCAGCACTGCGGCGAAGACTCAACCAGAAGCCCCCAAGGTACCGACGGTCATTCCCCGGAGCCGCTCTCCCATCGTCAATGGAGTGTACCCTTGGCGCAAAAATATTACGGCAACGGTGTTCTGGGTGGGGGAAAGTGCAACTCAGCGCAATCCGGTTTCCAATGACAAGAGTTCCTGGGATTCATCATGGCAGGATAGTTTCGGAGGTTTTGATGACCCGGACCCGGCCAAGCGAGGTGCGGACGGCAAGCGTCCCGCGGGCTTCATCCCCAAGCAGAATCCCTTTTACGTGGCTCTGCCCTACAACGATGTCTCCAAGGGCAGGCACAAGCCGGAGGCCTCTCGCGTGATTCCTTGGTTTAACAAGGAATTTGAACGACCGGGCAAGAGTGTGTGCAAAGGCAGGTGGGTTCAGATCTGGTATAATGGCAAGTATTGTTTTGCCCAGTGGGAGGATTGCGGTCCCTTTACGACGGAAGACTGGGAGTATGTCTTCTGTGATTCTCCCCCCAAGAACAAGGCCAATTACGGAGCAGGGATTGATATTTCGCCGGCTGTACGGGATCACCTTGGAATCAAGGGTGGGCATGCGGTCGTCGATTGGCGCTTTGTGGATTTTGAACGTATCAGGCCGGGACCCTGGTCGCACTACGGCGAAAATAACCCTTTCCAGCGTCCTGAACTGAATCCGAAGAATATCCGTACGGAACGGCTCAAACGTCAGCGAGAAGGGATTGAGAAGCGCCTTCTCCAGTCCGATATTGATAAATTACGGCGTGAAATGCAGGGCTAAGGAGGCTTCATGCCTGCCCCTGATGTTCTATTTGCCCAGAATGGCGTAGGCCTCCGTCCACACATCGTCCCAGGGGAGGTGTGCCATGGCTCCGTAGAGAGGGTGGTTCCACAATCTGGCTCGCATGGCTGCCGGGCCGGGCAGGCCAATGAGGAAGCGTGTGAGTTGTTCTGCGCGAGCCAGCGCG
This sequence comes from uncultured Akkermansia sp., assembly GCA_964448375.1. Lineage (GTDB taxonomy): Bacteria > Verrucomicrobiota > Verrucomicrobiia > Verrucomicrobiales > Akkermansiaceae > Akkermansia. The sequence continues at coordinate 177,911 of CAYVAI010000001.1, forward strand.
GGATAGTTGCGCGAAGTGAGTTCAGACAGGGCAACGCGTTCTCCGTCTGTCATCGAGGGAGGCGGTGAGGGCGGTGGGATGACTGGTTTGCCGTGGCGGCAGGCGGAGCAATGGCTACAGGGAGTACCGGGGAAGCCAAAGTAGGAATCCAGCTCGGCATTGAGGCAGGACGCATCGGTCAGGAAGTGCAGGATGGTGTCGAAGCGAGCCTGTTCGTGCTCCATGTGCTCGCGCATCAGACGGGCGTAACAATCTCGCCAGTGGGCAGGGGACTGAGCATTGCGAGCGGGTTCCAGCTCGACGGCCAGTTGGCGGAAGGAACTTTTCCATTCACCGGTCGCCTCCAGATCCATGAGCCATTCGCAGGCCTCGGCAAAGGTCATGCCAAAGGCGATGGCGGCATCTTCTATTTCACCTTCTCGGTGTTCATCCAGCCAGCGCAAGCGTTCCGTTTCCTCGTTCTCGCGTCCGTAGAGGATGGTATCGAGAGGGAAGAGTGGCTTGACCTTGTAGTACAGGTAGCCGGAACCGGTTTCCTTCAAGACTCCTTCGCGTTTCAGGTCGAAGAGAAGCCGGTTGAATACTGTTTCCGGCAGATCGGACTCTGTTGTGGCGGCGTAGTAGGAAACGACGTGTCGTCCCCGGATGAGGAGGCGTGACAGCGCGGCTTCCAGCGAGCGTTCGTCCGGCAGGGATGCGCGGATGCGGTTGGCGGCGTTCATGGCGTCGCCGGGGGCAAGGAGGATGAGACTGCGTGCCGACAGCCCATCGCGCCCCGCTCTCCCGGATTCCTGGACGTAGGCTTCCGGTGAGGTGGGTGGGTGGTAGTGGACAACGGAGCGGACGTTTTGTTTGTCCACCCCCATGCCGAAGGCGATGGTGGCGACGAGGACGTCGGTTTCTCCACCCAGAAAGGAATCCTGGATGCAGGCACGGGCTTCCGTCGGCATGCCGGCATGGTAAGAACGGGCTTTGATCTGGTGGCTCTGGAGCCATGCCGCCAGGTTGTCGGTATCCTTGCGGGTGCGGACGTAAACGATACCTGGAATGTTGCCCGGAGATTGCAGGAAGTCGAGCAGGGTATTTTCCCTTTCAGCTTCATTGACGAAGAGTACATCCCGCTGGATGTTTTCCTTGCCTGGCGGCAGGCAGAAGGCATCACCTTCCCGGATGCCGAACATGCGGATCAGATCTTCCCGGACGCGGACGGTGGCCGTTGCTGTCAAGGCCATGACGGCGTGGAAGGGATGTCCCCGGGCGTAGGCGGGCAGGCCGAGGTAATCCGGGCGGAAGCTGTGCCCCCACTCCGAGAGGCAGTGGGCTTCATCGACGACGAAGAGCCCGAGCCGGACGCCTTCCATGGCTCGTTCGAGTTCCGGGCGTTCCAAGGATTCCGGCGCGACGAAGATCATGCGGAGCTCTCCCGATGCAATGGTACGCAACACGGAGGCCTTTTCATCATCCGAGAGCGAGGAATCGTATCGTGCAGCGGAGATTCCCAAGCGCACGAGGCTATCCACCTGGTCGCGCATCAGGGCAATCAAGGGAGAGACGACGACGGTCAAGGCCTCCAGAATCACTGACGGGAGCTGGTAGCAGAGGCTTTTGCCGGAGCCTGTGGGCAATACGCCCAGACAGGAACGCCCGGCGAGGGCCGTATCCATGATTTCCCTTTGCAAGGGGCGGAACTCCGTTTTGCCAAACAGGGGCAGGAACGATTCCGGCGAGGGGAAGGATGTGGAAGGTGCCTTCTCCGGAGAGGTATTTTCGTTTCGCACGGCTCGTTACATGGGGCTGCCGAACAGGGTGGAACCCGACATGGTGCCGGGACGCACCGTTGGGTCGTTGCGTCGGTCTTCCGTGTCGAGAGGGTCGGCAATGGCATCGTCGTCCGTGTTCTCATGGGCATCCACAGGATGGTCGTGTGTCTTGTGGCTGGTATCTGTGGCAGAGGGAGTAGCCTTATGAAGGGGCATATCCGGGCTGCCAAAGGCCGGGATGGGGGAGAAGGACGTGGGAACGGTAAATTTGCCCGAAGTCGTGTCGTCATCCTTCCAGAGGTAGGATTTGCGAGTGGAGACGGTTTTGCCGTTGATGAGAAGTCTGACTTTCCACGTCAGGACGGGGCCTTTCTTGAAGTATTCGTCGCCGATGATTGGGAAGCAGGTTTTTTCTTCGCCACTGCTGCGGCCTTTGGGGAAGGAAACTACTTTCTTGTGAACCTTGGAGCCAGTCTGGGTCATCTGATACTCAAAGATGAGTTGGGCGGGGAGCTCCGGCTGGCCGTCTGACCAAGTGACGTAATAGTACTGGCCCATGCGGTTGCGGCGTTCCTTGGCCGTGATGGCGCCGTACATGACGTAGGTCGTTTGGGAGCGCATCAAGCCTGTTTCAAAGGCGGATGAGCTCATGGATTTGACGGGGACTTCCCGAACGGATTCCAGGCGGGATTCGTAGGTGCATGAGGCAAGCGCACAGATGGTGGCCGCGCCGAGGACGGGAAGCAGTCTCATGTTGGTATTGAACCGTGGTGGCCTCCGGGTGTCAAGGCCGGAGAGGGTCGGTGAAGGAACGGAATTCACAGGACGAATTTGAAGCCGATAGCCAGCCAGACGGGCAGGGTCAGGAAGGAAACGAAGGTTGTCACCAAGCAGACCTGCATGGCGAGCCCCGGCATGCCTCCGAACTGCCGCGCAATGATGACAGGAATCATTGCGGAGGGGATGGCTGACTGGATGATCATGATCTGCTTGATCTCCGGGCTGAAGGGCACGAGCCATGCCAGCAGAAGGATCAACACCGGGGCGATCATCAGCCTCCCGACAATGCCGCTGATGATGGGCTTGGGCTTCCACTCGACCGACTTCCAAGAGTCGTACATGGTCGCCCCGAAGATGAACACACACAGCGGAATGGCGCAATTGCCCAGCATTTGCAGCGTCTGTTTGATGGGAGCGGGTGTGACGTAACGATCAATACCCGTCCAGACGAGGACGAGACCGAGCACCACGCCGATCAGGGGGCCGCGCAGGAAGACCTTGGGCGAGATGTTTTTGAATCCGCCGGAAAGGATGATGAGGCCGATTGTCCAAATGGCTATTTCGCACCCGGTATTGTGGGTCATCAGAATGCCCATCATAGGATTGCCGGGAGCGGTGTACATGACGGCAATGATGGGGATGACGAAGAAGCTGTAGTTCTGGATGCCTGCCGCCAGCGTGAAGGTGCGTAGCCCGGTGCCCACCTGGTAGCCGAAGAGTTTGCCGACGAGCCATGCGGAGCTGATGCCGAGCATACACCCGGCAAAACCTGCCCCGGCTGCTTCCAGAGAAAAGGCAGGGCTGCGCAGCATGTCATTGCCGAGCATGCTGGAGAGGACGAGACTCGGGTAACAGACGTCGATCGCCAGCTTGCTGATGGGCTTTTCGTGGTTTGGGAGCAACCAGTGCATTCGCCTTGCCAGCCATCCCAGGCCAATGATGAGATAGACGGGGATGATTGCCAGAAAGGCAACGAAGACGGGATCTGTGGAATTCATGCTAACGGGGGAGTCTTATAGAATAGGTTGATGCTTAATCCTTCGTGATGGGGGTATAGTCGATTTGAGCGACTTCGTCGGTGGCTTCCAGTTTGAAGATGACCGGGCGAAGCCCATCGTTGCAACTGCAAATGGCGACTCCGGGTTTCCTGATCCAGTCCCCGTAGTAGAACAGGCCTCCTTCATTGCCTGCTCCGTGAGCCAAGGCAAAAACATATTGGTAAATGGCCTTCCAGGCTTCGTCGCAAAACCCGTGAGGCTTGGCGTAGTCCGCGTAAAAAACCTGCCCGGCAGACAACATGGGGCAGGCTTTCAGGCCATTTACACCATACTCCTCGGCCAATTCACGATCCAAAGTCGTCTTGAGAACTGTGATTTTTACTTTTTTCATCGTCGCAATACCTTTCTCCACCACGTTGTTCCTGCCGTGGAATATATCTCAGCCGATTTCTTGCGACAATTCGAGGGATTTCCCCGGCATGAACTTCATTTGTCCGGCAAGGCCTCAGTCGAGGATAGTTCACGGGTTAGGAAATCGTGTAGTTCCCAGACGCTGTGGAAGACTCGGGATGGGTTGGCGGCATTGAGGGAGGGGAGTTCCGATGTGTTAGCCCAGGCGGCGGAGAGGCAGGTGACTCCGGCTTGGCGACAGGCGATGACATCGGAAACGGTATCGCCAATATAGAGAAACTCGTTGGTTGTGAGTCCGAAGTCATGGAGAATTTCAGTGATGGATCGGTCTTTGTTTGGGTGTTCGGAGGAACCTGTCTTGATGGTGCAGAAGTCGTCGGACATGCCGAATTGCTCCAATGTGATGCGGCAACTCTCCTCACCTTTGCCTGTAATGAGGGCGATAGAATAGCCGCTTGATTGCAAATCATCCAGGAGTTCCCGGATACCTTCGAAGGGGCGAGGGCATTGCCCGTGGAGGCGACGGTAGGTGGCGAGGAAGTCGCGAAGGGCATCTTCCCATTGCTCGTGGACGACTTGGCGGATCATTCCGAGTTCATTCAGCCCGAAGGTTTGGATGATTTCCTCGTTATCAAGGCGGTGCCTGGTGTAGGGGGAAATAGCCTCTTTGAAGGCCTGGAGGCACATGGGAATGGTATCGCCGATGGTGCCATCCAGATCAAAACCAATCATCTTGATCATATTCATTGGACTCCATTGATGTTTCGGATGACGCGGCATGGGTTGCCGGCGGCGACACAGTGCGCGGGGATGTCGTGGGTGACGACACTGCCCGCTCCAATGACGGAACCTTCACCGATGGTGACACCGGGCAGGACGATGACTCCTCCGCCTAGCCAGCAACCATCTCCGATGTGAACGGGCAGGGCTCGCGTGCGGCAGAAATAGGCTCCGCTTTCCGGGTTCCAGTCAGGGACGAGGCGTTCGGTCAGCTCGATCGGGTGGGTGGCCGTGTAGATTTGCACATTGGAGGCAATCAGGACATTGTTGCCGATGCGGATTTCGTTGCAGTCCACGAAGGTGCAATTCATGTTGATCGACACATTGCTGCCGATGTGGATGTTGCACCCGTAGTCACACAGGAAGGGCGTGGCGACGGAAACATGGGTGCCCATGCTCCCGAAGATTTGGTGGAGGAGACTTGTGCGTTCCTGCTTCCGGTCGTAGGGCAGGGCATTGTAGGTGGCGAGCAAGTCGCGCGACGTGCCCTTGTATTCGAGGAAGATCGGGTTGTGACAGTCGTAGAGTTCCCCAGCGAGGCATTTTTCGAGTTCGTTCATAGCCTGCATGATGTGGCAAACCTTGTGCCACATCAAGAAACAGGGTGTTTCAAAGTTGTGGGAGGAACGATGTCTCATCGCCAGCTAGCCTGCGGGCAACTGCCTCGATGATGAAGAGGACGGGCACCTGCGTTGTGGCATTGTACCCTCCGTTGATGCGCTGGGGCTTGACGTTGTACGCGATGTTTTCGTCCGACATGCGAGCCAGCGTTGTGTGTGGAGAATTGGTGATGCTCAGGATGCGGCATTGACGGAGCCGGAATTTCCGGACGATTTCAATGACCTCTTTCGTTTCTCCGCTTTCCGAGAGGGCGATGACGAGCGTCGTTTCATCCTCGGATTCCGTGATGGGGTAGTGGGTATCTTCCAATCCGATCGAGAACTTCCCCATGTTGGAAAAATACCGCGCTCCATATTTGGCCAGCGTACCGGATGATCCCTGGCCGACGAAGATGAGTTTTCGGGCGGACTGCACCATGGCGACTGCCTGGCTGATTTTCTGCTCGAATGCGTTGGTTGCCGTTTGTTGAAAATACAGCAACAGTTCTTTCAAATCCTCGCGTGGCGGGGTTTCTCTGCATTGTTTGCGCTCCTTCTCCAGGTGCGCCTTGAACTCGGAATACCCCTCGCAGCCCACCTTGTTGCAAAACCTCAAAACCGACGAAGTGGACAAATGGAGCTCGGCGGCCAGCTCGCGAATCGTCATGTAGCGAATCTTTCCCATGTGTGCCATGGCATACTTGTAAACCCTGATATCCGTCTCGTTGAAAGCCCGGACAATATCATAGGGAAACAGGCTGGTGTCCTCGTGCTGGAAAGATGGGTCATTCATGGAGGAAATCCAATTATCGACTCGTACCCGATTTCATAACTCCCGTCAATCAGGACATAGGGAAGACCACAGTTTTTGCAAGCAGTGAGATTGGCTCGGTTTTCAGCAAGGAGTTCATCCCGGGATGGAGTATTGCCGGGAAGGCGCTTTTCCGTGATGTTGGCAAAGGCTTGGATGTCTTCGAAATGGCTGAGAATGTACATGTCGCTCATTACCAGGAAGATGAAGCGGATATGTGTCGTATATTCAGCGGTAAAATCCATGTACCAGTTCAAGGGGATGTAACAGCCTTCAACAATCAGATTTTGCCCATTTTCGATATTTGTTTTGATGATTTCACGGACAATTGGCCATAGGAATTCCGTTAAGTCACAGTCATCGCTCTCAGGTGTCAGCGGGCAATGCCCGCTCCGAATGAGTCCCATCTTGAGATGGTCGATGGACAGATAGGGGAACTTGTACTGTTCCAGCAAGCGTTGCGCCAAAGTCGTCTTGCCCGTGTGGGTTCCTCCGGTAATCAGGGTAATCATGCTGAAAGTGTATTTCTCTTCATTTCTTCTATGGGGGTGATTGACAGAATCGATGAAGGGTGAAATTACAATTTCAGAGTTTCCAGATCATCGGGGATAAAAAGATTACCAGAGTAATATTTTTTTCCTTCGTTCATATAAAGTTCTTTGCGGTTATGAATGTTTTTATCTTCCGTGTGGTAGAGAAGTAAATTTTTAACGCCCAGATTTTCGGCCAGTTCACAGGCATCTTTGACCGTGGAGTGGTGTTTCTCGTAGGGCTTAAAAATATCTGCCTGGGAAAATAAACAAAATGCTTCATGCAGAAGCCATTTGCTACGTCTGGCATACTTTTCTGCTCCCGGTTTATAGGGTTCATCGCCACAACAGGTAAGTTTTTCTCCATCGTCAAGCTCCATACAAAAGCCGAATTGCTTTGTCTTGGAAGACTTTACATCAAAGAAAGTTACCTTTCTTTCGTTGATTTTGCATTCTTCACCGTCAGATACGGTTCGCAGGTGAAGCCGGTGGTCGAGGAAGCTTGTTTCTTTTTCCGAGAGAAGTTTGACGGCCATATCTCGAATTAACGCAATTACTTCATCGTGAGCATAAATATGGGTTTCGCCTTCGTATTTACCGCTTTTCATGAACTGGCAGATGAGGCGAACCATCCAGATGATTCCCAGGAGATGGTCGATATGTTTATGTGTTACAAAAATCTCTCTTATATCCATCCAGTTCAAGCCTGCACGTCTGAGTTGCCGGAGAATGGTATTGCCGCCGCCTCCGTCAACCATGAAGTATTTGTTGTTTTCCTCCAGGACAAAACAGGTGTTATAACATTCCGTTACAAGGGCATTTCCGGTTCCCAGCATAGTCAAATTCATAGATTGTTACCTCAAAAATGGGTTAATGGCGTGCGCTTTGTCGGAGTATACGCACTTCTTTTCATGTACTTTACCACGTGTTTTTGCATTTGCCTAGCCGGGAAAGATGCTGAATAAAGCGACAGACCTGATTCAGGGATGCTCAATTCCGGCACAAATACTATAGGGGATTTTCTTGGAAAAATGTATCTGATTTATTGTAAATTGTTTGCTCTGGAATATTTGTAGACCATCCTGATGCGCAAGCACAAAATCATGTGGATATTCTGGTTACATAAACTTCTTTTCCCAAATGTTTTGCATACTTGATTGTTGCGGTTGTACCTCCTGTGTTCCTTCCATCCCAAACGGCAATGACTCGCTTCGATCGCTCTGCCATATACCGATTACGCTTCATAAAACAATCCTTGGAATACTTTTCGGAATGGACTTTCACAAGATCACAACAGCCAATCAGCTTTTGAAATGTGGGATCGCTTTTTCTCATACGCCCCTCATAAGGGATGGCCGCTTCAAGGGAGATAGGGTGTTTGACTTTCAGTTCTGCTACAATTGCAGCAAAGATTAAATCCACTCCTTCGGCAAACCCGCTGATAAAATGAGTAAACCTATCATCGACAGCTTGTTGAATGGCTTTACGCAGCTCCATTGTCACGTAATCAATTTGATCGACAGGAATATCTCGATGCCCTGTTACACAGCAAGTTTTCTTTTTCATATAATTTGTTGAACTTAAAGAAAAACGGTTTGCCGATTGAAAGCTAAAGGAAAATATACAATCGCGAGCACTTCAGGTATTCTGCAAGGAGCTTGCATGCAACATTCCGATGTTGCTGAATAAAAAGCGGCAAGGCTCGAAAACCCTGCCGCTTTGTTTGTGTTGAAAAAGCTTCTTAAGGGCGGAGCATTATTCCCATTCGATGGATGCCGGGGGCTTGGTCGAGATGTCGTAGAGGACGCGGTTGATGCCTTTGACTTCGTTGAGGATCTTGTTGCTGATTTCTCGCAGGAGGCTGTAGGGCAATTCCACCCAGTCGGCTGTCATGGCGTCTTCCGAGACGATGGCGCGGAGGTTGGTGGCGAATTCGTAGGAACGTTCGTCGCCTTTGACTCCGACGGTTTTGACGGGGATGAGGCCGGCGTAGGCCTGCCAGATTTTGTCGTACCAGCCGTGCTCCTTGAGCTTGCCAATGAAGATGGCATCGCAATCGCGGATGATGTCGAGGCGGTCTTTGGAGACGGCTCCCGGGCAACGTACGGCAAGGCCGGGGCCGGGGAAGGGATGGCGCCACAGGATGTCGTGCTCAATGCCGAGGGCGGCTCCGAGGGCACGGACTTCGTCCTTGAAGAGTTCGGCCAGCGGTTCCAGCACCTTGCCCTGAGCCTGGAGTTCCAGGATGCGGGCGACGCGGTTGTGGTGCGTCTTGATGGTGGATGCCTTGGACTTGGCGTTGGATGCGCTTTCGATGACGTCGGGATAGAGGGTACCCTGGGCGAGGATTTCGGCATCGCCGACGGCATCCCAGAAGACATCGATGAAGAGTTCACCGATGATTTTGCGCTTTTTTTCCGGTTCCGCCACGCCAGCAAGTGCGTTGAGGAAGCGTTCCGAGGCATCGACGGTTTCGATGGCAACGCCCATGCGCTTGAAATTGGCGCGGACTTCGTCGGCTTCATTTTTGCGGAGGAGTCCGTTGTCAACGAAGATGGCGCGGACATTGACCTGGGCTTCGTGCAGGAGGACGGCGAGTACGGTGCTGTCCACGCCGCCGGAGACGCCGCAGACGACTTGCTTGTCGCCGACGCGTTCCTTGATTTCGCGAACCATCTGGTTCTTGAAGTCGCCGATGTCAAACTTCTGGAGGTTCTTCGCGGTGGAGAGGAAGTTGCGCAGGATGGTGTTGCCTTCGTGAGAGTGGGTGACTTCCGGGTGGAACTGGATGCCGAAGCAGGTGTCGCCCCACTGCAGGGAGACGGGTACGCCGCCCTGGTTGCGGGCAATGACGCGGCAGTCTGCGGGGATATGGTCAACGGTGTCGGAGTGGCTCATCCAGACTTGGGAGGTCGGGGAGACATCCTTGTAGAGGCCTTCGCAGGCGCAGGGGCAGAGGTCGGCGGGGCCGTACTCGCGCTTGTTGCTGGGCTTGACGGTGCCTCCGTGCTTGATGTTGAGGAGCTGCATGCCGTAGCACACGCCCAGAATGGGCACGTTGAAGGAGGTCAGCCAAGTGTAGTCGAGGTCGGGCGCGTCGGCGTCGGATGTGCTCTTGGGGCCGCCGGAGAGGATGATTGCGCCGGGTTCAACGATTTGCTCCAAGTCTTCCAGAGCGTACAGCTTGGCGCTGTAGCCGAGTTCGCGCACGCGGCGAACAATGAGCTGGGTGTACTGGGAGCCGAAGTCGATGACGGCAACGATGTGTCGGTCGTCCATGGGGATTGGGTCGGTAAGTGGGGAGAGGGATTAGCAGCTGTAGTTGATGGGCTCTTCCGTGATCTGGATGTCGTGCGGGTGGCTTTCTTTCAAACCGCCGGACGTGATCTGGACGAAGCGAGCCTTTTCGCGAAGGTCGGCAAGGTCGATGGCGCCGACGTATCCCATGCCGGAGCGGAGGCCGCCCATGAGCTGGAAGGTGACGTCGCCGAGGGTACCCTTGAACGGAACGCGGGCTTCGACGCCTTCAGCGACGAGTTTGCCGGAGCTGTTTTGTCCGTAGCGGTCGCCAGAGCCACGGCGCATGGCGCCGACGGAACCCATGCCGCGGTATTGCTTGAAGTGGCGTCCCTGGTAGTGAACCATTTTGCCCGGACTTTCTTCCGTACCGGCAAGGAGGCCGCCAAGCATGACGAGGTCGGCGCCAATGGCGAGGGCCTTGACGATGTCTCCAGAGTAGCGGATGCCGCCGTCTGCAATGACGGTGACGCCTGCGGGGCGGGCGACGCTGGCCACTTCCTTGATGGCTGTGAACTGGGGCATGCCAACGCCGGAGATGATGCGCGTCGTGCAGATGGAGCCGGGGCCTACGCCCACTTTGATGGCTTGGACACCGGCGGCAATGAGGTCGGCAGCACCTTCGGCGGTAACGACGTTACCAGCGACGACGGGGCGGTCGGAGAGTTCGCGCAACTTGCTGACTACTTCCATCACGCGGGTGGTGTGGCCAGTGGCTGCGTCGATAAAGAGGGCGTCCGCACCAGCTTCAATGAGAGCCTGGGCACGTTCAAGGTATTCGGGGCCTACGCCGACGGCAGCGCCGCAACGGAGGTGGCCGCTGGGATCCTTGGAGGCATCGCCGAACATGGCGCGCTTCTGGATGTCGGTTTCGGTGATGAGGCCAGCAAGGCAGCCATTCGGATCGATGAGAGGCAGTTTTTCGATGCGGTGTTTGTAGAGGATGCTACGGGCTTCTTCGATGGTGGTGGACGGTGCGGCCGTCACCAGTTTGTCGAGGTGGGTCATCACGTCATCGACGCGGGTATCCATGTAGTTGTCGATACCGCGCATATCGCGTCCGGTGATGATGCCTTGGAGCTTGTTGTTTGCATCGACGACCGGGAAGCCGGAGAAACCGTGTTCGCTCATGATGTCGTGCACCTGGGCGAGTGTCATGTCCTTGGAAACCGTGAAGGGCTTCGGAATAACGGCGTTTTCAAAACGCTTGACGCGGGAGACCATGGCGGCCTGGATGTCGATGGGGTTGTTGCGATGGATGACGCCAAGACCACCTTCTCGGGCGAGGGCGATTGCCAGTTCGGACTCGGTCACGGTATCCATGGCAGCCGAGAGAACAGGAATTTTCAAATCGAAACCGGGAACAAGCTGGGAGCTGAGATCAGCTTCACCGGGGAGGATGGCACTCTTGCGAGGCAGCAGGAGCACGTCGTCAAAACTTAAGCCAATGTTAAAATCCGCCATGCGTGAATCTAATCTCTTCGGAGCCGGAAATCAAGACGAATTCCGTGCCACAAAAATTGATTTTCGAGAATCCTTGTCATGATTTTAGCGCAAACCCCCGTCAAATAAATGATCCCGCTCCAGGGGGGGCCGGGGCGGGATCATGAAGGAAGGGGGAAATATGCGTTTACTTGCGAGGAGAGAAGTTTTCCGTACGGAGTTCCTTCTTGTCCTTGTCGTAGTGGACGACGGTCATTTTCTTGGGTCCGGCAGAAATGGTGACGGCACCTTTATTGTCGTTGACGAGGATGGGGAAGGGGACATCCTTCTCCTTGCCACCGGGTACGAAGTAGTTCGTGTGGGTGTGGCCGGATATCATGATGTCCACACCAGCCTTGGCAAGTGTGGGAACGAACATGGAGCGGACGAGTTTTTCTGCATAACCTTCTTCGACGAGAGCCGGGATGTGAATGATGACGACGCGGTATGGAGCTGTGGCGAATTCACTCGTCTTGACGGCCTGCTTCAGCCATGCTTCCTGCTTTTTGAGGTAGGGGGCGAAGTCTGTGACGCCGCCGAGTTCCTTGCGTGTGTCGGCTTTGTCTTCGCCTGCATCCAGGACGACGAAGCAGACGGGGCCCTGGCGGAGCAGGAAGTAGTAGTCGCTGCCGCTATTGGGAGGCAGGACCTCGGATATGCACAGTGGGTTTCCTCCCCGGTTTTCATGGTTTCCTCGTGAGAAAACGAGAGGGACATTTTTGATAGTATCGCGGACTGGGTCGATGATGGATTTATAGAGCTGGCCTGCGTTGCCGAGGTAGGAGACGATATCACCATTGAGGATGCAAAAATCCGTCTTACCAGGCGTGATGTATTGTTCAAATTGTTTGGAAAGACGCTCGGAGTTTTCATGGATATCGTTGGTAATGAAAACTTCACAGGTCTTACCTGATGGATTCAGCGTCCGGAATGTACCATCAGCCTCTTCAGTGGTCGGGGTGATGGGGTCTCCTTTTTTACCACGGTCTCCGGCAAAGACTTTGTACTGATAGACAGCTCCTGGCTTGAGACCGGCAATTTCGACGCGGTGGACATTGGTCTTGGTGCGCTTGAGGCCGAATTGGGAATCCATCAGGACGATACGTTCATCTGGCTTGTTCTTGTCCCACAATTCCACCCAGGCTGCGGTAGGCTTTTCCGTTGTCCACATGATGGTGGCTCCGTCCGAGGCGATTTGCTGGAGGTAGGGGCCGTGGACGACTGGTTCCAGCGTTTCATCGGCATACGCTGACATTCCTGTGCAGAAGAGTGAGCAGGAAATGAGAAATAAAGGCAGTTTTTTCATGCTGAAACAGGTTACTCTCCGTCTGGGGCAAATCTTTCATCAATCCATAATTAACCCGGGAATATCTATCCATTCTGCCGGAATGATGACGGCAGGATGGTATTTAGATTTGCACGCGAAGTAGAGATGTTTTGTCATATCAAATGTTAGCCAGAACTTTATTGGCGGTATCTGGTTCATCAACTCTTCCATGAAACACGAGCCTATTGATGTAAGGCGCTCATAATTTTTTGGAAATTCCATGAAATAGGAAATTGCAAAAGTCTCCGGAAGGGAGGGTGAGGGGGTTGACTTTGTTTCCAGCGGCTGTTACCTGTGGGCCGTAACACCACATTAGAAATACACAGGATATGGTCAATAAAGATACCCCCAGGAAGTTCATGCAGGAGTTCAAGGCTTTTGCTATGAAAGGCAACGTGGTTGATCTAGCTGTAGCCGTCGTTATTGGCGGTGCTTTTGGCAAGATCGTCAATTCCCTTGTTGCAGACATTATCATGCCTTTGGTGGGTCTGTTGACAGGTGGGTTTGATTTGACAAAGGATGTGTGGGTGCTCCGTGAGGCTGCTGATGGCAAGCCTGCTTTGACGTTGGGTTATGGTCTGTTCCTGCAATCCGTTGTTGACTTTGTGATCGTGGCTCTGGCGATTTTTGTGATGCTGAAGGTTTTGATCAAGGCTCGTATCCAGCAGGAAGCCAAGCCCGCTCCGGCTCCAGTTAAACGCGACGAGGTTGCCTTGCTGGAAGAAATCCGTGATATCCTGAAACAACAAAAATGAGCTCTCTTTCTTCGGAATCCTCTCATCGGGAGAAGGCGCGTGCAGCTATTTCATCGGTCATTTGGTCCCTCTTTTTGACGGGGATTAAGGTCTGGGCCGGGGTTGAGACGAACAGTCTCGGTATTTTATCGGAGGCTCTGCATAGCGGGCTGGATTTTTTTGCAGCGGCGATGACCTTCTATGCCGTTCGTGTAGCGGCACGTCCAGCGGATGAAGACCACCAGTACGGTCACGAGAAGGTGGAGAACCTCTCGGCTCTGGTCGAGACGGCTCTGTTGTTGCTCACCTGTATCTGGATTGTTTGGGAAGCTATCGATCGCCTGATTTTCGGCGCCGGAACGCTGGAATTGACATGGTGGGCCTTTGCCGTAGTCGCTATTTCTCTCGTGGTGGACATCAATCGTTCCGCGATGTTGCGTCGCGTGGCGAAGGAGCACAAGAGCCAGGCGCTGGAGGCGGACGCCATGCACTTCACGACAGATATTTATTCGTCCGGCGTTGTGCTTCTGGGGCTGGTCTGCGTAGGCTTGTCCGGTTTCCTCGCCGAAGGCAGTGTGTGGAGAACCATGTTGGAAAAGGCGGATGCGGCGGCGGCACTTTTTGTGGCCGGGATTGTCTGTTTTGTGGCTTGGGGACTGGCCAGGCGCTCAGTTCATGCTTTGATGGACGGTGGTTCTGCCCAAGTGAATGAAAAAATTCGCCTGGAGTTGCAGGCCAATGCTCCAGAGTACCCGCTTTTAAGTCTGCGATCCCGGGACATTGGTTCAAAATGCTATGTGGAGATGACCATTGGGACGCCTCCTGAGCTACACGTTGAAGATGCCCACGAGGTGACGGAGCTGATGGAATCTCTGGTGAAGAACATTGTCCCGGATGCGGATGTATTTATTCACGTTGAGCCGTGCAGCATACCTCTGCATGCATCGCCGGATATGGTGGCTCATACACTTGCCTTCCGCCACCATGTGCGCATTCATGGTTTCAGTGAGATCAAGCGGGAGGATGGCCTCGTCCTGTTCATGGACGTGGAGATGCCGCCGGATGTTTCCCTGCGCGAAGGCTATGCTCGCGTTCAGGCCTTCAAGGCTGATTTGGAACAGGAACTCCATGTGGATGAAGTACTGTTGCGCATTGAGCCGGATAAGCGGGACTGGCCGGGGAGAGCCTCAGGTGAGACCGTCTCGGAAGATGAAATGAAGGAGATGGTGCTACGTCTGGGAACCGATATTTCCGCGATTTCCTCCATCCGTCAGATCAGGATGGATACGGTGAGTGGTGCCCCAATTGTGGCTGTTCACGTATCCGTTGACGGCAATATGGCGGTTTCCGAGTGCCACGAACTGGCCTCCTCATTTGAAAAGCGCATCCGTGCTACACTTCCCTTCCGCGGGAAGGTAGTTGTGATTGTCGAACCGGAAGAATAGGGGACATTTTCCGCCTTTCCATGGGATGGGCGGCATGGTTGTTCATTTCCTTGTCAGCCCCCCCAATGGCACCGCAGACTGAGGCTTTCAGAGAGCCTCAGTTTTTGCCTTTTCCCTTGTCTTCGAGCAGACGAAGTGTATTCAGGAAGGCTTCTCCACGGACATCGACGTATCTCCCGGAGCCAGGCTCGTGTTCTTCTTCGTCATCATCCTGTGCGACTAAAGCTTCGGGATCCTTCACATCGTTGGGGATCCAGACATTGGTTTTTGTCAGGTCGAAGTTGGCAATATAAGCTGCGTAGGATTGTTTGGCGAGATCAAGGGCGGACTTGCCATCCTTGTTCTTGAGATTGAGATCGGCACCTGCCTTGATCAGGAAGGAGAGGGCCTTGTCGTTGCCACGCATGGCGGCAAGCATGGCTGGCGTGTAGCCATTCTTCTCAGGCTGGTTGATCTCCAGTCCGGTATCGATTAACAGGTTGGTGACTGTGGGAAGTCCACTCCAGGACGACCAGTGCAGTGCCGTCCAACCGTCGTTATCCTGAGCCTTGGCATTAATGCCGGGCACAGCAAGGAGGTTGGATGCGTAGAAGTGCCTCACCTTGTCCTTGGCATACGTGAGCATTGGGTTGTTATAGTGGGTGTAGGATGCCCACATAAGAGGAGTGCGTCCGCTGAAATCGGGTGTGTTGGCCAGCTTGGTTGGTGAGTCGTTGGTGGCACTGTTATCGAGAGCTTGCAGGAAGACAGTATCCGTCCCGTTTTCCATCTTGCCTTTCTGAATCGTCGAGATGAGAGCCTGAGCGTCGTTGGTGACGGAGAATATCTTTTGAATGCTGATGGCAAGTACCATGAGGATACCACTCAGGCAGAGGAGAATGATGAGGTCCAGAATGATAATGCCCCAGCGTATTCCGTGTTGCGTGGCAGGTTCCTGATTCATGGCGTCGGGTGTTGATTGAGAATGTTCAGTCATGGCTTACATCAGGCGTCTTGTTGAATGGCTTCGGCTTCGGCAGGGGGCGGGGGGATGGCTTCCATCTCCTTGGCGGTATCTTCTTCCGGGTGATCGGAGGCAACGGATTTTCTCGTCAGGATGATGGCAACCGGGCTAAGGACTGCCAGAGCCAGGTAGATGAACCACATGAACGAGGGCGATTGCCAGAAACCGATGTGGCCAGTGTCCATCTTTGCGGCGATGCCATCGTAGCAGAGGTAACTGATGAGCAAGCCCCCGATGACGCCGTTGATTGGCTTGGCGATGAACATGGGCAAGGCGGCAATCGACATGTACGAGGCCACTTTATCCTTGGGTGCAACGCGTGCTACGTATTCCGAGAAACGCGGGGAGAAGAGGAGTTCGCCAAAGGCGAAGATGACAATTTGTACGACGATGGCAACCAGGAAGGCTTGCGAACGTGTCTCAATGCCCGGCACAAGGTAGTACCATTCGATGGGGATGGCCATGAAGACCAGCGAGAAGGCTGAAATCGACATGCCGACGATCATCAGTTTGACTGTCGAGTACTTGTTGATCACCGGGATGAGTAGCACCAGTCCCAGAACGATGATCATCGGGTTGAGCGAGTTGACGAAGCCTAGAGCAAAGTCGTCGTAAATCGTTCGCGAGTAGTACTGTGGCATGATGAGGAATTGCAGAGTGAAGACGATGCGTACCCCCAGGGTCAGTACGAGGAAAATGATCAGCTTGCGGAAGGCGGATTCCTTCCAGACTTCGGCGAAGAGTTGGAGAGGGCGGCGTTCCTGATCCTTTTTCTGCATGCGCTCGCTCGGTTCGGCGTAGTAGTCGTCATCGAGGAAGCGTGTCAGAATGAAGACGAAAATGCACATGATGGTGCCGAAATTGATGACCCAGTAGCATCCGTTGATATCGCCGTAGGTATTGCGGAAGCCGTCCACGATGGCCCAGCCGGACAGCCAGGCTGCAATGTTCATGAAGAGGTAGTAGAAATTGAAGCCCGTCGGGCGCACCTTGATCGTTGTAAAGCGGCGGATGGATGTCTGAATGACGGGGCTCATGAAGGCCGTCCCGAAGGACATGATGAAGATGCCGACCATGACCATCGGGGTGGAGTCCTCCATTTTCCCTCCCAGTATATGGGTGTAAAAGTCCGTACCCAGTCCTAAAAATAGTCGTCCTATGAGCAATAGGACAAGGCCTATGGTGTAGCTCCTCTTGATGCCGATGATGTCGCAGATTGTACCGACGGCAAAGACGAGAGCAGAGATGAAGAGGGTGTAGAGACCTACCCAAAGGGTGGACGAGGCATCGTCGAATCCACAATACTTGTTCAGGAAGATTGTGAAAATGGTGATCATGGAGAAGTAGGCTAAGCCGTCGAAGAACTGGATGAGGTTGGTGATCCAGAAATTGCGCGAAGCTCCCTTCAGAACCTTGAATTCCGAGAAGTATTTGACGATGGAGGGTTGTTTGTCGTTGCTCATGGACGAGATGGGGAGGTTAAAAAAAGCCGTTACCTTGCAAATGGAGGTGAAGTGATCCGAGGATGTTCCACATGCACGATGCTATCAAAGGGCGTTTCGTGGGCATAGTAAGCTGTCTGTTCGTAATTCCGAGGTTGGGGGACAGACGGGCTGGGATATTCATGCGCGGAACATGGGTGGGAAAGAATTTCCTCCTCTAAACCTGATGTACTTTCCGCCTCGATTCAAGCATTTTCTTCCCGACCCATGAGGTATCGAACATAAAGTTGAAAAATATGGATTTCCGGCAATCCGTTGATGAATAGCCAATAGTGTCTGATCTGTGCCGATGCTTCGTGAGACGAATGCTGCTCTTCGACAACAAGTCCCGACGAATTTTAAAAATTACCGGCTTTTCATCAGGCGATCCAATGTTGGATGGATGGCTTCGGCCATGAGGCTCTGCCCCTTAGTGTTCGGATGGAGAGGACCGGCCTGTTTGCCATTGATGACCACGATTTGTGGGTCGCAAAACAAGTCTGCCTTTACGGTACCATCGGCATTCAGGAACACTTTGCGGATGTCCAGAACGGTGACGGCGGGATCTTTGGCGTAGAGTCTGGACAGTTTGTCGTTGATGGACATGTCCATCTGGAACTTCTTTTGGGGGTAATCGGCCGCCGCAACATGCCAGTTGTAGATGTCGCTGGGAAGAATGCCGATCAGGAGAATGCGTGCCTTTGGAAGTTTGGTTCTCACCTTGTTGACGACGCGTTGGATACCAGCAAAAGCTTCATCCTCAGTAGCTCCTTTGCCTGTGTCATTGGTGCCAATGAGGATTTGGACGACTTTCGGCGAGACATGGTCGAGAATGCCTTCCGCGCCGATACGAGTGAGCAAATCATCCGTCGTATGGCCGCTGATACCGAAGTTGACAGCATGGTAGGGGGTGTAAAATTTCTTCCACACGGGCTGGAAATCCTCATGCGGAGGGCTGGCTTTGTGGTAGTTGTCCGTGATGGAGTCACCGAGGGCAAGCAACTTCACGTCTTCGGGGGCGATGCCGTCGAGTACTGCCGGGCTGGCAACTTTGCCTCCCTTGAATGAGGGATCAATGCGGGTAAGTGTGGTGGCAATTTCATCACCGATGAGGGCATAGCCTGTCCGTGTCAGGTGTACACCGTCGGAGGTGCAGGAATTGCGGATGCTACCGTCTTCAGTCCCCTGGATGGCCAGCCCGGGATTGGCAAAAAAGACACTTTTGTTGTTGGCGAGTTTGGCCAAGAGCTTGTTGGTGTCGTTGATGATGAGGCCCAGTTCCTTTTCTCTCCGTGGCAGCACGCCTAAAAGGAGGATTTTTGATTTCGGGCTCTTTTTGCGGATGAGTTCAATGAGGGCCCTGGTATTGTCGGCGCACACTTGAGGAGAGTCCTTGCGGTGTCCCAGGTTGTTGGTGCCAATCATGACGACGACGACGCGCGGAGAAGTTCCGTCCAGCTCCCCTTGCTCAATGCGGTAGTAGGCATTGTCCACATAGTCGAAGCCGAATCCCATGTTGGTGACGACGTGGTTACCGAAAAGCCTCGTCCAGGAGTCATTGCCTTGCTGACCAAATTGATCTACAGGGTCTCCTCCCCAGTGGTGGGTGATGGAGTCTCCGATGATGGCATATTCCGGTTTGATTTCCTGATGGCGTGTTTTGATGGCCTCGTGACGCTCCATCCAGTTGTACGAGGCTTTGTCTCTGTCTTGGGCTTCGGCTTTTAATGAGGCTGGGATGACGGCTTCTGCGCATGGAGCCAGGCACGGAACCAGCGCAAGTAGGGCGAGGAGGAAAAAATATTTCATGGAGGGAGTTGCTGAATTATCGCCGCTAACTACGCATGCAGTGCCCTTGTTATTTCACATTCCTCTCTGTTAATTTACGTTAGCTTTGAGCGAATGAGATAATTAAACCAGGAGGAGGGATACTTTTTTTGAACAAAACCTGCTTTTGTTAGGTATACCTTATAAGATCCAGCAAGGAGGAATAACGATGACAAGCAACAGGGAAGATTATCTGAAGACAATTGATGAATTGCAACGCCGCCATGGCATTGTCAATAACAGGCTGATAGCAGATCAGTTGGAGGTAGCACCAGCATCGGTGAGTGAAATGTTGCAAAAGCTGTCGAAGGACGGCCTTGTAGAGGTGACGCCGGAGAGAAATGTGCTCCTGACGGAAGAGGGACGGAAGAAGGCCTTGCAATTGCTCCGCGTTCACCGTCTCTGGGAAGTGTTTCTCGTGGATCACCTTGGTTATTCCTGGAGTGAAGTTCACGAGGAGGCCGAGCGCCTGGAACATGCTTCATCGCCTTTCCTGGCGGAGAAGCTGGCTCACTTCCTCAACTATCCCAGGACATGCCCTCACGGCGGCTATATTCCAGAGAGTGAGGGTAGTATCCCGACTCGGAAACTATACCGCCTGTCTGATCTGCCAGTTGGCGTGCGCACGGTGATTTGCCGCGTTCCCGAACGCCACGACTTGTTGGAGCTTCTTTCTGAGCGGGGTATTCGCCTGAATGAAATTGTTGCTTTAGTCGAAGCCGACGGACTGGAATCCGGACTGATGCTGGAACTCTCGGATGGTCGTCTGACGGCCTTACCCAGTATTCTTGCTGAATCCATCTTGGTGGGTTTCATTGACGAAAAGACGCAGCGTGATGATCTGTGTGCGAAGTAGGATTCACGGGATAGCACCAAGGCATTTTCATGGTGGAGAGGGATGGTTTCATTGAAAGAGTCAGAGTATGTGAGACGTAATTCCTTCTATGCGACAAGAATGTGAACTACGTCCTTCAGTATCAGGTTTTTTCCGCGATAAAATCACGTTTCATTTCTCCCTGGTTCTTTTTTCCCTGCTGGCTGTTTTTTCAGCCGGAGGCC
This sequence comes from uncultured Akkermansia sp., assembly GCA_964448375.1. Taxonomy (GTDB): domain Bacteria; phylum Verrucomicrobiota; class Verrucomicrobiia; order Verrucomicrobiales; family Akkermansiaceae; genus Akkermansia. The sequence continues at coordinate 198,235 of CAYVAI010000001.1, forward strand.
AGAGTATTGATGTGCCTCGCACGGGCTGGAAAGTCAAATCCGTGGACAGTGTTCAATCCAGTCAAAAGGGAGAGCTGGTGTTTGATGGAGATGAAACGACCCACTGGCACACAAAATGGGGCGCGGAGGCTCCTCTTCCACACCATATTCAGATTGATCTTGGCGGTGAGTATGAAGTCAATGGCTTCCAATACATGCCCCGCCCCGATGGGGGAAATGGAAATATCAAGGATTACGAATTCCATGTGAGCCGGGATGGTGCCAATTGGCAGAAGGTCTCAGACGGTTCTTTTGCCAACAGGGACAAGCTGAATACCATTTCATTTCCAGCTGTTCCCGGGGTTCGTTACGTTCAATTGGTTGCCTTGTCGGGCTTCAATGGCGATCCCTGCTATGCGGCTGTGGCCGAGTTGTACGTGATGCAAAAGTGCGATGAAGCCCCGGAGCCTGCCTTTACTGTTCCTTCCCAAACCGTCAAAACGGGGCATAAGCTTCGCTTCGATGATTGCTCGAAATTTTCCCCTGTATCCTGGGGATGGTTATTCCCGGGCGGAACCCCGGATAAGAGTACCGAGCAAAACCCGGAGGTTACTTACAATAAGCCGGGAAGTTACAAGGTCATACAAAGAGTCAGCAACAGGAATGGAAACGCCGTGCGGGTGCAAAGTGAATTCATTACCGTGTCGGATGATGTGTCCAATCTGGCTTGCTACCTGGATGGCAAGGACAACGATGTCCGCACCGGGATGAAGCCGTTGATGGGCGCCTGGACTCTGGAAGCCTGGATTAAGGGAAATGATACCTCATGGAATGCGGAGGAAGTCATCTTCGGTGCGGGAGAATATCCGAGGGTGAATCGTGTCGACACCAAAGTATTGACTCTTAAAAAGGGACGCCTGACCAGCACGCTGGCAGGTATCAGCTCCAAGGAAGCACTGGATGACTCATGGCACCATGTTGCCGTGAGTTGCGATGGGAAAACAACACGCCTGTTCCTCGACGGACGCGAAATTGCGCGCGCCGACAAGGCAGTGGTAGCATTGCCTTCCTGTATTGGCGTCGATCGGGAGAATTCGACCTTTGGCGGTCTGATTGATGAAGTGCGCATGTGGGAAACGGCCTTGCCGGAAGCAACTCTTCAGGAATGGAAGGGCAAGCCCCTGACGCCAGCTCATCCCTCCTTCAAGTCTCTTGTGGGCTACTACCCCTTTGATGATATGAAGGAGGAGAGCTCGGTTAATTGGGTCGGGCGTGGGCACCAGGCTTACCACATCAGGAATGGGCGCATTGACTACAAGGGCAACCAGCCTGCTGCATACGCGGTAAGCTGTGACAATCCTCACTTCAAGGTTCCTGAAGATCAGCCTCGGCAACTTTTCAATGCTATCGTTATCCCCAGTGAATGGGATGTGGAACAAGGTGTGAAAGATGATCAGCAAGTAAAACTGCGCCTTGCTATCACAGGCAATGGAAAGCCGATTAAGCTCCATGAATTGCGCCTCAATTTATCCCAGACGGACGACTTGAAGGATATCGACAGGGTTCACGTGTACAGTACCGGAGCCTCGGCGCGATCCGAGCGTAAGGTGGAGCTCTTTGGCAAAGGGCAATCTCCTGCGCGCAATATGGTCTTCCGTGCCAAAACCCCGGCTGAGTCCCTTACTCTGGATCCCGGCCTCAATTATATCCTCGTGACCTTCGACATCAACAAAAAGGCCGTCCCCGGGCACAGGATCAAGGCGACTATCCCGTCCTTTTCCCTGAATGGTGTGCCTCATACCCCCGTAGCTGATACGGACTGCGTGGATAAATTCGTGTCTCGGAGCAGTACCTCTGATCCCAATACACTCAAAGTCCTCCAATGGAATATCTGGCATGGTGGCGTACATCTGGCGGATGTCGGTCGTGATCGCGTGACCGACTTGATCCGGGCATCCAACGCGGATGTTGTGACCATGCAGGAGGGATACGGCGCTCAGGAACAAATCGCCCGTGAACTGGGGTACAGCCTGCAGACGGCTTCTTCCGGGGACAACCTCGCCCTGTTTTCCCGCTTCCCGATGGAGAAAATCAAAACTGGAAAGACCTTCAATTCCAACCCCGCGATCATTACCTTGAAAAACGGTCGCCGCGTTCTGGTCAATGATGTTTGGCTCCGCTATGCCTACCGCCCGGAATACGCCAGTTCCTATATGCAGGATGGCATGAACCCCGATGACTGGGTGAAGGAAGATACGCAATTGGCGGTAGAAGACGCGAAATACATCCTCTCCAACGATGTCGATCCCCACCTTGCCACCAAAGACATGCCTTCGCTGATTGGTGGAGATTTCAACTCGGGAAGCCACCTCGACTGGACGGCTGCCGCTGCAAAACTCCACAATGGCTATGGGCCGGTAGCTCTCCCCTGTTCCCTGTACATGTACAGCCAGGGCTACAAGGACAGCTTTCGAGAAATCAATCCCGATGAAGTTGCCCGTCCCGAGGGTACCTTCGCTGTCATCTACGGCCAGCTCCAGCACTCGCGCATTGATTACATCTACTACAAGGGGGAAGGCATCAAAGCCATTTCCTCCAAAATCGTCCGAACAGCCCCGGAAATCGATTCTGTCTGGCCGTCGGATCATGCCGCCGTCTTGAGCGTTTTTGAAGTGCAACCGGATCGTTCTGCCTCGCGGGCAAGTAAATAACGGCCAGCCTTGCCTGTTGCCTAACAAAGGAAGAGGCTGCCTCACCCGGTTTTTCAGCTCCGGTGAAGCAGCCTCTTTCTGGTGTATAATTCAGAAGATCAGTTGCTGTCCAGAATGGCGCCCTTGCTGGCGTTGGTAGCCAGTTTGCGATAGCGGTTCAACCAGGAGGAATTGATGGGATTATAGGTGGGCTGCCAGTCGGCGCGGCGGGCGGCGAGCTCTTCATCGCTCAGGTGCACCTTCAGGAAGCGCTGGGGGATGGAATATTCGATGATATCCCCGTCCTTCAACAGGCCGATGACACCGCCTTCTGCGGCTTCCGGAGAGACGTGACCGATGCAGGCACCGTGCGTAGCGCCGGAGAAGCGTCCATCCGTGATCAGGGCGACGGAGGAGCCGAGCCCCTGGCCCATGATGTAGGAGGTCGGAGCAAGCATTTCCTGCATACCGGGGCCACCCTTCGGACCTTCGTTGCGGATGACAACGACGTGTCCGGCTTTGACTCTGCCAGCGAGGATGCCTTCGCAGGCGTCTTCCTGGGATTCAAAGATGATGGCTTCGCCCTTGAACTCCTTCATTTCGGGCAAAACTCCGGCGGATTTGACGACGGCGCCGTCTTCTGCCAGGTTGCCGAAGAGGATGGCGAGACCGCCGTCCTTCGTGTAGGCGTTTTCGAGCTTGTGGATGACGGTTTCATCCTTGATTTCGGCACTGGCGACTTCTTCGCCGAGAGTCTTGCCGCTGACCGTCATGCAATCCAGATGCAGGGCACCGGGGATTTTGGCGATTTCGTTGATGATGGCGCTGATGCCGCCAGCACGCAGGACGTCCTGCATGTGGAAGCGGGAGGATGGGGCCACTTTGCAGATGTTTGGCGTGCGCCTCGAAATCTCGTTGATCCGGTTGAGGTCGTATTCGACGCCCGCTTCGTTGGCGATGGCCAGCGTGTGAAGAACGGTGTTCGAACTGCCTCCCATGGCCATGTCGATGGTAAAGGCGTTGTCGATGGAGTCCTGCGTGACGATGTCGCGGGGCAAGGGGCCGTCAGCCTTGGCCATTTCGACGGCGCGGCGTGCGGAGGCCTTCCAGAATTCCTTGCGTTCTTCCGAGTTGGCAAGCAGGGTGCCGTTGCCGGGCAGAGCCAGGCCAATGGCTTCGCTGAGGCAGTTCATCGAGTTGGCGGTGAACATGCCGGAGCAGGAGCCTGCGCCGGGGCATGCGAGGCACTCCATCTTGTGGAGTTCCTGTTCGTTGATCTTGCCGCTCTTGAACTGGGCGACGGCTTCAAAGACGCTGTTGAGATCCAGCGCGGAGCCATCTTCGGCCTTGCCGGCCTCCATCGGGCCGCCACTACAGAAAATCGTCGGGATATTGCAACGCATCGCCCCCATGATCATGCCGGGCACAATCTTATCGCAGTTCGGGATGCAGATCATGGCATCGAACGCGTGGGCGGACAGCATCGTTTCCACGCTGTCGGCAATCAACTCGCGGCTGGCCAGCGAGAACTTCATCCCCTGGTGCCCCATGGCGATGCCGTCGCAGACGCCCGGGAGGTTGAATTCGACTGGTGTACCGCCTGCCTTGCGCACTTCCTCCTTGATGAGTTGGGCGACCTTGTTGAGGTGGACATGGCCGGGAATGACTTCGTTGAATGAATTGCAAATGGCAATGAACGGACGCTTGAGGTCTTCGTCCGTCATCCCCGTAGCCCGCATCAGACTGCGGTGTGGGGCGTGCTCAAAACCTGCCTTGACTCGATCGCTTCGCATGGTTGTATGGGTGGTTGAATGGAAAAGTTCCAAACATTGGGTGTTTGGGTGGATAGAACCTAATCATGAGCCTTCCGGATTGCAAGGGAGAAAAACGTATCCGGAACGCTTTTATGCTTCGGCAGGAATGTCTTTGACGACGCGACAGGGATTGCCGACTGCTACGGAATTGGACGGGATGTCTTTGGTGACGACGCTTCCGGCCCCGATGACAACATTGTCGCCGATGGTCACACCGGGGAGAATGGTGACACTGCCACCAAGCCAGACGTTGTCGCCGATGGTGACGGGGAAGGCGGTTTCGAACCCCGTGTTGCGTTCCCGGCCACCGATGGGGTGATTCGGGGTGTAGATGCTGACGTTGGGGCCGATGAAGGCATTTTTGCCGATGGTGACTTTGCCGCAATCCAGCACGGTCAGGTTGTAATTGACGTAGGAGCCCTCACCGAGGCTGATATTGTAGCCGTAGTCGCAGCGGAAGGGGGGCTCGATGTGGAAGTTTTCCGTTGGAGTCGCCAGCCAGGGGCGGATCAATTTTTTCTGTTCCTCGACGAGATCCGGGTCCATCGTATTGAATTGATGGATGATGCGCTTGATAGCTGCCCGGTCGGCAATGAGTTCCGGATCCATCGGATAGTACAGCATGGACGACAACATTTTTTCCTTTTCAGTCATTTTGGTCATAGTGTGGTATTGAAGTAAAACGCAGGCATCCCGACTGGACATACAGCACACAGGAGGAGCTATCTCCCTCGCGAGCAAGAAGCTCACCCTCCTTACATGTCTCGGCATGGCCGTGGAGAAGGCAGGCGGTTTCAAACAGGGCTTGGGTAGCATCGTTTGGTATGGCTTCTCTTCGAGCCTGCCTCGCTGTGCCCGGTTCTGCAAGGATTAATAGGTTGATGTCGCGTTAGCTGTCTTCTTTCTCCTGGGGATCTGTTTCGGGAATACAGGGGAAAATCCAGTCACCAAAAGAAAGATCGGGAACTTCCTGCCTGGCTTCCGCCCATTCGCGGAACAGAGGGGAAAGAACCTCCGGCAGTTCATCAATGCGAACAGCTTTGCGAAAGAGCCTCGCCGCCCTGTCCCCGCGCGGGCTGCCACCAGCGAACAGATCGTAGGTGGATTTCGTGCGGCCGACGAGAGACAGTTCGGCAAACAGAGGCCTGGAGCAACCGTTCGGGCATCCGGAAATGCGGAAAATAAGAGAGACACCTGCCAGACCGTATGGCCGGAGCAGGTTGTCCAGCAACGCACTCGTGCTCGTCAGGATGCGAGAAGAAAGTGCCTTTGCCCGTTTGCATATGGGGAGTCCCCGGCAAGCAAGGGAAGCGACTCTCAGTGGAGAGGCAAACTCCGCATACAGGGTTGAGAAATCGTGCAGGAGATCCCGGTTGGCCCGAGCATCTTCCGGGTGAATGCGCAGATTGCCCTGCGGTGTGATCCGCAAAGGATAAGTGAGCCGAGGGAGAAGTTGGGTGAGAAAGGACGCAAGGGGGTATTCCGGGGTATCCGCAAGCTTGCCGCCGGAGACAAAGAGCAGGCCCCTGTTGTATTCTTCCGCCCGACTCAGTTCTCCGGATGAGAGAAAGCCCGGTTCGTGGCCAGTGAGAATCCGGAATCCTGCTTCCGACAATCGGGCATGAACCCAGTCCTCCCCACGTGTTGCAAAGAGTGACTTCAGGCGTCGTTTGCGAGGATTGGCGGTTTCGCCCCATGTCTCGTTCAATTCCAGCAGATACTTGGAAACTGATAAAGCTTCGTCGCAGGTGAAGAGCCCCAGCCAGGAAGCTCTGCGCGGTGCAAGAGCCGGGCTTCCTCCGAAAATTCCGCCACCACCTCCCGCAAAAAGGTGAACCACATTGTCCTGCTGCCTTCCCTCCGGCACGACAAAGGCGAGGTCGCAGGAGTAGAGGCCGAATTCGTGGTGTGGTGGTGTCTCCAGACTGATCTTGTTCCTCTTGTGCAGGGCTTGGAAGCGTGCCGCCGGATCTTTTGCCATCGAGAATATTCTCTCCTGTCCGTGCCTGATCTCGTAAAAGGGGAAGCTCACCGAGGTGGCAATGGCATTGAGGCGGCAGGCAAAGTCCTCCCACTTGCTGGCGTATTCCCCATGAAGAAGCAGGGACGATACATCGACGCCCCTTTCACTCTGCCGGGCGTATCGATTTAATTCCATCGCCAGGGCGTGCATATCCCTCTCGGGAGAAGCATCGTCACCTCCTGCATCCACAGAGATGGAGAGTGTGGAGAACGACATGATACGCCAGTCTTGCCGGGAATATTCCAGCAGAAGCGATAATTGCCCCGGGTGGATCCACCCGCCGTCAAAAGAATAGTCGAAAGTATACATGAATATGGATTCGGGAAGAGGAGAGGATGCAGAGAAGAGAATGGGCTAGATTCGCGCCGTTGCCAGAATAATTACATGCATCAGGGAGATCACCACAACAAAGGCAGTATCGGCCCCGGGAGCTATCCGGGTACCGGGTATCCGGAACCTCAAGGCAAGGGCTCTATGGGAACATTGCGGCAGACAGCCCCAGCAAAGCGTACACCGGGCATTGATCGCCAGCAAGATCACAAGCGTCAACGCAAAGACAAGACTCCGAGCCTTCAAAGCGGCCAAAAGTGTTTCTTTTAATCCTCCAAACCAGAGCCCCCGCATGTACCGCAATGACACCCAACATAATAACCGCAAGCCGTTTGTTATTCACAGCTGTCCTAAACGAATTTTTCTACAAAATTCGTTTAGGACAGCTGTGGTTTATTATTGAACTTGGGTTATTTTATCTTGACAAATATTTCTCCCTCCGTGTATCTGTTATTAGATATTATGCAGGTAGAGATAAGTCTGACTAATCTGAATGAACAGCCTCTGGGGTATTCCTATAATCATGCTCTGGGCTCCGCGCTCACGAAGACCCTTTCCGCCAGCAATCCGTCCTTGGGCAAGGAATTGCATGACGGGGCCCATAAAAACAGGATGAAGCTTTTTACCTTCAGTCCCTTGAATAGCGAGCCCCATCCGGAACAAGTGAGCCTGCCCTCCGGAGAAAAGGTGCTAAAGTTCGGCAAACGCCTGTGGATACGCTTTGCTTCCGTCTGGCCGGAAATAACCTTTTCACTGGGAGAGGCGCTGATTAACCAAAAAACACTGGATATAGCCGGATTGCAACTCCGTGTGGATGACATCAAAATGGTACCCACTCCGACATTCCGGGAAACTACTATCTACCGTTGTTTCGGCCAGTCCGGCATGATAGTGGCCCGATATCAAAAAGAAGGTTCCGATTTTTTCCAGTTTCCCGATAATCAGGAAAAAGCCATCCCTTCCTGCGAGTCTCTGATCTCGGCTAACCTTCGGCACAAGCTGTTGCGCCTGGGAGAAATCAGAAAAGATATCCAGAGCAATTACCTGACGATGTCCAATTTGCAGGAGGAAGACATCAAAGAGCTGCCCATAAAAGTAGAGTTTCTCCCTCTGGCGGTGAACCGTCCCTACCGACACGGACTCTATCGGATCAAAAATCTCAATGTAAGGGCTTTTCGGTGTCCCGTACGAATCACGGCTCCTGAAATAGTCCATCAGGTAGTCTGGAACTGCGGTCTGGGCGGACAAAATACTCAAGGCTTCGGCCTTGTCACTCTGGGAGAAAAAAAAGATGTTTCTCAAGAGAATAGATGAACTTATCCAGGCCGGCAATTTCGACCTGAAAGAAAAACAGGAACGGAGCGTTATCCTCATCGAGCCATCGCTGGATAGTGACTTGGTTTCGTGGAATATAGTGGATGAGTTTCTTTCCCCCTCCGTACTTCTTTTCTACAACGACACGCCGGATGGAAGTAATACCTATTTCGGCAGCTGGCAGAAGTTTTATACTCAGCAATCGGACTTCGGAGACAACTCTCCCTATGCGGGTAGCTCTTCCCTTTTTGGCGGCGGATCTTCCCAGATGGGAGGCGTAGCCAAAGCCGCCCTGTATCTGCGCTACTCGCAGGGCTTCCTTCATTGGTTACGCACCTTCTCCCCGGAAACGGCGGAAGGGCTGGAAAGAGAAATCCCTCGTTTTGAAGGACTATTCACATTGGATGGAGGCAGCAGCAAAACGAAAAAGCTTCCGACCAAATGGCATACATTTAAAATGCCAAACGACAAAAAAGGCAACTGGGTCGTTCCCTGCCTCTGTACATTGCCGGACGGGAGCCGACTGGTCCTGTTCCTGAATGATGTGAGCGACGACGACTATGACGAGTGGGAGGAGGCAGGCGTCAACGTCTCCCGTTCCAGGGAGCTGGCTCGCCTCCTGCGAGTTCCTCCCGCTGAAAGTTGCGACATCGTTTCCGGTGATTTTCAGATGGCAAGTGGCATGGGCAGGAATGTTTTCGGACTGGAAAAGTATATGGGAGCCTCCGAATACGGAAGACTGCTGGGGGAGGCTCCGGAGAGCTCACGAACTCGCGTACTGGAAGTACTCAACAACAAGCTGGAGTATATGGTAAAAACGGCTCCCTTTCCCGATACCTCCCGGCTTCTCTTTCTTCCCGAAAACGATTTGAAATACAGCGAGCTCCAGGAGTTCGTCTCAGGGGAAAATGACCGTAAAAGGCTTTTTTTTGAACAGAAAAAAGCGAAAACTCAAAAATCGGTCGACAACGAGCCTACAGAGATTACCCGCCCGGATCTGTTGCCCGCAGCCGCAAGCAGTACGATTTTCCTGGCCGCTGTGGAAGGAGCCCAAAAGAAAAAATGGATCATCCAGCAAATTTTCCCCGGCGTTTCCCTGTCCTATCTGCGCCAACTGAATGCCTATCTGCTTAACAACAATATCCAGTACGCTCTGGTCGGTTATATGAAGTCGGCGCTGACGACCCAAGACTCAGATACTCCCAGCGTTTACCGCTTCTGGACCATGGTCTTTACATATGCCCTTCAAAAAAGACTGATCCACGCGCAGGAGGTTTTCCACGGTTTTCAAAGGTTTGCCAAGGCATTCTCGGGAGACGAGCTCATAGACAAAGGCAAAGCCCGCGATTATTTTCGAATTACCCAAAAACTCCTGGGTCTGCAACACCTCATCGCTACTGCCCGGACAAATCCTGAAAAACTGTCATCTCCCGAATTTCAACACCAACAGGAAGAAATTCAAAACCAGAATAACATCAAAACCGGAATATTTGGCCCTATGCAAACACCACCACCTACCAGCGAATCACTTCTCGGAGAAGAGGTGTATCGCCTGTTGCGTCCCAATCAACAGAAAAAAATAGATCAATTCGTCAAGCAGGCTTCTCCTTGTGTACCGGGAAACGACTTTCCTCTTTTCGTCCGCGGAGCGCTAACCGGTATTCTCCTGAATGAATTGACATGGACGGTAAACAGTCAGGGACGCCGCTTTTCGGCAACTCAAGGACGGCACCCCTCCCGTTTGAGAGGAAGAGAACTCTTGCGCGTTTTTGACAAGGGCATGGGCTTACTGATCAACCTGGACGCTACCGCCCGCTTCAACTGCCAGCTCCTTCCCTTCGTAAAGTCTGTCGAGTCGGAGAGCTTGCGCGACGTCTTCAATTCAGGGCTGATCATGGGAATGGTCTTCTATACAAAAACACCTCAGGAAACAAACGACAACGAACAATAACATGAAAATTTCCTCCTCCCTCCCCGAAAAGGGGAATGCCTATATCCTTTTTGGTTTTGAAGCCATCCAGGCTCGCCCCAATCTGGATCCCTATACCTCCACTTTGAGGACCAATGATGAAACCGGACAGGTCTTCACCTCCGACGTCCACATCAAGCACCACGTACGCAGGGGGCTGAAGGCCTACGCCCAAGCGCAGGGGTTGCCCTATGCGGATCAGACGATTTTTTATGAAAAAGAAGATGAGCAAGGCAATCCAAGAGACTTTTCCAAAAGACTGGAAATTCTGCGCGAAGCTTGCGGTATCGACAAGAAATCCCAGGATAAAAAAGATGCCCTGTATAGAACGTTGGACCTCCCGCTCTTCGGCTACGTTCACGCCGTTTCAAAGGAGAATTTCAATGTAACGGGAGCCGTCAATACCCTGTTCCGGCCCGTGACTTTCCATTCCTGTGAGATTTATTCACTGGGCCGCAACAACGCGTTCCCATCGCTGGACAGCAAAACACAGACGGTTAAGGAATCAGCGGGATCCGCTACGGTGGACTCTCTGGAATACGGCTTCTTCCTGGCCCTCTGGGAGATCAATCTCAATATGCTGCGCATAAATGCCGCCGAAAACAAAACATTGAACTGGCAGGACAAGGGAGCCGTGGCCTGGCTGGAAGCCCTGGCATCAGGGATGTGGAAAGCCTACTCATCAGACCGGTATCCGTCCTTTACCCAGCGTTCCCAGTTCGCCCAGTTCCTTCTCGGATGGACTCCGGGGCAGGATGTCAGTTTCGCGAATCCCGCCGATCTTTACGAAAAACTCGTAAACAAGCAGGTCAAAACTCATGCGGAAGCCCTGCAGGAGTTACAAGCCGTCCTGCCCGAATTTCTGACAGGCTGGGATTGCAAAGACGAAAACGTCTTCCTGTCCCACAGGGCAAACAACTTCACGATGGACCTTCCGGGCAAGGAAAAATGAGTTTTGTCTGCTTAGATCTCGAAGGTGACATGGCCCTCTGGCGCGACTACCAGGAGTCCATGGGGTCCTACTCCTGCCTGGGCCCGGCCCCCGCCAATCTCGCCGGACTGGCCGGGGCGGCGCTGGGCTTTGCTTCACCGGTTTCCCAGGGAGCGTCCGCTCCGGATTTCAAAAAAAATGCCGTCTTGAGCCAAAAAGGCCTGCCCTGGCCCGTCTCGCCGGAATTACTCGCGTGGCAGCAGGGCCATGATCTGCACGTCGCCTGCAGATGGAAGGGGGGCATACCCTCCAGAGAACCATGGAATGTAAAGGGCATTAAGGAAATCAAAGCGGGAGACACGCTCCGAATGCAGCAACAGGTCATCATGGCTCCGCGTTATGAAGCCGTATTTCAGCTTCCCTCCTCCGAGTGCGACCGCCTCGCAGCAGCATTCCGCATTCCGATGTTCCCGCTCTATCTGGGAGCCTCGTTCTGCCGGGCCATCATCAGGAACGTCAGAATAACGGAAGGTCTGCCTCCTGGAGACGGCTGGGCCTTTCATACATCCGGAGGAGCCTGGGGCGAGTCCACCCCCTTTTCCCGTCACCGGACGGATGCGGAGGTCACTTTCGAGAGGATCCGCCGCGATGGCTACTGGATATATCCTACTCCAGAATATCCCGGCATCCTCACGGACTCTCCACTGGTCCGGAGCTGGTGCTCCGCCGATGAATTCAGCCTATGAGACTGCTCAGTCATGGACAGGGCTCGGACCTGCTGACCCATCTGAAAGAAGTCTGCACCGCTGCCACCTGTCTGGAAGAACGAATCATCCTGGCCTGTCATGACATGGGAAAGGCTACCATCCCGTGGCAAGCCTACATTAACAAAAAAAGCAAGGGCTCCCCACATCCCCACGCGGCGGCAGGAGGGATACTGGCTGCCTGTGTTCTGTTGTCTCTCCCTGATCCCAAACCAGCCACGTATCTCGGGACTACCCCCGGCTCTGTCGAAGAAGAAAAATTGTCCTGGGCTCTGATAGCCCTGCACACGGGTGCGGCTCACCATTCGGAATTGAAGGAAATCAGGACAGATCAGCTGGACGGCCTGTCCCTGATAGCAGAAGACCGGCAGGCGCGGGACTTCTATTTCGGCAGGCAGGAAGGCATTGCCTCCCTTCTGCCGGAAGTCCCGGACAGCGTTCTGACCAAAGCGTGGGATCAATTCCGTCTCCTCGCGCCCACTGCTTCGCCTCACAGGGATTCATGGAACAGGCAATTCAGGTCCCTCCCTCCGGACAAAAACCTGAGGGCCTGCCTCCGGGCGAGAAACCTCTTGGGACGATTCTGCCTGTTCGACCACCTCTCCGCCTCCAGACAGTCCGGCAAGCCGGTTTCTCTCCCTCCACTCTCCCGCGCCTGGGAGGAGGAGCCCTTCCTCCTCAGAAAGAAACGCCATTATCCAGCACCGTCCGCCCCCCTCCACCATCTGCGCCGCAATCTTCGAGCTGCCTTTGAGGAAGAGATGGAGAAAGACGATATCTTCTACTTCATAGATGCCCCTACCGGTCTGGGAAAGACGGAAGCCATGCTTTCCGCCGCAGAGAAACTACTGAACCGCCTTCATATGAATCACGTTGTCTTTTCCGTGCCTCAGGTATCAATCGCGGATCAGATCTTCGAGGAATACTTTCAGCAAGAAGCGATCGCCCAAATATGGAACTACCGCAGGCGTGAGGCCACAAAGACGGATTCCCCGATGGAAGCTCCGCAGGAAACCGCCAGCGATGCGGAAGCGACACTCCGCGAGCAGCATCCCTTTAGTAAACCTTACAACGTCACGACCTTCAATCAGGTTCTCCTTTCCATGTGCCACCCGGACAGGCGCAGGTGCCTGCGCGGCGCGGGGCTTCGCGATACCGTCATCATCATGGATGAGTTTCACAAGCTCCCCATGAGCATCCTGCCGTTTTTCTTCCGCTTTGCCCGTGAATTTGCAACGCAGGCAAACTGTCGTTTCATTCTGGGTTCGGCCACCCCGCTTAATCCATTGCCCTACTGGGATATTGAATCTTCCGTAAGGCTGCCGGAAGAATTCTCCGGAAGCCTTTACCGGCACGAAGCCGTCAACCGCCGCCGCACCTATCGTTCCCTGGGTGCGCTATGCAGGGCAGACCTCATTATCAGACTGGAACAGCTCCATAGCTCCGTCCGAGACAACATACTCGTCGTCGTCAATCTGGTCGAGAAGGGTAGCTGGCCGCTGCAAAAACATTTCCGAACCCGATGGGATCCCTGGGATCAACTGGCGGAGCTGGAGTCAGGAAGCGATGACCGTGTAATCGTCTGTCTGGACGGCCTCATGCCGCCTGTCCTCAGGCGGCAGCTCGTGCGCTCCTGCAAGGCTGCCATGAAGCGCCGCCCGGTCACCCTGATTTCTACCCAAATGATCGAAGTGGGTGTAGATCTCGACTTTGACAGAGCACTGACAGACTATCAGGGGATCGCCTCCATCATCCAGCGGGGAGGCCGCACAGGTCGGGAGGGTAGAGACTGGCCCTGCGAGGTAGAGGTATTCTCCCTGCTTGTCGGCGATAAAGAAGAGAAAACCTCGTTTGAAATATTGCTCGAGGTAGAAACGCAAAACCAGCAGAGGCTAGCCCTCAATTCCTTTCGCGATATACAAAGGAAAGTGGACTCCTTCCACCAGAAGGAACAGCGCTTTTTCCGGGAATGGCAAATCGACGCTCCTCTCCTAGATTCGGAACTGGCGGAAAAACTCTCTTGCCTCCAGAAAAAATGTTTCGGAAAAGCGGATTTCGGGGATTCACTCAAATCATTCCTGTCCGTCCAGTCTCTGGGAGGAAACCTGGGCGCGCATTGGGAAAACGCCCAATTCATCGCGGAGCTCTTCGATGACGCGCATCAGGCGGAGATCATCGTTCTTCCCGACTGGGACACTCTACAGCGTCTCAATGAACTGGCGAATAAAATCACCTGTAACAAAAGCTCTGTGGAAGAACGAAAAGAGTACATTCAAATAGTCTCAGATTACAAGCTGACCCTCAGTTCCCGTATCCTTCCCGAGCTGAATCTCGGTCCGCCTTCCGCCAGACTGGCCTTTCCGGAGGAAGGCGTCCCCGTGTATCAATTCAAGCCCTCCGTGCTGTAACAAAGTAACCCCATGCATATCACTGGAACGGAAATCAACTATCTGCATGTTTGTCACAGAAAACTGTGGCTGTTTCACAACGGGATCCGACCCGAATTTGAAAATGATTTGGTCCAACTGGGCAGACTGCTGCAAGACACCTCCTACCCCCGGGAAGAAAAAGACATCCCCATAGGAACCATAGGCGTCGTTGACTGGGCCGACTGGAAAAACGGAATCATTCACGAGACCAAAAGGGGAAAAACACCCGGAGCCGGAGATGAAGCGCAGGTGGGTTATTACATGTGGTATCTGAATGCCCAGGGACTGGCTATCCACCAGGCAGTTCTCCACTATCCTCTGCAACGTCGGACAAAAAACCTGGGCTGGAATACGGAACTGGCGGACAAGATAGAAGCCGATCTGAAAAAATGTGAAGACATCCTATCCGGCCCACTCCCTCCCGTAAAACGATACGGATATTGCAAAAACTGCTCTTATGAATCTCTCTGTTTCGCATGAACCTCTATTTAACGCGAGCCGGCCGCCTCTGCCGTCATGACAATACCCTCCGATTTGAACAAATCGTTCAACAGGGAGACAGTACACCGGATGAAGAAATTCATGATTTCGAGGATCTTCCGACAAATGCCGTCACGGTCCCCGTAGAAGGAGTTGAATCCATCTACCTGTTTGGAGAGATCTCCCTGAATAGCAAACTTGCCGTATTCCTGGCCCAAAAGGGAATCCCCGTACACTTTTTCAACTACTACGGAAACCACGTTTCTACCCTGCTCCCCCATGCCGCTCAACTAAGCGGGGAATTGGTCATCCGCCAGGCTCAGGCTTTTGGCACCCCCTCCATAAGACGGGAAATTTGCCTGAAACTTCTCTCCTCCACCTTCCACAACATTTCTTCCGTCCTCTCCTATTATCAAAGGAAAACAGGCAGCCTTGAAACTGCTCTGGACAAGCTGGAAGAGACAAAAAATCTTTTGGAAAAACAATCCACCTCGGAGCAGATGATGGGCATAGAAGGTAAGGTTCGTCATTTATACTATCAATCGTGGTCACAATGGCTCGGCGACTCGGCACACATGTTTAAAAGAGAATACCATCCTCCTACCAATCCTCTCAACTCCCTCATTTCCTTTCTGAACAGCCTGCTTTACGCCTCCTGCGTCAGCGAAATTCATAGAACAGCCCTATATCCGGGGATTTCGTACCTACATGCGCCCCAGTCCCGCCGTTATTCGCTGGCCCTTGATCTCGTGGAGCCGTTCAAGCCCATCATCGTAGACAGACTGCTTTTCAGACTATGGAATAATCGGTTCATCAGCGCCAGAGACTTTCGTCAGGACAGCAATGGCTTTTTACTTACGGATGAGGCTCGGCGTAAAATCCTGCAGGAATGGGATCAGGAAATGAAAACCACAGTAAAAGTGGAATCTCTGAAACGCTCGGTTTCCTACAGGCAACTCATTCGTCTCGATTGTTATAAACTCGTCAATTTCCTTCTGGAAAACAGGCCTTATACTCCATATAAAATTCCTTATTAAACCATGTATCTGATCGTCGTTTACGACACGGAGCGGAAAAACTGTGTCAAATTACATAAACAACTAAAAAAATACCTGAACTGGAATCAGAACTCCGTTTTCGAGGGAATGGTGACGGTCTCCCAGTATGCCCGTATCAAATCCCTTCTCGAAAAAGAACGTACGGAAAACAGCCATGTCGTCCTGTTCTCTCTGGAAAACGATAAATTTCTGACAAGAGAAGAGCTGGGGACTCCCAAAGGAAATATTTCCAATATTTTGTAAATGGCTTGCTATCAATGGATACAGAACTGCATACCGACAGATTTGTTGCATATAAATTCACGTCTTTTTATTTTATGTTGATTTTTTGACAACTAACGTTCAATCTCTTAAGATCTTAACTCCTGAGTTTAACGAAAAAACAAGGAGGGTTCCAATCACACCGTAGTGGCTTAGAAACCGAAGTGGAAGTATATGCAGGATAGGGGCTTGAAGCGTTCCAATCACACCGTAGTGGCTTAGAAACAGAGAAGAAAAAGAACCTGTAATCCATCGGCGAGAGGTTCCAATCACACCGTAGTGGCTTAGAAACGGTGGTGGATGTGGAGGGTATGCCCTCCAAAATGCCGTTCCAATCACACCGTAGTGGCTTAGAAACTGATCATCAACTATAGACATCAGGCGGCGGTAAAAGGTTCCAATCACACCGTAGTGGCTTAGAAACTGATCATCAACTATAGACATCAGGCGGCGGTAAAAGGTTCCAATCACACCGTAGTGGCTTAGAAACAACAGAATCAACATGTGTCGTGATTGGGTTTAGTCAGTTCCAATCACACCGTAGTGGCTTAGAAACCCTGTATATTGGAGAATATCATTGGTGGGGCTGTCGAAGTTCCAATCACACCGTAGTGGCTTAGAAACATACGTACCACAGGGTACAGGAGACGTATATCCGAAGGTTCCAATCACACCGTAGTGGCTTAGAAACTTGGCTCGCTCGACGCTGACCTCAAGGATCAGGTGGAGTTCCAATCACACCGTAGTGGCTTAGAAACTTTGATTCTTTCCTCTTGGAGGGACTTAGATTCTGGTTCCAATCACACCGTAGTGGCTTAGAAACGTTTCTCCCACGAATACAATGGTTTCCTTAGACAAGGTTCCAATCACACCGTAGTGGCTTAGAAACCTCGCAAGATGTCACGGGCCCCACCAAGACAGTCTGGGTTCCAATCACACCGTAGTGGCTTAGAAACGAAGCCGCTTGTGTGGGTGTCATTGAAAGCGATGAAGTTCCAATCACACCGTAGTGGCTTAGAAACAGTCCAATATTGGAACCCTTCTGCCCCTTCTGGAGCGTTCCAATCACACCGTAGTGGCTTAGAAACAGGGCATTGCCGTATTGGCTGGCGATTGCGGCACAGGTTCCAATCACACCGTAGTGGCTTAGAAACTGAGGACGCCGCCAACTACATCAGGGACAAGATCATCGTTCCAATCACACCGTAGTGGCTTAGAAACAATATCGGACGACGTCAAGTCGTCGATCATCAATACGTTCCAATCACACCGTAGTGGCTTAGAAACGGCGTTTGAGAGAGCTATTGCCGAGAGGCTGCGGAGTTCCAATCACACCGTAGTGGCTTAGGAACAATAGCCTGGAGCAATTTCAACAAATATCCTCAGTATCCGCAGGAAGTAAACCATCCACGACAATCGGAAGGAGTAACAGAAGCAAAGGCAGACGGGATAGCCTCTAGTAAAAGCTCCCTGGATCGTAGTTTTCGTCTGCGGAAATAGGCCTTGATCTTACTCCACATCTTCTCAATGGGATTCAAATCAGGGCTATAGGGAGGCAGATAAAGCAAATGAGCTCCGGCCTGACGGATGAGTTCGGAGACTCCCTCCACCTTGTGAGAGCTCAAATTATCCATGACCACATAATCTCCCTTACGAAGCCTCGGGATCAGATGATCTCGCAGATATTGCAGAAATCTGTCCTTCTTGAGCGCTCCCTCAAATGCCAGGGCCACAGTACTGCCATCCAGGCGAATAGATGAGAGCAATGTCGTACTTCGGGGCGTATTGAGCGGGACTCTGTCGACTACTCGTGCTTTTCCTTTGGAGCGCCCGTACCGACATGTCATATCCGTATTGATGCCACTTTCATCCAGAAACACAAGGTTTTCAGGTTTTATTCGGGCAAGCGTCTGCGGCCAGAGTTTGCGTTTGATTTGTACATCGGCTCTCTCTTGTTCGCTTGCGTGTACCATCTTTTTTTATAAGTATATCCCAGTTTTTCTCTAACTATCTGACACAGTCGTGATACGCCGATGGGCAAGTGCAAATTTTCTTTGAGTTGTTCCAGCGTAATGTCCGGCTTCTTTTGGATAGCCTGGTCTATTTCCTGTAGGGTTTCTTCGTTGATTTTGGGTTTACTCCCGCGCAAATGAGTTAGCGGCGCAAGGCTGCCCGTTTCTCGATAAAGAGCTGAAAGTTCGTATATACTGCGTGTCGATACGCCATAACATTTAGATAATTCTTTTACTGTTACCCCCCTTTTTCGGGCTTCTATTATCCGTTCCCTGACTTCTTTTCCCATCATTTCTTCTATTATGCAATTGTGAAGACATTTGTCAAATGTGCTCTAGTGACGAAGACGCAACACATTGAGGCAGTTCCAATCACACCGTAGTGGCTTAGAAACGTGGTGCGCACGTCTGCTACCTCTCCACATCGGGCAGTTCCAATCACACCGTAGTGGCTTAGAAACTACAGATAATAAGGAGTACGTGTGTTTAGTGGCTGGGTTCCAATCACACCGTAGTGGCTTAGAAACGTTTTTTGGTAGGTCGATATAAGTTCACCATTTTGTGTTCCAATCACACCGTAGTGGCTTAGAAACGGAGATAATGGAATCAAAGGGTATTGCCGTGCTGGGTTCCAATCACACCGTAGTGGCTTAGAAACTTGCTCGGTCATCTGTTCCGAAAAATCGAATGATTAGTTCCAATCACACCGTAGTGGCTTAGAAACTATTTCTTCTTTATAGCCAGTAGATGACTTAAACGCGTTCCAATCACACCGTAGTGGCTTAGAAACAATGCCCAGAAAACAACGGGGTTATAGCTATGATGGGTTCCAATCACATCGTAGTGGCTTAGAAACAAAGTGGCGGCCGGGGCTGACGAGTAGATGGGATTAGTTCCAATCACACCGTAGTGGCTTAGAAACGTTAATTCCACGACTCCATGCTACACCGTCAGACGAGTTCCAATCACACCGTAGTGGCTTAGAAACGTTAATTCCACGACTCCATGCTACACCGTCAGACGAGTTCCAATCACACCGTAGTGGCTTAGTAACACGAGTTGACGCCTATCCTCAATGCGCTGGCAGGAGGTTCCAATCACACCGTAGTGGCTTAGAAACACCTGTGTATTGGCTCAGGCGGCTAACAAATCACTGGTTCCAATCACACCGTAGTGGCTTAGAAACGGAGGACAGGCGTAATCGTCAAATTCTGCTCTGGTCAGTTCCAATCACACCGTAGTGGCTTAGAAACTGGATTTTGCGGCGGCTCGCTGTGACTGGCTGTTGGTTGGGGAGGAAATTGAGGAATTAGGTGGCGTTTGCGGAGAGGTGTGTTATGATTAATTGAGATTTTTACGATGATGAAGACGATAATCAAAAATGTCTTGTTGGTGTCCTGCGGGTTGGGGCTGTTAGGCCTTTCTGCTGGAGTGAGTATGGCGGAGGAACCTGCCGCTGTGGCATCGGCTTCGGCAGAGAAGCCTTATGCCGTGGAGTGGACTCCGCTGTTTGCTTCGGTTGCAGATCAGGGGACGGAGCATCAGATTTCTCCGGGGCATATTTCTGGTACTATGTGCCCGAAGTTCCAGATGTTCTATCCCGAGGGATGGAAGGCCGGGGATAAGAGGCCGATGTTGGTGGTTTTCCCTGGCGGAGGCTATGGCATTCTTGCGATTGAGAAGGAAGGGACGAAGATTGCCCAGTGGGCGAATGGTCTCGGGATGGTGGCTGCCGTGGTCAAATATCGCGTGACGGATAGGGATAGCAGTGACTTTACGCGCTTTCCCGGGCCTTTGCGCGATGCCCGCCAGGCCTTGCGCCTGGTTCGTCGTGATGCATCCCGTCTGGGAGTGGATCCTTCCAAAATCGGAGTGATTGGCTTTTCTGCCGGTGGTCATCTGGCTTCGATGATGGCGACGATGTGGGATGAGAAGCTGGACGGTGAAACATCCGAAGGGCTGGACGCTATTCCCTGCCGCCCGGATTTTGCGATGATGATTTACCCGGTGATCAGTATGGAGGATGGGGTTGTCCATGAGGGTAGCCGATACAATTTGTTCGGGGCGAATATTTCTCCGGAGCAGAAGGTCAGATATTCTACGGACAAGCGGGTGACGGAGAAGACTCCGCCACTTTTTCTTGAACAATCGAAGGACGATGGCGTTTCCTGCAGGAATAGCGAGTTGATGGAGCTGGCTGCCAAGGCTCACGGGGTGGATGTCACCCGTGTGTTGTACGAACGCGGTGGTCATGGCTATGGCATGGAGGTTCGCAATCAGCCGACGGATGCCTGGCCGAAGGAGGCTGCAAAATGGCTTGAGTCGCACGGCTGGACGCAAGGCACCAAATGATTAAGTGACGTAAATTTCATCTTGAATGCACGATGGAGGCGTTTGTTTCCATCCCAGTGACGGATTTTTCACTTTCCCGTACCCGGGGAGGGATGAAAAATCCGTTTTTTTATACCCAATTCGTTGTGATCGGAGTGAATGTGACGGAAAAGTGACAACACTGTCACAGAATAAAACGGGCGTTCCATATGCTTTCGCCTGTATACGTCCGTGCATGCGAATGAGCCATCAGGCTTGGTCGCTCACTTGTACTTATGGACACCATCTATTACTTTATTCTGGCGATTCTGCTTTTGCTGGCATGTTTCGACCTTGTTGTAGGCGTCTCGAATGATGCTGCCAACTTCCTGAATTCTGCCGTGGGTAGCAAGGCTGCCTCCCGGAGGACGATTATTCTGGTGGCGGCTCTCGGTATTTTGCTGGGTTCTATTTTCTCCAGCGGGATGATGGAAATTGCCCGAAGCGGGGTGTTTATCCCCAGCCAATTCCACTTCCACGATGTGATGATGATTTTCCTGGCTGTGATGCTGACGGATGTCATTCTTCTGGATGTGTTTAACACGTATGGCCTGCCGACTTCGACGACGGTTTCACTGGTGTTTGAGCTTTTGGGCGCAGCGGTGGCCGTGGCGGCAATCAAGTTATTGGGGGCTCCTGATGGAACGGCCGGGCAGTTGGGTGATTACATCAATTCCAGCAAGGCACTGGCGATTATTTCCGGGATTTTCTCCTCGGTGATTGTGGCTTTTACCTGCGGTGTGGTGATTATGTGGATCTCGCGCTTCATTTTCTCGTTCCGCTACAAGAAGACTTTCGGCCATGTTGGCGCCCTGTGGTGCGGTGTGGCTCTGACGGCAATTACGTATTTCGCCCTGTTCAAAGGCTTGAAGGGGAGTGCTTTTGTAACGAAGGATTTCATCAAGATGGTCGATGCCAATATCTGGCTCTGGGTGGCGGGCTGCATGGCCTTCTGGACCTTGGTGATGGGTGTGCTTCAGCTCCTGTTCAAGGTGAATATTCTCAAGATTGCCGTACTCGCTGGTACCATGGCTTTGGCGTTGTCCTTTGCTGGCAATGACCTGGTGAACTTCATCGGTGTGTTTATGGCCGGGGCTTCATCGGTGGAAATCGCACAGGGCGTAGTTGCTTCCGGTGGCGATATTTCGACTTTGACGATGGGCGACCTCGCCAAACCCGTGGTGGCTGACTGGCGCTACCTGATGGGTGCCGGCATTATCATGGTGCTGGCTCTGATGTTCTCGAAGAAGGCGCAGACGGTGACGGAAACGGAAGTCAACCTTGCGCGTCAGGCTGGCGGTATTGAGCGCTTCGGGTCGGTACCTCCTGCACGTTTTGTCGTGCGCTTTGCCATTACAATCGGCAAGTTCCTTCAGAAAGTGATCCCGGCTCCCCTGGGGCGCTTTATCGAAAAGCGTTTTGAACCCTTGCCCGAGGAGGAAGTACCTGTGGGTGCCCCTTCGTTCGACTTGATTCGCGCTTCCGTGAACCTGACGATTGCCGCGCTCCTGATTTCTCTGGCTACTTCGTTGAAGCTTCCGCTTTCCACGACCTATGTGACCTTCATGGTGGCCATGGGTTCCTCTCTGGCTGACAAGGCCTGGGGGCGTGACAGCGCCGTGTACCGTATCACGGGTGTGATGACGGTGGTATCGGGGTGGTTCTTTACGGCTTTTGCCGCGTTTACGATGGCCTGCATTGTGGCTGCGGTGATTGTGTACGGCGGTATCGTCGGGATTGCGGTGGTGCTTGCTGTAACTGCCTGGTTGCTGGTGAAGAGCGCTCGCCTTCATAAGAAGCGCTTGCAGAAGCAGGAGCAGTTCAAGGCAATTACGGATATGCGCGATGTGGATGCTGTCCGCAGGGCCTGCATGGAGGTGTGTACACTGACAAATGCCATGTCCACCATCTATGAAAGTACGCTGGAGGCTCTTCATGCGGAAGATCGCAAGCTCCTCAAGCGCTTGAAGAAAGAGGCCAATAGCATGCGCAAGAGTTTGGCGGACAAGGTGCCGTCCGAAGTCCTGCCCGCGATCAACAGGTTGCCGAAGGATTTGGCGGACCGTGGCAGAATGTACATCCAGCTGATGGAGTTCGCAGGGTCTGCGTTCGACTCCCTGACGGTGATCACTCGCTCTGCCTTCAACTATATTGATAACAACCACAATGGGCTGGATCAGGATCTCGTCCGTGGTCTGCGCCGGATGGGCTCCCGCATTGCGCGAATCAGCCCGGCTCTGCATGAGTTCGTATCCGCTGGCAATGCTACGCACCTGGATGAGGTGCTGGAGGATTCCCGCTCGTTGGGCGATGAATTCGCGGATGCGATCAAGACGGATATCGTGAACCAGGCGGATGAGGTCAAGGATATGCGCGCTCTGCTTCTGTACTTGAGCTTGCTGAATGAGGCTCGCTCCATGATTCACAGAGCCTACCTTTTGGCGAATACTCAGCGGGAATTTCCGCTGGATCATCAGGATTCCTGATGGCGAAGATCCTGTGATGGAATGATTGCTTCTCCTTCTCTCGGATTCACGGGGGAAGGAGAAACTTGTGTTTACAGACCGACGAGGCCGAGTTCGTCGCCGATCAAGCCTTGGGCACGGATGATGCGTGCGTATTCCTGTTCCAGCTCCAGAGGGGGCACATGAAGTCCCTTGGAGATGCCCCCCTGTGCCAGGGCGAGTGCTCCGGCATTGTGGAGCGCCATGGGGGGATCAATGTAGCGCATGAGTGTGGGGTCCTTCAGGGAGAAGTTGGCTGGCTGCTTGGCATGGAGGACGCGAGCTGTGGGAACGGACGGCCCCCATTCGTCTTCGACCCCCATGTTGGCGAGTAGTACGGGAGAGAGCAGGTCAGAGACGTCCAGAAGGCCTTCCAGAGCATGCAGAACGCCTGTGGCGGTGACGGCACAAAAGACCTGTGTGACGGCTTGCCGGGCGAGTTCGCGTTCTGCCATCGGGATGAATTGGACTCCGAGAGGCAGTTGTTGTTGGACATCGGAAGAAATATCGACGACGGTGACTTTGGCTCCTTCCCGCAAGGCCATCAGGACGATACCTCTGCCGACTTTGCCGTAGCCAAAGACGACGAGGGTGCGGCCTTGGAGGGAGTGCCCCCAGGAGGCCATGGCGCGGATGAATCCATCCCCTGTGCCGAGGCAGGTTTCAATCTGTTTGATGCGGCCGGAATCCACAACCCAGACGGGAGCCTGAACCTGGGCGTAGCGTTCGACGCCGGAGCGGGTCAGCTCAACGTAGCCGAGGGCTGACGGGACGTCTGCGAGGGCTCCTGCGCAGTCCAGCACGATATCGAAGGTGGATTGCGCAGCATTGGCTGGTGTGGCGATGGGGAGGCCGAGTTCCCGACCCCAGCGGAGAGCTTCCGGGTCGTAGGGGAGGCTTTCCCCGAGAGCGATGGTGAGCTGTGCGCCAGCCGCAAGCAGGGCGGCATATTTGGCGTAGGTGTTGCGGAAGTGTGGTGTGGCATCAAGGATGCGGAGGCCTTCCAGGGGACGCGTTTGCTCCCATTGGGAACACTGATGCCTCAGAACCGGGAATTCCTCGGGTCGGTAAAAGGGCTCCAGCTGTGCGAGGATACATTGGGGAAGGCTCTCCATGGCCAAGGACTTACCACAACGTCGTGCAATGGACAAGAGCCGCTATGCAGCATGGGAGGGAAGATAGCTCTTATGAGCTGTACTCTCTGCATAAAAATCCCCCCGGAACCAGGTGGATTCCGGGGGGATGAAGGAGGGGTGGCAATGCCGCTTACTTGGATTCCTTGTCGGAGCCCATGTCGGCGAGAGCCTTGTAGACGTTCCAGCGATGGAGGACGTCTTGCTGAGCCTTGTCGACGAGGGAGTCGAATTGTTCCCTGTTGTTCTTGGCGAGCAGGCGGAAGCGGTTTTCCGTCAGGAGGGCTTCCTTGAGGTCACTCTTCGGTCCCTTACCTTCTACGATCAGCGGGTTCTTGCCTTCGGCGGCGAGATCCGGATTGTAGCGGTAGAGGAGGATACGTCCGCTATCAACGGCAGTCTTCTGCTGCTGGAGACCCTTGGCCATGTCGATGCCGTGGGCGATGCAGTGCGAGTAGGCGATGATCAGGGCGGGGCCATCATAGGCTTCGGCTTCGACGAATGCCTTGAGGGTGTGTTCGTCCTTGGCACCCATGGCGACGCTGGCAACGTAGATGTTGCCGTAGGTCATAGCCATCAGGCCGAGGTCCTTCTTGACCTGGTCCTTGCCCTTCGTTGCGAACTTGGCGACGGCGCCCAGCGGGGTGGACTTGGAGCATTGGCCGCCCGTGTTGGAGTACACTTCCGTGTCCAGAACGAGCACCTTGATGTTCTTGCCGCTGGCGAGGACGTGGTCGAGACCACCGTAACCGATGTCGTAGGCCCAGCCGTCACCACCGAGGATCCAGACGCTCTTGCGGACGAGCTTGTCGGCCGTGGCAAGGAGGCGTGCGCATTCCGGCTTGCCGGCTATGCGGGACTTGAGTTCGGCGACGTTGTCGCGCTGATCCTGGATTTCGACTTCGTCCTTCTGCGTGTTGTTAAGGATCTTGTCAACGAGTTCCTGGCCGACTGTGGCGGCGTGTTCGAGGAGAAGTTCGGTGGCGAAATCCTGCTGCTTGTCGAGGGAAACGCGGAAGCCAAGGCCGAATTCGGCGTTGTCTTCGAACAGGGAGTTGGCCCATGCGGGTCCGCGTCCTTCGGCATCCATGGACCACGGGGTGGTCGGCAGGTTGCCGCCGTAAATGGAGGAACAACCCGTGGCGTTGGCCACGACGAGGCGGTTGCCGAAGAGCTGGGTAAGCATCTTGATGTACGGCGTTTCACCGCAACCGGCGCAGGCTCCCGAGAATTCGAAGAGCGGGCGGAGAAACTGCATGGAACGGATGTTGTCCGTCTTTACCAGACGGGCGTCAACATCGGGCAGCTTGGCGAAGAAGTCCCAGTTGGCGGCTTCTTCCGTGTGGGTCTGTCCTTCGTTGGGTTCCATGTTGATGGCCTTCTTGCCTTCGACCTTCTTGTTCTTGGCCGGGCAAACGTCGGTGCAAAGCGTGCAACCCGTGCAGTCTGCAGGGGAGACCTGGATGATGAACTTCTGACCCTTCCAGTCCGGATGGCGTGCATCGGAGGACTTGAAGCTTTCCGGAGCGTCCTTGAGTTCTTCAGCGCTGAAGATCTTGCTGCGGATGGCAGCGTGCGGGCAAACGACCGTGCACTTGCCGCACTGGATGCAGCTTTCGGGATCCCACACGGGGATTTCGAGGGCGAGGTCGCGCTTTTCGTACTGGGATGTGCCGGAGGGGAAGGTGCCGTCAACGGGCATCTTGCTGGTGGGAAGGCTGTCGCCTTCGCCGGCTGTGATCTGAGCCAGAACGTCGGTGACGTACTCCGGTGCGTCGCAGGACATGATCGGGGGGATGGCATGCCCATTAACAGTGGCGCCGTCGAGATTCACTTGGTGGAGGTTTTCCAGCGTGGCATCGACGGCGACAATGTTCTTGTTAATGACTTCTTCACCCTTCTTGGCGTAGGTTTTGGCGATAGCTTTCTTAATGTAGCTAATAGCCTCGTCAGCAGGGATGACGTTGGATAGCGCGAAGAAGCAGGTCTGCATGATCGTGTTGATGCGACCACCCATACCCGTCTTCTTGGCGACGGAGTTCGCGTCGATGACGTAAAGCTTGATCTTCTTGTCGAGGATCTGCTGCTGCATGCGGGCAGGCAGTTTGTCCCAAACCTTGTCGGCAGGGAATGCGCTGTTCATCAGGAAGGTGGCGCCCGGGGCGGCAAACTTCAGGAAGTCGAACAGGTTCAGCAGGCTCGGCTGGTGAAGAGCCAGGAAGTTGGCCTGGGAGATCAGGTAGGTCGAGCGGATCGGACGCGGCCCGAAACGCAGGTGGGAAACCGTCGTGGAACCGGCCTTCTTGGAGTCGTACACGAAGTAGCCCTGCACGTTGAGGTTAGTGTGCTGGCCAATGATCTTGATGGAATCCTTGTTGGCGCCGATCGTACCGTCGGAACCGAGACCGAAGAACATGGCGCGGGTTACGTCGTCACCTTCGATATTGTATTCGGCATCGTAAGGAAGGCTGTCTCCGAGGATGTCGTCTTCGATGCCAATGACAAAGTGGTTCTTGGGCGCGTCCTTGGCGAGGTTGTCGAAGACTCCCTTGACCATGGCAGGCGTGAATTCCTTGGAACCGAGGCCATAGCGACCAGCGACGACCGAGGGCATGCCGCCTGAGAAGGGAAGCTGTCCGGCACTCTGGGCTTCGAACAGGGCGTGGACGACGTCGAGATAGAGGGGTTCACCGGGGGAACCGGGTTCCTTTGTGCGGTCGAGCACGGCAATCTTGCGGACAGACTTTGGAAGAGCCTTGATGAGTTCTTCGGACGGGAAGGGGCGGTACAGGCGAACTTTGAGCACGCCAACCTTGGCACCTTCGCGTTCCATCATGGCTTCGACGGTTTCGTGGACGGCTTCGCAGCCGGAGCCCATGAGGATAATGACGCTGGTGGCGTCTTCAGCACCTGCGTAGTCAACAAGATGGTACTGGCGACCCGTGGCTGCGGCGAACTTGTCCATGGCTCCTTGAACCATGGCGGGAACCTTGGTGTAGAACTGGTTGCCTACTTCACGGCCCTGGAAGTACACATCGGGGTTCTGGGCTGTGCCGCGGATGACGGGTGCATCGGGATTGAGACCGCGTTCGTGGAAGGCGTCCACCCATTCCTGCTTGATGAGGCCATTGAGGGTTTCGTCTGTGATGTTGGCGATCTTGCCAACTTCGTGGGACGTGCGGAAGCCGTCGAAGAAGTTGATGAAAGGCACGCGGGATTCCAGCGTGGCTGCATGGGCGATGGCGGCGCAGTCGGCTGCTTCCTGAGTGGAGGAGCCGCAAAGCATGGCCCAGCCACAGGAACGAACGCCCATAACGTCGGAGTGGTCACCGAAGATGGAAAGCGCCTGGGTGGCTAGGGCTCGGGCGGCAACGTGGAAGACGCACGGCGTTAACTCGCCTGCGATCTTGTACATGTTGGGGATCATTAGCAGAAGCCCCTGGGATGCGGTGAAAGTCGTTGCCAGGGAGCCTGTTTGCAAAGCTCCGTGAACGGTGCCGGCAGCACCGGCTTCACTCTGCAGTTCAACCACCGAGGGTACTGTTCCCCAGAGGTTTTTGCGGTCAATGGCCGCCCAGGCTTCGGCAGATTCGCCCATCGGCGAGGACGGAGTGATCGGGTAGATCGCCACGACTTCCGAAAAACGATAGGCCACGGAAGCGACCGCTTCGTTGGCGTCAATCGTGCTGTAGGTTATTGCATTCTCACTCATATATTGCACGGGTATAATAACAGATGATTAAGTCGATACTTAACTTGCGGATGAAATTACCATATCGACTTGCAGGGGTAAAAGGAATTATGCTTCCCCAACGTTAAAACAGGGCTTTTTTGGCAATGATGCCGCGATTTTTTAGAATGGTTCCTGGGAAATGAGGGCAAAATTGAGAAAAACAGGGTCGTTATGAGCTGATTGTACATAATGCTCTCGCCAAAAGGGGGGGAAGCCTCTAGTATCTTCGCACCATGTCTGAAAAAGAGCAGCCTGTGCAAACATCATCCGAAGCGGATCTGATTGCCGTCCGCAGAGAGAAACTCGGTAAAATCCGAGCCATGGGTATCGATCCCTATGGATGCCGTTTTGATATTACCACGAATCCCGCTGATCTTCGTGAAAACTTCGAGGAGGGTAAAACTGTTTCCCTTGCCGGGCGTTTGATGATCATCCGCGACATGGGCAAGTCCCAGTTCTTCACCATCGCGGACGTACGCGGGCGCATTCAGGGATTCCTGAGCAAGGCTGACGTCAGCGAAGAAATCTGGCAGTTGTGGAAGTTGCTGGATCGTGGCGACTGGGTCGGCATCACGGGCACGACTTTCATCACCAAGCGCGGTGAACCGACTGTCAATGTGACGGATCTGAAGATTCTTGCCAAGAGTCTCCGCCCCCTGCCGGACAAGTGGCACGGCCTTGCCGACCGCGAAGTTTCCTACCGCAAGCGCCACCTGGATCTCATTGCCAACGAAGAGAGCGCGAAGCTGTTTGTCGCCCGCTCCCGGATGGTGTCGGAAATCCGCTCCTTCCTCTGTGACCGCGGGTATCTTGAAGTGGAAACGGCTGTGCTCCAGAGCATCGCTGGTGGTGCTGCCGCATCTCCGTTTACGACCCATTTCAATGCCGTCAACCAGGATTTGACGCTTCGCATCGCCCTGGAACTTTCCCTCAAACGCCTGATGGTGGGTGGATTCACGAAGGTTTTCGAACTCAACCGCTGCTTCCGCAACGAAGGCGTTGACCGCCGTCACAACCCGGAGTTCACCATGCTGGAAGCCTACGATGCCTGTGGCGACTTCGAAACCATGGCCGATATGGTGGAAGAAATGGTCTGCCACCTCGCCGAAAAATTCTGTGGCACCCTCAAGCTGGAGCATACCGACCCCAATGGCAACCCGTACACCATTGACCTGACCCGTCCGTGGAAGCGCGCCGACTACTACGACCTCGTCAAGGGTGTAGCCGGAGCCGACTGGTTTGACCTCACCCCGGAACAGCGCCGTGCCCGTGCCGAAAATGACCTGCACCTTGAAGTTGGCAATGACCTCCTCGACGTGGATGTCACCCAGCAGGTGTACGAAAAGCTTGTCGAAGAAAAGATGATGAGCCCCTGCTTCGTCACACACGTCTCCAAGGATCTCGTTCCGCTGGCCAAGATCAACAAGGAGAATCCGGAAGTCGTCGATGTGTACGAACTCGTCATCAACGGCCAGGAAATCTCCCCCGGCTATTCCGAATTGAACGATCCCGATGTTCAGCGTGAACGCCTCGAACACCAGGCCGCCGGGGAAACCCAGAAGGTGGACTACGACTTCATTGAAACGCTGGAATACGGCATGCCCTCCGCCGGTGGTATCGGCATCGGCATTGACCGTCTTGTGATGCTGTTGACGGGTGCCCAGAGCATTCGCGACGTCATCCTTTTCCCGCAGCTCAAGAAGAAAGATTGATTCCCGATCCCCCCTTGTACTGAATGCCATGCCTCCTCGCCTCCCAGACGGTTCGGAATATGGGCTGACCCGGTGGAAGGGGGCCAGATCCCACCAGGAGGATGCCGCCGATGTCGTGATTGTTCCCGACGGCGGCTTCCTTGTGCTGGTGGCTGATGGCATGGGTGGGCATCTTGCCGGAGAGGTTGCTTCCCGGGAAACAATCGCTTCGTTTTCAGCTTCTTTCGTGAAACGCCAAAGTGGGGAACCGTCTGCCCGCCTGCGTCTTGCCCTCAAAGACGCCAACCGCCATCTCGCCTCGCTCCAAAAAGGCTCCCAGCGTGGCAATATGGGCACGACCCTTGTGGCTGCCTATGTGAACGGTGGCCACCTGAGCTGGCTGAGCGTGGGGGATTCCCATCTCTACCTCTGGCGACGTGGTGAACGCCCCCGCAAACTCAACGCCGACCATTCCATGTGGCCCCTCGTCCGCGAGGAATGGCTCCGAGGGGATGTATCCCTTGATTACGCGCTGAGCCAGAGGAGCATTCTCCGCTCTGCCATCATGGGGGAAAAGATTGATTTGATCGATTGCCCCGATGAGACCCTCCTCGTGCAGGAGGGAGACTTTTTGCTGTTGGCCTCGGACGGGATCGATGAATGGCTGGAGGACGTGGACACCAACAAGGAGCTGGCCATGTCCCTGTACCCGGAGACGAAAAACCCAGAAGCCTTCGTCAATTACATCCTCGAACAGGTGGAAATGCTGGAATACCCCCACCAGGACAATGTGACGATTCTCGGTGTCAGAATCTGACGCCCGGCTGCGTTATTTCTTCTTTTTTGCGCCCATCCACGTCCACAGGTGCCAGATGTGCTCCAGCGGCCCCTGTTTGTGGGAGGCCAGCCACCATGTGCAGAATTTTACCTGCAACACTAACAGGAACAGCCCCATGACGAAACTGAGCGTGTACCCGCAGTAGGGAGCCAGATAGAGCCCGACGGGGAAGTAAACGATGGCACCCAGGATGGACTGGGAGACGTAATTCGTCAGGCTCATGCGCCCGTAAAAATGGAGACTGGTCACAACCTGGCGGAACTTCGCCTTTTGATACAACAGGTAGAAGCTGGAAACCAGAACGAGGGTGAATGCCAGCTTCTGCCACATGTCGAAAGCCGCTCCGGCTGTGTGCTGAATGATCGGTGTCCCCTGCATGACGAGTTCCTTCAGCTGGTAGAGCGGGCCGAAGGCGATGGCGGCGACAATCAAGATTTTGACCCAGAAAGTATTGTTGGACTCCGTGGATTCAAAAAAACGCTTTCTGCCGATGTACAGCCCCAGCAGGAACAAGCCCGCCGTCTGGAGAAAGCGGCCTGCCTCAACCGCCCACATGAGGCTGGCCTTTTGACCCAGCGTCACATTCTGGAGGAAAAATTCCGCAAGATTGCCGGATTTGGTCGAGGTGGCGATTTCGGCATACATGGCCGATACCCCCCAATCGGGCATCTGGTATCCCGGCTGGACCAGTCCGGCGATGTAATGGAACCACTCCATGGGTTGGAGCAAGAAGAAGATCGAGGTGATGAGGATGGCCTTGTTGCTCCAGTTGCGAACCAGAAAGAGCACTCCCCCGACGACGGCAAACAGCAAGAGCGCATCCCCCGCCGGAAAGAAGGCGGCATTCAGGGTAGCAAAACCAATGAGGAGAATCAGCCGCCACAGAAAGCGGTACCCGAAGTCTCGCCCTTTTCGCCGCTGGTTTTCACACTGGATGTAGAAGGTGAAGCCAAACAGAAGCGCAAAAATGGCATAGGCCTTGCCGGCAAACAGCGCGAAAATCGTGTTGAGGATCCCCTGATCCAGGATAGATAGCCATGTTGGAACATTCTCAGGGTAAACCGGAAAGATAAAATGCTCCAGATTGTGCACGATGAAAATAGCCATCACGGCAAAGCCGCGCAGAGCATCGACGAGCTCAATGCGGGGTGTTTTCTCCAATGTCGTTTGCATAATTGTATAAGCTTCCTGATGTTGAGCAGGGAGGGCGATGTCGGGATATTTGTTTGGAATGGGCTCCATGGCTTCATCCGGAGCCACACCGACTGCCAGTTGTGATTTTTTAATCGCTCTTATTACTATCGATACTTCCATGAGGGTTCAAGACAATTGTCGGAGAGCGAGTGCTGGAGGGTGCTGGGGAGTTTCTTTTTGTTGGTTTTCCTCCTATTCGCACAAGTCACGGGTTCAGGCATATCCTTGTGACCACGTCCAGGCAATGGGTCATCAGGCGGGTGGTTTCATCCTCGTCAGCTGGGCGCATAGCACCTTCTCCATATTCTGGAGGCCAAAGTTGTTCCACCTTTTCTTGTTCATCATGGCACTGGCAGAGGAACCACACATTCCGGCACATGCCTGCCCGGCGGAATTCATCGACAATGCACCGGGATCGAAGCAGGGCGCATTCCCGGTCTCGCGTCCGGAGTCCGAGCTGGACACGTCTCCCAGAGTATCGTTCTCCCCGGAAGACGACCAGCCTCAATTTATAACTTCCCGAAGGGTTTCTTCTTACTGTTGCTCGTTGGATGGTAGCCATCCCTCGATCACAACACCCTTGCGGGGAAAATGCCCGTTGTTTCCGGGGAGTAGCATACATGCCCGCCCGGGAAAACGGCCTGCCTCATACATGCCCGCCTTGCCCAACGCCCGGAAAACCGAAATTGTCCATCAGGCGCTGCTGGGCCACGAGGCGCAAATTCCGCATCACCGGCAGCCTCTGTTCTTTCGTCAGAGGGGCGGGGGGAGGGTCGCCCACGGTTACCATCGTGCATCCTCGGTAGGGGCGGGCATCCGGGTAATAACCCCAACGGTACGCCGTCCACGCATCGCCCTTGCCTCCAATAGGGAAAATAAGTCGGCTTTCCGGCTCGGGGTACAAGCGGATGGCGGAAAACCCCACCGTCACGTCCTCCGGCATCATCGGATCCAGCTCCAGCGCCTCCACATACGTGCGTATCCGCCGCAAGGCATGTGCCCGGATGGCGTACAAACATCCGTAGATCCGTTCCTCAGGGGAGCCGCTGCCACACAACACCTTTTCCTTCATTCCGGCAAAGGAACGGAACACGGCACCGTCCATCAGGCATGTATCGGCATCCATTTTCATTAAGACGTCATCTTCGTGCCGAATGCTTGCCTCCATCTCGGAGAGGATGCCCAGAATGCAGGGTTTACCCCGCAGGTTGCCTCCTCGGGGCCAATGGCTCACTCTCCATTCGACGCCCATCTTTTCCAATTCATCCCGCGTCTCATCCGGGCAGGGATGGGCTCCATCATCCACTGCCACCAGGCGGGCTTCTGGCAAGGCCATCCGCGCACACAGGAATGTTTCACGCAAGAGGGAAGAATCCCTATTATACATGAAT
The DNA here is from genome assembly GCA_964448375.1 of uncultured Akkermansia sp. Classification (GTDB taxonomy): domain Bacteria; phylum Verrucomicrobiota; class Verrucomicrobiia; order Verrucomicrobiales; family Akkermansiaceae; genus Akkermansia. The sequence continues at coordinate 231,143 of CAYVAI010000001.1, forward strand.
ACGTGTATAACGATGCCGTGCTTTGCTGAAGCATCACGATTGTATTGTTTTTCCATAAGCAGCTATCATTCCTGTAAACGATCGCCTTTTTCCAGAATGAAAAATGGGCCTAGAATGGAGTGCAGCATGTTCATGTACAAACGGTTTTGAACAGAATTAGTCCACTTTTTTCTGTGACTTGGAACGCAAATATCCTCAATGTGAAACATGGAAATACATGCCTCCAAATTTGCCGATTTTTCCAATCTAGGCCCATTTACGTTACTTGCTATCAATGTGTTTTATCAGATATATGCATCACCGAAGGAAGCTCCATGAGGGAGATTCCAAAAAATAGAATTATTATAATTATGAATAGTAATAAACAAATGGCAGGGGATGAACCAATAGTCACCCTTGCATCCGTATCTGAAGTAAACAGTAGCTCGTTGGTATCAAGCTCCGAGGCACCCCATGAGTCCTCTGCCAGTGAATCTTCTGCCAGTGAGTCTTCTGCCAGTGAGTCTTCTGCCAGTGAGTCTTCTGCCAGTGAGTCTTCTGCCA
>CAYVAI010000001.1:231785-243838 GCA_964448375.1 uncultured Akkermansia sp.
GTGAACCTAAGCCGGAACCTACTCCTGACCCCGATCCAAAACCAACCCCTGACCCCGATCCCGATACTGATCCGGAGCCCAAACCAGAACCTAAACCAGAACCTGAACCCAAGCCAGAGCCAGACGACACAACTACGAAACCACCTAAAGATACCGATAAGCCTCCAGTGAAAGGCACGGACAAAGATCCTGAAAAGGAAGAAGATATCCCCAAGTGGCCCAGAAATGCTCGCTCCAAACGCTCTCGACGAGGTGGCGGCGGCGGCGGGATGCCTCCAAGTGATGGCCCGAGGCCCTTCCCTCAGCCCAATCGCCCTCCGATCCTTCCCCCACTTGTAACGAGTGAATATCCCAATGTTCCGTATCGTTCCCAGCCTCAGCCGGAACAGGGTTCTCCTGCAGAGCCAACGAATGCTCCTTCTGCCCCTCAGAATCAGCCCTCACAGGGATATCCATCCCCCGAAGGAGATGAAAACGCTACATGCGTGCATTATCCCGTGCCCGGGGCAACCAACGCAGGCGGGCAAAGTGTCGATCTGGAAATCTCATTCGGGCATTTCCCCTCATGGAAAGGCATGCCAGGTGGAAAACTCATGCTCTATGCGGTTGGTACCCACCATTCCCTCTCCAATGGCACCCTGCTGCAATTCGATCACATTTCCCAACGCCGTATCGGTGTCGTTATTCCCTCCACATCGGATAACCCGATTGGTACCAATAAAGTAGCTCTGGTTACCCAAATGGGACAATTGCGTTACTACGATTTCTCCAATAGCCCCGTCGGTACTCCTTTCGGGGGATCGGAAATCTATTCCGAACGCCTCCGTCTGCTCAATTCCGATTACACTCTTTGCTACGGCAATGTCGAAGATGCAACCTTCTTTGAAGAAACCTTCATGGATGGCTCCATTATCCACTACCGAGCTGATGATGGCACTCCCTATGCCTACTGCACCCATCAGGGTGTATGGGTGCAGGTTGAAGAACTGGGTGGCGATTTGCGCGTCGTCCGGCAAACCCTCGACGGGAAGTGCGCCTACTACGACAATAAACTGGATTCCATGCGCCATGCCAATAACATCCAGGATGACCGTATCAGGCAGATATGGTGCCGCATGGATGGCCTCCTCGATTGTCCGGACGCCCATACCATCAACTGGTATGCTCCAGCCGATACTCTTGCCATGATTGATGAAAACGGGCTCTTCCCGATTCGTCAGGGGGCAACTCCCGTGAAAACATGGAATCTGACTGCCATTGCAGATATGGCCGAATCTGGAGACGATACCTCTACAAATTCCTTGTCCATGTTCAAGATGAGAGCCATGGGGAATGGGGCTTTCGAAGAAAGCCGCTGGCAGCCGTATGGAAAAGACGGCACGTACTTCATCAGTGGTTCGGGACAGCAGGCTGCCTGCTCCGTGAAAATTCGCCGAGCTCTTGAATCGGATGTCATGCCTGTGATCCGCCCCAACGGGCTGGTGTTAAAAATTGGTCAATCGCCGGTTTCCGCCATTCGGGAAACAACCTACACCTTTAGGGGAGAACGCTCCCTGAATGGTGTCAATCTGGATACGGCTGACTTTGTCGAATCTATTCACCATGATGACTATCGCAGTTATCCCTTCGGTGATGTGATCGTCAAGCGCACGAAATCCTACGGACAGGGAGCTGATCAGGTATGGACCTATTCCTATGAAACAGATACGGCCTCCCCGAACTACGGGCGCATGATTCGTCAGACGACTCCGGAAGGCAACTGGATGGAATACGACTATGATGATGAAGGGCGAGTCATCAAGGAAAGGACTCTTTGGGACGATGCCGTTTCCATTCTGGAAACAAGAACAACTTTTGCCGATCTTTGGTACAATGATTACCGCACGGCATGTGTTGAAAAATGGGTTCTCGCGCAGGATGGAACAGGAACGAGGCTTCTGAAGACTGAATCACAGTATGAGGAATCCGATCTTCTGATCCGGGAAACAGTGACCGAAACGGCTCTTGGTTCCGAACATCCGCGTATTTCCATCACGGAAACCCACGGAGATTCTGCAGAATGTCCCTTCGCTCGCGGTCGTCTCAAGAGAACGCTTTCGTACGATGGTGCGGAAACTTCTTTCGATTATTCCGCGACGGATGAAGAAGGTGCCTCGTGGATGGCAACGTCCACACGAGTGCGTCAGGGAGCTATCGTTCCTGGGCAATCGACGCGTTCCGTGACTCTTTACGATGCAAGCGGATATGCCTTCATCACCCGGGAGCAGGTTCATGATGGAACGGAATTTGTGACGATTTCGGAATCCAGATCGAGTGCCGATGTCAGCGGAAGAACCATTTCTACAATCAATTCCGAAGGTTCTAGGACGGCGACGGATTGGTCATGCTGCGGCCCCAGGCGTGAGTTGCACGATGACGGTACGCAGTCGTGGTACGAGTACGACAGTGCCAAACGTTTGGTGCGCGAAATTCACGAAGCCCCGGCACCTCTTCCGGAAATCACGGAACACATCGCGATTTTCCGCCAGCCCGATACGATCGTAACACATGAATACGATGGCCTCGGACGGGAGATTGCCACGGTGACGACAATCGGTTCATGCTCGACCCGAACGGAAAAGACCTATGATTGCCAGGGCAATCTGGCTTCGACAACCGATGCCGCTGGCCTCGTCACTCATTATGAGTATTCCGACAACAACCTCATGCAAAGTGTGACTCATCCGTCGGGGCAGCTTGCCGTGAGCAGGAGGAATGCGGCAGGAATCGTCATGGAAGAATCGGCCACCGGACAGTCTGCGCGTTTCTACAGCCGCCGGGTAAGCCCGGAAGGAATCGTGGAAACCATTCGGCAGGATTCACCGAATGGACCGATTCTTGCGGAAAGTGTCTCCGATGGATTTGGGAGAACCGTTTCCAATGGCATTCCTGCAGGAGATCAGTCAAGCGGCCTTGTTATCGAACGGCTTCGTTATGACGCCCAGGGGCGGAACATCTCCCGAGTCTCGGAAAACAAAGCTCCTCAGATCATGGAATACGATGCCTTCGGCAACATGGTGCGTTCCATCACGAAGATATCGCCCTCATCAGAGGTTGAGCCTTCCGTGGATCGCGTCACGGAATATGAAACGGTCTATACCAGGATGAACCTGGCTCCGGCCATTCTTCCTGCCGAACTGGCATCAGGAGTGTTCCGCAAGAGTGTAACGTCCACGATTCTGCCGGGAGCTTCCCGCGCCAATCAGGAAAGCTATACGCGACTGACGGGACAGGGAAAAACATCCGTAAGCCTGACGAAAAACAAATACGGATGCTGGAGCTCCAGCGTCACGGAAAACAAACAGGGCAATACCATCACGACGATGTGGCAGGATGGCGTGTCCGCTCCGGCGAAGCAGTACGCTGTCGGTGGAGACATAGTCCTGTCGATCAGCCCGTCCGGAGACATTACGACCTCCGTCCGGAGCTACACAAACAGCGGCACATGCCTCTACCAGACGGATGCCCGCGGCAATACGCTGACGATGGCTCACGACAAGGCCGGGCGCATCGTGACAAGCCGGGATGCGGACGGGAATGCGACTTCGTACTCCTACGACCCGGTAACCGGGCTGCTTGCCTGTACGACCGATGCCATGGGAGGAGAAATCCATTACCGCTACAGCGCAGCCGGGCAGTTGACGGAACAATTCGGTTCGGGTACGCAACCCATCCGGAAGGCTTACGACAGCAATGGCCGCATGATCTCGCTAACGACATGGAGGAACCCGGGCGAAACGCTGATGGGGATTCCCGACACGGAGGGAGACACCACGCAGTGGGAATACGCCCCGCTGAGCGGGCTGCCTGTGAAAAAGACCTATGCCGACGGAACATCAGAAACGACAGTCTATAACCGCGACCGACTGGCCATCCGCACGGTTCGGGCTGATGGTTCATCGGTCGGCTACATCTATCAGGCGGAAACGTGGGAACTGGCGGAAACATCCTTCAGCGACCAATCGACCCCGATAGGCCATTGCTACGATGTCCTGGGGCGTCTCGCAAGTATCACGGATGGTACGGGCACCCGTACTTATTCCTACAATCATGTGGGGGATCTCGTGCGCGAAGAGTTCGCGGGAAGCGTCCACTCCATTCTGGAATACAAGTTCGATGCCTATGGCAGGGATGCCGGCTATACATTGAGCGTCGATGGAGCAAACGTCCAGGACACGGATCTGACCTACGACAGCTTCGGTCGTCTGCAAACCGCATCGCCGGAGGAAGGGAAAGTATTCACCTGGCACTACGGTGAAGGCGGATTGCTGACGGGCATGGACTGGCCCAACGGCATGAGGAAGGAACTCCTGTACGAGGATGGCAGGAATGTCATTTCGGCCCTTGTGTACAAGGATGCCTCGGGCCAGGAAGCCCTCGCCCACAGGTACGGTTACGATGCGCTCGGAAGGCCGAGCCTGCTGACGGATCATGCCGGAGGGCGTGAGGAACGAAGAATCGTCCCGAATTACAATCCCCGAAGTGAGTTGATTGCCGCTGCGTATGATGGAAAGGAGGATTACACCTACACCTACGACAACATCGGCAACCGCGTCCAATCCCGCGAACTGGCTGCAAGCCGGAGCTACACCAGCACTAGGCTCAACCAGTATGCCTGCATTGAACAGCAGAATGCAGGAAACGTGTTCACGCCCGAATTTGATGTTCACGGTAACCAGACGCGTATTCAGACGCGCACCGGTGTTTGGGATGTCCTCTACAACATGCAGAATCGCCCGGAACAGTTTGTCAGCGATGGTCATTCCGTTGTCTGTTCCTATGACTTTATGGGAAGGCGAACAGATCGTTTGGAATACCATGGAAACACATTGACATCGCGCGAGCATTTCATCTATAAAGGATACGTGCAAATCGCCGCGTATAAGCTGGATGCAGAGGGACAATCCGGGGATTGTTTCGTGCTCACGAAATCCTGTTATTGGGATCCGACCCAGCCGACGGCAACGCGTATCCTCGCGATGAAAGACGCGACGGATGCCACGATGCTCTACGCCGCCTGCGACACGGTGAAAAACATCACGGCCCTCTACGATGATGCCGAAACGTGCCGTGCTCGCTACGCCTATTCTCCCTACGGCGAAAAACTGACCGAGGAAGGCGACAAACACACAGCCAACGCCTTCTGTTTCTCCTCCGAATATGATGACAGCCCCTTGGGCCTCTATTACTACAACTACCGTTACCTCAACCCGAACGATGGTCGTTGGATTAATAGGGATCCCATAGCAGAGCAAGGTGGAATTAATTTGTATTATTTCAACAACATGTTTTTTTCAATGGATTATCTAGGTCTAAAACCATCATTTGAATTCGATAGGAGTAAATGTCAACTAACGATGAATATAAGAACAATAGTTCAAAAAGACCCAAATTCAGATATATCCATACCTGAAGCTACAAATATAGCATCACAAGCAATAAAATATATACATGAAATTTGGAATCAAGTTTATACGGTTGATCCGTATAAAATTATTCCTCATATTTTAAACGAAGAAAAATGTCCTTGCTGCTACGGTGTTATGCCGAAGTTAAAAATTAAAAAAGCAGTTGGGGGTGATTATGATTTGTTTATTTATATATCAAAATATAGCAGTTTAAATAAAGTAAGTAGAGCCCATGCCATGAATCAATATGGGAATAGATATTTACCTAATGATGACGGTGTCATGAAATTAGTTGACGACAATGTTACAAATGACCGGTTTTACCCTCGAGGTGCTGTTCCTGCACATGAATTTGGTCATAGTCTAGGTCTAACGCATCCGGGAGAAGGTATTGTAGATTATAATACTAAAGTATATATTGGTGGCCTGTCAATTAGTGCGCCATACGTTTATAAAGGTAAAGATATTAAAGGCAGATATGTTGATGGGGAAAATGATTTAATGGGGATAGGTGCTGAGATGCATAATTTCTATTTTGAAAAATGGGAAAAAGAAATGAATAGAATTTGTAGAAATTGTTTCTATAAAACGTCAAAAATATTTCATCTGGCATCATATATAAGTATTTTTGCTATTGGCATTCTTGGGAATATATCATATGGCTTTGAAGATATGAAATTATGTGATGCCGGTTCTGGAGAAGATGAAATATCATATGAAGAATTGAAAAATTCTATTGAATCTGGAGATTTTCATAACTCTACTAAAAATATGGATGATGAGAAATCAATGATGTATAGACGGTTGGAAAATAGTCAAGCAATCGATATAATACCGGCAATAGATCCTTTATGGCTTGAAGGAGTAAGATATATAAAAATGTCTGATGGTATATTTTACGATTCGCCTAATGAACCTGTTCAGTGTGATCAGAATATTAAAATTTCAAAGAATGAAAATTTCAAAGAATGGAATATTTATTATCAAAAAAATTCTGGAAAGAAATGTTTAAAATTGATTTTTAATAAGCAGAATAAGAAGTGGTTTATTTATGTTAGAAATTCACTTATAAAATGTGAATTGACATTTGCTGATTATTCTATGCAAGAAAATTTTAATAATATTCCAAGTAATTTGTTGCCGAAGAATTCTATGGATGAGAAAAAATATACAATCAAAAATAAAAAAGAATTTCAATTGATTTTTATCTCATATTTAAGAAAAGAATGGTACGGATGGCATACTTTTGGGATCGATGAGGGAAAATTGATTTATTTCGGATCTCAATATACAACAGCTGAGTACGAAAGTTCATCATAAAATGAATGAATGGCAAAAATCAACCGAAGGAAACAATGGATTTTCCTGAAAATCCATTAGAATAAATTATACTAGTAGATATATAATAAATATTATTTAATGTCCAATATTAATTGGTGATATGCTACAGTGCAATAGTATATCGTCAATTAGTATTGGACGAACGGTTCTTCTGAAAAAAGAATTAAACAAGTGAAAAAATACATTTTATTTTCATTATTATTAATAGTAATTAATTTTTGCATCTGTATATTAATTTATAACAATACGGTTGTATGTAATATATATGATGAATTTGATGATTCATCTATATCTAAGTCATGTGCTCCGATCAATTTTGATATAGTCGGAACTGATGACTTTCAAAAGATAAATGAAGTTTTGAATGATAAAATTCATAATTTTAAAGTTTTTGTTGCCTTGCCTATTAAACATGGATATCCTTCAATTGTAATCATACGAGATACAGATACAAAAATATCCGATGCTGATAAAAATTTTATATCCCAAATGGTTATTCAGTGGATCAATGAAATACATCGAAAGAATGCAAGATGTAAAAACAAGTAATTATCGAACCATATGAAAAATTTCATCAAATTCTGCGCAATAGTTATATTTGTAAATGTTATATTGATATTTTGCGTGAATAAAATCATATGCTCCTCATACAAAATTGCGTATGTCTATGATATGGGTTACATTTCTTTTCCTGATATGGATTGGAATTATGTCAATACAAGATATTTGGAAGAACTCAGTAGATCTTTATCTGAGAAAAATCCTCATCTAAAAATATTTGTTACCGCAACGAGAGAAACTATTCCTGTCAAAATCGTTGTGAAAGATGGATTGGAGCCGCTTTCCGATACGGATGGGAAAATAATTTCCGCAATAACTTCTCAATGGGTTGATAAAATTCCAATAGCTGATTTATAATAAATTTAGCTCATGATTGTTTGAATGGTTTAGGGCGTATGGTAATATATTATTTATTGGTGTGGGATAAATATATTTTCCGTTTACAGATTTAAATACATCAATTTATGCGTTGTGCTCGCATGGTTACTATTGGCGTGGAAGTATCTAATAATTAAGGTTATTACAGGTTTGAATCGCTGATAATGACAGAAAGTAAGCGATGTTGTAAATAATTGAGAGAATGATCGTCCATGGATCAAGGATGTATATTTAATATAGGCTCATGACTAGCTGAGTGACTTCAAGAGTGTTGTAACGTATTCTTGATGAGTGCATAATAAATATATTTTCCGTTCACGGATTTCAGAGTATCAATTCAGACGTCTCATTTGCATGTTTACTATCGATATGGAAGCAACTAAAATTACGGCTCTTACAGGTCTAAAGCACAATACAGTCAATAGAATCCTTAAGCTGTTACGTACACGTTTGGAAAAACGTTGAGATCAGGAAAATACTTGCCGTAATGGGATCTTTGAATTGGATGAATGTTACCTGGGTGCGAGAAGAGTACGAGGCAAACGAGGAAGAGGCGCCAAAGGGAAAACAATCCTTTTCGGAATCTATGAGCGAGCATCTCGTCATGTTTATGTCAGAATTGTAGATAACGTTAAAAGAAAAACGCTTATGAGCATAATTGAAGATAGAATTGACCATAATTCAACGATCTATACTGATGGCTTTCGAGTCTATGATTCATTGATGACGGATGGATTTAAGTGCCATTTCAAAGTCCTTCATGGAAACAATGAGTTCGTTCGTGGAGCAGTTCATGTTAACGGCATTGAGGGATTCTGGTCTGTACTTAAAACTCGTCTAAGCAAGTTTCGAGGTTTAAGTAGTAAGGCTAATATATTCCTCCATGTAAAAGAATGTGAGTTCCGGTTTAATCATCGAGCAGATAATCTGTATGAACTCATTTTAACAAACCTACGAAATTCTCCGCTCAACTAGTCATGAGCCTTAATATAAATTGTTATTCTTTCTGGAATCGCATCCATTCGTTATCAAATTGTTCCCATATATATTTACGTGCATTTTTTCTGCGGATTTTCAGGTATTCCTTATTTCCTTGCATGATAATGAACCATGTATCATTGATTGAAAAATTCATTTCCTTGTTTTTGTTTTCGAGTGAAACAGGAAATGTATAGGCACGGTAGAGTAAATTATTTTCATCATCACGTCGGACGATGCAGGAGTAATCAATGGATGGGACGGTGTATTCTTTATAATTCGGATGTAAGGGTGTGTAAAAATTTTTCCCTTGAGATATTATGATCGAATAATAGTCTTCTATTATATCATGTCCTTGTAATGGGATGATATTATCAATATGAATCTCCATACAAGGAAGAGAAATGGCTTCCTTGTCGTCATCCCAAAATACAGGGCCGCGTGCTGCGATGATGCTGGTAAGCAGAAAAGCAATTAGAAATAGTTCGAGGTATAAGAATAATTTATAAAACATAGTCAGATTATGGTTTAACCCGGTAGCACAAATAGGACCATGTATAAGCAGGATAGAAGATCATCGGATCTACATGAACATATAATTTACCATCAACCATGATCTTGATAGTAGCATCATTTTCTTGCTCAAGATGCATTCTGGAACAAGTGATCCAGGGCGTTTCAAATAACTCACGGCAACGAGAATAAGGAGTTCCCTCTTCCAAATAGGCGAAGCACTTTTGTTTTCCGGTATGTTTATCTTCATTCTTATATGTAATGATGGTCACATGCAGTGGAGAACAGCCATTTGTCACATGACGCCATTGCTTGCTCAAGAGGTTGCAGGAAAAACGAGATTCCAAATTCACTTTTCTTGTATCAATTCGGCTTTCAGGTCCTCTTTTTATGACAAACAGATAGCTGATGCTCAGCATAACTACAATTACACCCAGAACAAAAAGAGAAATAATTTTACCGAATGATTCTCTCATACCTTATCGAAGAATATGTAATATTTTGGGTTTTGTCAAGATAGGGAGAGAGTTTTGATTTATCGATCGATCAGTCTGGAGTGACTATTGTACATGGGCTCAGACTCCATACTGGAATACAAGTTTGAGACTAGTGACAGGGATGCTGGCTATTCTGTTGTTTGTCACTATGACTTTATGGGAAAGCGCACGGATTGTTTGAAATACCATGGAAACACATTGACATCGCACGAACATTTCATCTATAAAGGACACGTGCAAATCGCCGCATATAAGTTGGATGCAGAGGGACAATCCGGGGATTGTTTCGTGCTCTCGAAATCCTGTTATTGGGATCCGACCCAGCCGACGGCAACGCGCCTCCTCGCGATGAAAGACGCGACGGATGCCACGATGCTCTATGCCGCCTGCGACACGGTGAAAAACATCACGGCTCTCTACGATGATGCCGGAACGTGCCGTGCTCGCTATGCCTATTCCCCCTACGGCGAAAAACTGATCGAGGAAGCCGACAAACACACAGCCAACGCCTTCTGTTTTTCCTCCGAATATGATGACAGCCCCTTGGCCCTCTATTACTACAACTACCGTTACCTTAACCCGAACGATGGGCATTGGATTAATAGGGATCCCATAGGTGAACAAGATCACTGGAACCTATACATAGCTATTGCCAATAGGCCATTCAATAGAGTTGACCATATTGGTTTATGGACGCGAATGAAAGGCGAAGGGCGAGGGAATCATTGGTGCGCAGGCAAAGGCGATACATTAAAGCATCTAGTATCGAAATATGGTGCAAGCGAAGAAGATTGGCAGTGTTTATGGCCAGTAGGCGAGACACCGAATCATGGCTATCCTAACAATATTGAACCAGGAGATGTATATGATGCCTCTAATCTTGTAGCCTCACGAGAAGGGAAAGATATTCAGTACATATTAAGTTATGATCTAATACCAGATTATGCTGGGATATTTCCCTCTGCTGAATATGTAAATCCTATCACAGTTCCCTTCTTATTAAAAACAATTTCCAAAGAAGGGCAAGATCCTGTTTTGAATTTTGTTTCAGCAGGACATGGTGGATATGGTGGATACAGTCAATTTGGCAACCGTATGACATGGAATCAATATTCTGTACAGGATTTACTGAATAGAAGTCATAGTGCCACATTTGAACGAGCAAGACAAAAGAAAGGTCCAATTCGTTGTTGGTTTACTCGAAAAGCTCAAGCTCGTTTTTCCGGATGCTCTTCTCAAGAAATTGCAAGGCCGTTTGCCGAACAAATTTTGAGAAAAGGAGCAATTTCATACGGAACGGACAGGACAATCGGGACGAGTTCTTTTAATAGAATTCTGAGATTATATTATGACTATATTCAAACTGGCACTTATGCTGATGGGTCTCCAATATTTTATTGGGACAAAGTTTCAAAATATATGACATCTCCAGTATGGAAAAAATTCGAAGGTAGATTATGAAAATAAAATATAAAATCATTGTGGCGGTATTTTTTTCTATTATGTCGATAGGTGTATTGATTATGTATAAAAATGGAAAGGAAAACAATGGGAAAAGTGAAATAGTTTCTCCGTATTTTAATGATGGGAAATCATTTATACGGGATAAAGAAAGATGGCAGGCTGCTCTTTCTGCAGCCATAAAACTGCCATTGCGTGAAACGACAAACAAGGAGGTTATGGATCTAATTGGAAGTAACCCATCTATTAATGATTCTGGTGATGATCGCTATGAATATATGTATTTATATATGGGGTGCAATGAGAAACAGGTTCTTAACTCAAAGAAAAATCATGGGCAAGAACACATTGTTTTGTTTTTCTCGTTTGATCTAACAAATAAACTGCAAAGTGTAGGAACAAGGGTTGAAATTTTCCCAGCTCCCGCGCCTATGCATTAAATATAATCGCATCAACGGAATACTTGTGTCTGTATATATTAAAGACACAAGTATTCTTATATTTTTTAGGGGGTCATGAAATTTTTGCACTTCGGAAATATAAAGCATGCTGCATAAATTTATGATTCTCAAATCATAAAAAATTGTCACTACGCATTAAAAAATCATAAATCAAAGTTCGGATATTATTGAAGCGAGTGACAAATGTTTCTCAAAAAATAAAATGTCTCATGATTGAATGATTTAGGGTGTATGGTAATATATTCTTTGTAAGTGTGACGTAAATATCTTTTCCGGGATAAGCAAACTTTTTCTGTAAATTGACGTAAGTCGTGGCAGTTGATGGTGATGTTTAGGATTCAAGGAGGAGATAAGATCGGCCAGTTGTATAGTTAATCTTCTTGCCGAATAAACATAAAAAGAGTAGCAAGAAGAAA
>CAYVAI010000002.1:0-115306 GCA_964448375.1 uncultured Akkermansia sp.
GATTGCTTGCAAGAATGTCGTGGTGGTTTCATCCCACCGATTTTAACGAAGAGCTTAAAAAATGTGGGCTTGAAGATCCATTGGGACGTTACGCCATCAGACATAAGGCTTCCGGCAAAAAGTACCTTTTCGGTCCCTGCCGACAATGTGGCAAATGGTCTTGGCACCCAGTAACAAAAAAATAATTTGGAGATTCGCCAAAAACTTCCTTAGCAACTGTCTGCTCGACCTGTTGCGCTGAAGCATAGCATTCTGATCATATTTCTCTTCAGTGCCCTTGACTCTGTGATACATATTCATCATTTTGTCTGTAAGGGCTCCTGATACGCCGGTATCCACCCCGGTCTTGAACGCATCACGGAGCCTTTCCTATTTGCAATGGTCACAGAATATTGTTGATCATCATAACCAAGGGGAACGGAGGCACTAAAGAATCGTATTATATCCCACACAAATGATAGCGTGGAAATAGTACTCCCGGTGCAATTTGGAGACCGCATTGCACCGGGAATATAGTTCCTATGGGCTAGGCAAGGCCACTATCCCATGGTTAGAGATCGTGGGAGTGCCGGACAATTTTGCCTGTTTCCAGATAGATGACGTCTTCGCAGATGTTGGTGGCAATGTCGGCGACGCGTTCGAGAACGCGGGAAATACTAACACAGTCAAGGTAGTAGCCCCCTTGGTTGGGGTGGCGGGCGATCATTTCCTCGGCTTTACGAATATTCTCGCGGTTGAATTCATCAACGATGGTATCCTTGCGAATCGTTTCGAAGGCAAGGAGGGTGTCGTTGTTATTCATCGACATCAAAGCGTTGCGAAGCATGCCACGGGCATTTTCAGCCATGGCACTAAAGTCGAATTTATCTTCCACATCCTCATCCAGGCTTGCCATGTGGAGGACGCGGCGGGCAATGTTGACAGCGAAGTCGCCAACACGCTCAATTTCATTGTTCACCTTCAGCAAGGTGATGACGGTGCGTAAGTCAGTGGCAACGGGCTGGTAGAGTGCCAGAATTTTGAGGCACTCTTCCTCGATTTTAATTTCAAGGCAATCGATGGCATAGTCGCCTTCAATCACGACACGAGCAGAGTCGCAGTCCAGCGCAGCCACGGCGTGAACGGCACTTTTCAGAGCCTCTTCCGCTTCGGTGGTCAACTGCGCCACCATATCCTTGAGGTTGTTGATTTCCTGTGTAAAATGTTCTTTCATAATGATTAGGAAGTAAGTCTTTAACCGAAACGCCCCGTAATGTATTCCTCAGTCTGTTTGTTCTTCGGGTTGGTGAACATGATGTTGGTGTCGTTCACCTCAATGATTTGTCCTTTATAGAAAAAGGCTGTGTAGTCGCTGACGCGAGCGGCCTGCTGCATGTTGTGGGTTACAATGACGATGGTGAAACGTTCCTTGAGCTCCAGAAGTAACTCCTCGATCTTCAGCGTTGCTACAGGGTCGATGGCGCTGGTGGGTTCATCCATCAGCAGCACTTCGGGGGCGGCGGCGATGGCACGGGCAATACACAGGCGTTGCTGCTGACCTCCGGAGAGGGCAAGCCCGCTCTTCTTGAGCTTATCTTTGACTTCATCCCAGATGGACGCGCCTTTGAGAGCTTCTTCCACGCGGTCGGAAACCTCGGATTTACTCAGTTTGTAGTGCAATTTGAGGGGATAGGCGACATTGTCGAAGATCGACATCGGGAATGGTGTGGGCTTCTGGAAAATCATGCCGACTTTCCGGCGTAGTTCGAGGACATCCACATCGCTGTCGAGAATGTTTTTGCCGTCAAACAGAACCTCGCCTTCGGTGCGCTGGTCGCGATAGAGTTCGAAAATACGGTTGTAGATGCGCAGGTGAGTGGATTTGCCGCAGCCGGAAGGCCCGATAACGGCGGTAATCCGGTTCTCGGCGATGTCCAGATTGTTATCGAACAAAGCCTGGTTGGAACCGTAGTAAAAGTTCAGATTGCGCGTCGAAATCTTAGTTTTTATGCTGTTTGTCATTGAAGATGAGACGTGTTGAAATATTGATAATCAGAATGGCCGCCGCAATGATCAGCGCAGCCCCCCAACCGGCAGCCTGCATGGATTCGAAGGGGGAGTTCATCGAGTATTCCGTAATCAGGACGGGCATGTTGGCCGTTGGTTGCGAGAAGAAATCCGTGGGCCAGGCATCGGCGAACATGGCCGTGAAAAGAAGCGGAGCCGTTTCACCACTGACGCGGGCCAGCGATAGCAGAACGCCTGTCACCAGGCCGTTTTTCGAGGCACGGGTCACGAGACACAGCGTTGTTCGCGTCCGCGTCATGCCGAGGGCCAGCGCGGATTCCCGCAGGGTGTTGGGCACCATCGCCATCATGTCTTCCGTCGTGCGCATCACCACGGGGAACATGATGATTGCCAGTGCTATGGAGCCAGAAAAACCGGAGAAATGCCCCGTCGGTACCACGATTAAGCCGTACACGAACAAACCGACGATAATGGACGGAATCCCCATCATGACGTTCGCACTGAAGCGAATCAGCTTGGGAAACTTCCCGTATTTGCCGAATTCCGACAAGTAGATACCAGCTGCAATCGCCGGAGGTACAGCCAGTACGACAGCTCCAATTGTCACATACAACGTCCCGAGCAAGGCGTTGGCAATACCGGAGTTGGAACTGCCATAGGGCTTCGACGGATTGGTTAGAAAGCCCCAGTCGATAACTTCGATGCCTTGGTAAATGACTGTGCCGAGTATCCACGCCATCCCACCAATCGCCACGGCAATCGAAAAGAGGGAAAAGAGACGCAGCAGATAATCTGACAGCTTACGGAAGCCCATCGGGCGCTCTTTCATCATTCCAGGTGATTGAGAATTATTCATCATTAACGTTCCTCTCCTCGTTTAGCTCCAGTGGCGAACAGGTAGTATTGAGCAAAGATCTGAATGCCGAACGACATCGTCAGCAAGATCAGCCCCAAGGCAAATAAAGTGCTTCTCTGCAAGCCATCCGCTTCAGCAAAGTTATTGGCAAGAGTTGCGGCAATCGTCGTACCGCTGGAGAAAATACCGTGTGGCATATCCATCATGTTGCCGATGACGAACAAGACGGCCATTGTCTCACCCAGTGCGCGCCCAAGACCAATAAAGATACCGCCAAGAATCCCTCGGATACCGTATTTGACAATGACGTCGCGAGCTGCTTCCAGCTTGGTACAGCCAATTCCGTATGCGGATTCGCGCAGCATCGGTGGTGTCATCTTGAATACATCGCGCATGATCGCGCTCATGTAAGGTAAAATCATCAGAGCCAGAATCAGTCCCGCCGTCAGGAAACCGAAGCCATTGTAATCCCTGCCAAGGATAGCACCAATCACTGGCACCTCTGCCAGATGCAAGGTTTCGGCAAGGAAGGGTTGAACGTATTCCTGCATCAACGGAGCCAGTACAAACAAGCCCCACATCCCGTAGATCACGCTTGGGATGGCTGCGAGAAGATCCATCGCCTGGCTCAGCGTACGGTTGACCCATGGAGGAGAGTCCACCACGTACATGGCCGCAACAAAGGACAACGGCAGTGCCAACAGCAAAGCAATCGCCGTCGTCAGCAGAGTGCCCAGAATATTGGGCAGAGCTCCGTATTCCTGGGTCACCGGATCCCAGGCATCAGACCAGAGGAAGCCTATGCCAAATCGGCTCCAGGCCTCCCCGGAGTTGATGCTCAGCTGAATAAATATGCTGAGCATCAACAATCCGATGAAGGAAGCGCAGACCAGACAAACGGTTTTGAAGAGTTGATCCGTTTTGAACATGGTGTGTTCCTCCGGAATAAATGCTCGTGAAGCCTTACTTCAAGGGGCCGGCATTGATCAGCTCAACCACGCTTTCGGGCAGCGGCACGTAGTTCAACTGCGTTGCTTTGGAGGAGCCATCCGTGAAGCACCAGTTGAAATAACGGGTAAGAGCAGCCTTTTTATCGGCGGCAAGATCCTTGCGAAGAAGGATGTAGGTCACACCCGTGATCGGCCAGGATTTGGCACCGGGGGTGTCCGTCAAAGCCATGTAAAAGCCGGGGGCATTCTTCCAGTCCGCATTGGAGGCAGAAGCTGTGAAGCTTTCCAGATTGGGGGCAACGAAAGAACCATCGCGATTCTTGAGCATCGCACAGTTCAGCTTGGACTCCACCGCATAGGTGTATTCCGTATAGCCGATGCTGCCTTTGATCTTGGCCACGTTGTTGCAAACACCGGGGTTCTTCTGTCCACCAAGCCCGACAGGCCATTTGACGGAAGGGCCGGCACCAACCTGTTCTTTCCACTCGGCGGAAATCTTGCTCAGGTAATCGGTGAAGATGAAGGTCGTACCGCTGGAGTCGGAACGGCGCACCACCGTGATCTTCAGATCGGGCAGATTCAATCCGGGGTTGAGAGCCTTGACAGCATCGTCATCCCAACGGGTAATTTTGCCAAGGTAGATGTTGGCAAGGGTCGGCTGGTCGAGCTTCAAGGCACCGGATTCGATGCCAGGGATGTTGACGATCACGACAACACCGCCTGTAAGCGTCGGAAACTGAATCAGTGCAGCTTCGTTCTGCTCTTCGAGGGTAAGAGGATTGTCCGTCCCGGCGAAATCGACCGTACCAGCTTTGATCTGGTTGATTCCAGCACCGGACCCAAGGCTTTGGTAGTTGATTTTGACATCCGTGTTTTTGGAGGAATAGTCAAATGTCCAAGCCTGGTATACGGGAGCCGGGAAGGAAGCGCCGGCGCCATTGAGGTTCATTTCCGCTTGGGAGACGGAAACGGCGGCAACGGAGAACAGCATGATGAACAGATTTTTTAACATAGTGTCTGTAGGGGTTGTGCCGGAGGACAAAGCCTGCCGGCGCACTACGTATCCTCTGTTCCCGGCCAATCTGCGACAACTTTTGAGTGACAAAACAGACACTGACCTCAGGACGCAACAAGAGCGTCATGATACACACAACAAACAGTCAGTCACGCATTTAAAACTACCCTTCAACCCTCGTCTCTCAACTCCCCGGCAAAGTCATCCGGCGTTCCAGATAATCGGCAATCATTCTCTTGCGACCTTTCCGTGAACCCCATGCAGCCATGAACAGCACGAATCCACATGCCATAAATGGCAGGGAAAAAATGGGTAGGGCCAAATCGGTTATATCGAATTTTGTAGCCAGATATGCCTCCTGTGGATCATCCGGATTGACTCGCGCGAGAATCTTTTTCCGAGTTTGTTTTGCCTGATTCAACTTATTGAACAAAGCATTCTGGATTTTGTAAGCATTGCTGCCCAGATAAGATGGATGAATTTTTGTTCCAAGGTAGGATTTCCCCTCGTACTCGTAGGAATACACGGGGTTGATAGTCAAAGTGCGGCCAGGGGTTCTACCTCCCACGAAAGTATAATCCTTGCTCACATTCTCGACAAGAGCCGGAACGGAAGACCATGACCCAGCCTTGAGCGACAAGAAAATTTGATCCATTCCATTCAGGAACACGAGTAAGCCGGCGATGCCAAATCCGGCAGCTATCAAAAATACACACCAAGTTGGTATTGTTTTCGTCTTCATATCACTGAGCAAATTGAATCATTTCCGCAACAGGCGTTCCAATGAACCCGCCGAACAAAGCTCCGATCACGAAAAGGATCAGCGCAAAAATCATAAATACGATTCCGAGCATACTTTTCCCCAGCCAACGTAGTTTTACTTTGGTAATCAAGAGGCTCTGTTCAGGATTCCGGGGATTGTAACGGCAATAGAGAAGAGGTTCACTCAACAAGGTATTCTGGAAGATGGAGCCTGCTACAATCTCTCCGGTTACATCGTAAAACGGATTGATACACGAGCTTTCATACTCCCGTCCGCCTACCTTGTAGGAGTACAAGGCCGCGACCTTGTCGAAAGTCTGATCTACCTTGTAGGAGTACAAGGCCGCAACCTTGTCGAAAGTCTGATTATTGTAAACGATGTTTTCAACCGTAGCTTCTTTCACCTTGATTTCCGCCTGAGGCCATTTCCGAGCCCGTCTGCACATCAGATAGCGAGAGATCAGACCACTTTTGAGAGTCATCACCAGGCTGAAACAAAAAAAGAAGCAACAGGCTCCACAGAATAAATAGATCATCATCGTATTTCCATTAATTATATCATCATCTCACCCCAATGTTTCCACGTTAACATTTGGGTAAAGTCATCCGGTGTTCCAAATAATTTAAAGAATTTATATGCCATCCAGATAGCTGCCGCCAGAAAAAAATGAGTAATCCGTACCCAATTGCCATAAAAGTAAATGAAAAAGAAATTAACAAAAAACTCCCCCAATCAAGTCCGTTTGCCAGATAAGCCTCTTCCGGATCTTCCGGGTTCACCCACACAAAAACTTTTTGATGAGCCTGCCGAGCCTTATTCAATTTATTGAACAAAGAGTGCTGGGTATTGGAATTACTGCCAGCATAGGCAGGATGAATCTCCTTTCCCTGATAGGTTTTCCCGCCATAGGTGTAGGAATACACGGGTTTGACACAATAACTCGTCGAAGTCCCCCTCTTGCCATGTGAAGTATGCTTATCCTTGACGACTGATTCGAGTGTTGCCGGGACAGACTCCCAATCCTGCGCCTGGCAAGTCACCATAATTTCATTCCCCGCTTTCAGTAACAAAAAGGTACCGATGGCAGCAAAAAAGCCGCCAACCAGCAACAAAACACGGTTTGACGTTTTCTTATTCATCTCATGGAACCAATTTGATCATATCCACAAAAGGAGTCCCGACAACACCACAAAAAACGCTGACACACAGCATCAGAATCAAAGAAACAATCAGAAATGCCACCCCCGAGATAGCTTTCGCCAGCCAATAAAATCTCACTTTGGCAATCAACAGGCTTTGTTTGTGATCCAGAGGGTTGTATCGGCAGTAAATCGGCGTTTCCCGAAGCAAGGCATCTCTGAATTCTCGGGAGCCATCAGCGTCCCCAATCTCATCATAAAACGGATTGATACAACTGCTCTCGTACTCTTGTCCGTTCACCTTATACTGGTAAAGCACATCTACTCTATGGCTTACTATATTCTGGAAATGGAGTGTACTGACTTTGGCCTTTTTTACATGAATTTCCGTTTGAGGCCATGATCTTGCTCTCCGGCACATACTCCACTTGGGCCATAGGGAACACTTCCACAATATCCATAAGCCCACGCCGAACAATACCGCGCAAACACAGAAAAATATGATAAAAATAATACTGTCAATCGTCATCGTTTCTCAATGCTTTTGCCGAATATAGCATGAACCAGCGGAAATCATTTTCCGCTGGTTCATGGTTTCACTAGAATGAGTTATTCACCTCAATCCTGAGGGATTTCGACCGGAGCAGGAGCCACAACCGGAGTAGCCGGCGCAGAGGCATCCACGGGTTTGCCGAGGAATCCCGGCAGCTCCAGGCCAACGCTCTTGCCCAGTTCATGCAGAGGCAGCGTATCCTTGATGAGGTTTTGGACGAAGCCTCCGACGGATGCTTCCTTGCTGTTGCCCATGACGACAACCTTGTCGAACTTGAGTTTGGACACGGCATTCGTCTGGTATTCAACGATCTTGGTAAGCTGTTCCGTCACCAGCAGGTTGGAGGCGGCATGTGCGGAACCGGCGGCCTGCACGATCTGCAGGAAGCCGTGAGCCTTACCGGCGAGCACTGCTTCCACAGCTGCAGCTTCACCCTTACCGACCATTTCGATACCTTCACCTTCTGCCTTCTTCTTCAGGAGAGTCGCCTGGGATTCGCCTTCGGCAAGTCTTCTGATAGCCTCGGCTTCTGCCTGCTTTTCAATGATAAGAGCATCAGCCTTACCCTGTTGTTCCAACTTGAGAACGGCAGCCGTCGCTTCAGCTTGCACTTCGCGTTCGCGCTTCTGGATCTGAGCCGTCACCAAAATGTTGGCTTCCTGAGTAGCGCGTTCACGTTCAGCACGCTTCAATTCAGCATCCTTTTCAGCAAGGTAGGCTTCTTCCAGCGTCTTGGCTTCCTGCACCTTTTCAGCTACTTCTGATTGCTTCTTGGCTTCCGCCTGTTTGACTTTCAAGCGAGCCTGGGATTCTGCGATTTTGATGGCAGCTTCGTTCTGGCCTTCGATGGCCTGAGCACGAGCCGAGGCCACATTGACACTCTGTTCCTTTTCAGCTTCAGCCTTGCCGATTTCACCACGGCGGGTTTCATCAGCCACTTTGATCATGGCGTCATTGATTGCACGGGCAGCGGCTTCCTGACCCAGGGCATTGATGTACCCGGAGGCATCCTGAATATCCGTAATGTTGGCGTTGATCAGGTGGAGACCGACCTTGTGCAATTCCACATCGACGCCTTCCGTAATACCCTTGATGAGCTTTTCACGGTCGGAGTTGATTTCTTCAATCGTCATGGAAGCGATCACAACACGCATCTGTCCCATGATGATTTCCGTAGCCAGGCTACGGATTTCTTCGCGGGAACGCCCCAGCAAGCGGGATGCGGCATTCTGCATGATATCCGGCAGGGTGGAAATACCCACGATGAATGATGAGGGCACATCCACGCGGATATTCTGCGAGGAAAGAGCGCCTTGAAGCGGAACATCAATGTTGATCGGGTTCAAGTCCAGATAGCTGTACGACTGGAACACGGGCAGAACGAAGGTCGAACCGCCATGGTAACAACGAGCGGGCTGCCCGGAGCCAACACGTCCGAATACGATCAGAATCTTATCGGGCGGACACATCCTGTACCGACTGAACAGCCAGGAGGCCACGACGATAATGAACAGGATCAAGGCTGCGACAGGGATAATCGCAGGCATCTCGGCTAGTATATTCATTTTAATATATGGTTATTGGGTTTGTGGAGAAGGAACAATAAAAGAGCACCAGTTGAACATGTGCTCACAGAGGAGCTACTGTCAGCACACCTGCGTTGACGGCAATCACTTTGACGGGAGCCTCGGCACGGAGCGGAGTGCCACCTTCCTGAATGGCGGGCAAATACAACAGCTGGTTCGGATGGGAAACAAGCACCTGCCCTCCCGTGGCTTTGTCTGGAGGAACAGTCACGTACACCTTCCCCGTCATGCCAACCAGGGATTCGTATTTCAGCGTACCGTCGGAACGCATCCCGTACACGAGGCGCATCAGAGCAAAAATGATGCCAAACATCACGATACCCACGCCCACGGCAACAGCTATCGTTCCCCAGCGCGCCAAACCGGCATCCATCGCCATGATGCCCCCCCAGCCAAAGCCGAGGAAGAAGCCGACGATCGACCGCAAGGAAAATACATGCAGGTCGGTATCAGCATGTACATCGCCACCGCTGGCATCAAAATCCATGTCGCCGCCATGGCCGACACCGAACACCATCATAATTGACAGGAACACCGCCACGATTGTCGAGATGCCTGCAATAAAGGAGTAGATCCCGTAGGAGCTAAAATATTCAAAATTGAAAAAATCCTGCATGGAATAAGCAATTACTTTCCTCCTCTATAGCGGTTCCATCAGATTCTGTCCATCAAAATGCGTTTTTCTTCATTTCATTGTCACACACTACAAAATTAGAAAGAATGATTCCATTCTCCCGTATTTCTATTAACAGGCTCGCGCCCTGAATTTTTTATCCATCTTTTCTCCATTTCTCATTCTCATGCTCCGACTGTGTACACCATTGGCAGCGCTCCTGCTTGCGGCCGTTCCACTTGCCTCTTCGCAGGACAAAGAGTTAACCTTTGATTCCGTCCTGAAGGAATACGATTCCATCAACAGCAATGTAACCGTTCGCCACACTCCGATTCCATCCAGCGTTCAAGGCGTACAAAACCCTCAGATGACGCTCGATGGCAACTGGCTCTTCAACCCTAAACCGGAGGCTGGTTTTGAAAGGAAGGAAAGTCTCACGGGTATTCCGGGCTGGGATTCCGTCTTCGTTCCCTCGGAATGGTACATGCCCGGATACCGGGTGGAAAAAGGCCAATGGGCCGGCTACTTCCGGGACTTCACTCCGCCTGCCGACTGGCAGGGCAAGCGCACGATTCTTCGCTTCGGAGCCGTCGAAAGCGAATGTCGCGTCTTCATCAATGGCAAGGAAGCCGGGAAGCACATAGGGTCCATGGTTCCCTTTGAATTTGACGTTACCGAGTTGCTTAAACCAGGGAATAACACTGTCTCCCTGCTCGTCCGTAGCGAGTCGGAAATCTCCGCAACGTCACGTATCTCGCACTACGCCAAACACCAGGTTGGCGGCATCCTCCGCAGCGTCACACTCTTCGCCCTGCCCCAGACGCACATCGCCGACCTCTTCTACAAAACGACTCTTTCCGATAACTTGGAAAAGGCTACTCTGGATGTCGAATTCGACCTCACCGGGGTCAAGCCTGGTGACAAACTCCAGGCCAGCTTCGTCCTGAAGAAAAAAGGCGTTGAAGGACTCCCGGCAGAGGAAGGGATCGTTGCCCACAAGGACATGGAAATCACTCGCGGCGGCAAACTCGTCATCGACGGCATTGCCATCGATTTCCCGGAACTCTGGCATGCCGAACACCCCTACCTCTATTCTGCAGAACTCACGCTGAAATCCCCAGATGGAGCCTTGCAAAGCGTCACACGCAACATTGGCTTCCGTAAAATCGAGATCCGCAACAACACACTCTTCGTCAATAACAAACCTGTCAAACTCCACGGTGTTGCCCACCACGACATCCACCCCTATTACGGGCGCGCCATCCCGGATCGCGAGATCCTCAAAAAAGATGTCCAGATGTTCCGCGATGCGAACTGCAATTACATCCGCACATCGCACTACTCACCCGACGAATATTTGGTGGAACTCTGCGATCGCTACGGCATTTTCCTCGAAGATGAGGCCTCGGTCTGCTGGGATCGCACGGACAACTCCCGACGCAGGGCTGAACTCGTCCTCTATGACTTCAAGTCCATGCTCATGCGCGACCGCAACCATCCCAGCATCCTCGTGTGGTCCATTGCCAACGAAAGCTACTGGTCGCCACGCTACGTCCCCTGCCTCAAGCTCGCCAAGGAAACCACACCGGACATCCCCATCAAGTTCTCCCATTCCGAGTACTTCGGCATCAAGCGCGATCTCGACGTCGGCACCAAGCACTACCCCGGCTGGGAAGGATTGATGAAGTATGACAACTACTTTCGCCCGATCATCTTCGACGAAGCCCTCCACGTCAATTGCTACAACAGCTCGGAAAACATGACGGATCCCGCCCTGCGAGACCTTTGGGGCGATTACGCCAAGTACTTCGTGGACAAAATGCAGGACTCCCCTGCCATCATGGGGCTCGGCATTTGGTGCGGCATCGATGAAATGTACTACCCCAAGGGAGAAAAGCCCATCATGGGTGGCGGAGAATGGGGAGTCATTGACGGATTCCGCCGCCTCAAGCCGGAGTACTGGCACATGAAAATGGCCTACTCTCCCGTCCGCGTCACCAGCCGCCACTTCCAGACCATCGGAGACCAAACTGCCGTCTCCCTGGAAAACCGCTTCAACACGCGCAATCTGGACACCCTGGATGTGGAATGGAGCGACGGAGACCAATCCGGCACCGCCAGCGTCAATGTCGCCCCGATGGAACAAGGCACGCTCATCATCCCCCACAAGATGAAGGGAGACGTACTCACACTACGCTTCAAGGACAAGCGCGGCTTCGATGTCACCGTGGAAAAACTGCCGCGCCATTACACAGCCAGCTACCCCATGCCCACCATGAAGTCCGAAACCGCTGCCACCATCACGCAACAGAACGGCATGCTCGACATCCAATCCGGCAATGTCACCATCCGCATCCCGGAAGCAACAGGGCTGCCCGAAAGCATCACGAAAAATGGGCAACCCATCGTCAACGGAAGCATGAATATGTACGCCATTCCCATGCTTCGCGAAAACCAGGTCGTGGACTTTGTCCCCATCGACAACCCGAACCAAGTCACCATCTTCTCATCCCCCGCACTCGGCAACTGGAAGATGGACTCGATCAACTGGAAGAAAAGCGACGGGCTCGCTATCGTCCATGTCTTTGGCAAATACGGAGAAGTCCCCGTTGAATTCATCTATACCGTCAACGGAAGCGGCAAATTCCGCGTCGATTACACAATCAACCTCAAGAAACTGCCCTACGAGAGCCGCCAGATCGGCGTCGGCTTCGATCTCCCCCGCAGTTACGATCAACTCACCTGGAAGCGCATAGGTACTTGGACAAGCTACCCCGACGACCACATTGGACGTCCCGAAGGAACAGCCCCGGCACTCTCTCCGGGAACCCTGCTCGACTACCACGGTCAATGGGAAAGCCCGAAGCACTCCTGGTCCCACGACGGGAATGAACATGGATCCAACGACTTCCGCTCCACCAAGCACAATCTCGTCACCGGCTCCCTCTCCAACGCCCAGGGTCATACCGTCACGATCGAATCCAACGGCAAGCAGCACCTCCGTGCCTGGCTCAACAAAGATCGTACCTCATTCCTCCTCGCTCAATACTCCAATGGAGGCACGGAACACTACCTCAGCTACAATTCCAGCCGTACCCGCCCTAACCTCAAAGACGAGAGCGGCGAATACCCCGGCTGGGTGCAAATCCAGTTCTAATTCCAAATAACTTACTCACTATCTACAATAATCATGACTCATTATCTGGTAGCTACAGACAAGGGAGAATTCCTGTTGCCGTCCGTACTTGTTCGCCGCGTCGTCTCCGCCGCAGCCAAAGTACATGTCACCAAGCAAATCCTGGTCGATAAACTCAATATCGGCCGAATGACGCTCTACCGCTGGGAACTCGGCAAAAACATCCCGCCCATCGAAAAAATTGAAGAGCTCCTCAAGCTGGAACAGGAATTTATCAAGGAAGAAGAAATCCTCAAGGTTTAGCTACACTCCTTCACCTGAACGGAAGCATCCAACTCTCAGATTCTTTTATAAGAGACGGTAACCCCGTCTCTTTTTTGTTGTGTCCGTAAAAAAAACTGATCCCTCGATTGCAAAAGCAACCGAGGGATCAGTTGGCTTGAAGAAAAAGATTTACTTCTTCATCACGGATTGCATGCCGGGCCGAATGGCCTGAGATACGGGAGTATCAATACCCGGGAAAGCTACTTCCAGCTTGATCGGCAGAGCAGTGTTGACATGAACTTCGGAAACGTATTTTTCAGACGGGATCACGCGATAGGTATCGCCCTTGCGCTCCACCTTGCCATTCCAGATTTCCGGCGTGCCATCCTTGCCGACGTACAACCATGTAGTCGGCAAGACGTGTTCGCCAACGCACTTGAAGATTTCATGGACATCGTTGTCACAGGAGCCCCCCTTGGCATTCGGACCAGTGCCATAACCAAATACAGGCGTTGCGTACGGAGCCTTCCACCACTGGGAAATCATCGGAATAGCTTGCTCACCCAAGGTCGTGGGCACGAATTTCCCCTTGCCGGGATTTTCGGGATCTGGCGTAAAGACGGAGGTCGCAATGCGAGGATCAACCATGAATGCCCAGTGCAACTCGCCGCTGACAGGATCCAGCAGGTTGGCACATGAACCAATACCGTTCATAGCCTGGCGGAGGTAATCCACCTTGCCCGTCAGGCGATATAGGTCAAAAAGACCGTAAAGACGCCAGGCACTCCAGCCGTGCGGGGAGCCCATCAGATTCGGGCACCACAGCACATCGTACTGGGATTCCCAGAAGCGAAGCGAGGCATTGTTCATTCGGCTGTCCGGCTGAACAAGCTGAGCAAGGCAACGGTGCTTGGCAACGAGTGCTTCGGCGGCTTTGACGTACTTGTCTCTCGTTTTCGGGGTAGCAAAGGAACGAGCCCACTGGGCAAGCTGCGTGTAGGAGCAGGAGATCATGCCGTCTTCGAAGGTCATTTCGCCTTCCGTCTCGATGTTGTCAAGGTTGCGGACCAGTTCATCCATGGCCTTTTCCACAGAGGCATACTGGCGGTCATAGCGTTCCTTCCACACCGGGTCGGTAGCAGCCAACTTGCGTTCCACCTCCATGACTTCCATGATGGATTTACCAATGTAAATCACGCTGGTGTAGTGGGTTCTACCGCTGCGATAGGCGCCGTCCTCCTTCTGGGTTTTGATCACAAAGTCGCAAAGGCTGGCGGCACGTTCCAAATCCTTGATATCTCCTGTAACGAGATAACGTTGGGCATAGATAGAGGCTGCGCAGGCGTGGTTCTGGATGCGATGCGGCAAGGCCGGGCCCGTTGGTTGCATCGTTTCATAGTCGTACATCGTGAGGAACAACTCATTGAAGTCCTTATCCAACTGCTCGTCCAGCGCCTTGTCTGGTTCAAATTGTCTCCAGCGGAAGGACGGGAAGAAACCATACCACCCCTCGACATGGGAACCAGCTTTCTGTTTCGCCTTCGCCGTCCACTTGCGAGCACCATCCATGTACCAGGACCAAGGCTGGCGCACCGTCAGAGTCATCTCTGATTCCTTGCCGGAACCATTCTTGATACGAAGGCGGTAGAAACCGGGTTTATCCGGCAGAGTCACGAGAGCCTTACCCTTCTCCATGCGGATGGGAGAATCAGCCGAGCAGTCAGAAGCCCAGGCAACGGAAGCCCCCTTGCCTGCCAACGTAATCGAGATATTCTCACCGGGTTCACCCGTGTACTTGTCAGCAGTGCCGAAAGCAGCTCCTGTAAAGCGGGAAGCAAAAGCAGGCACATCGGCAGGAGTCGGCACATCAACCAGATAGAGCACCCAACTGCGTTCCTCGCCAGGCTTCAACACGGAAGATTGCTGAGGAGCTCGCGAAGGCAGAGGAGGAGCCGCCATCAGATCGAGTACCATCCCATTGATACGGTGACCGCCATTGTTATAGCGCAAATGCCAGGAAGAGACGGGATCCGGCGAGAATATGCCGATCACGCTTCCCTTGGGAGCCATGGCGTAACCCCAGAAATGCGTTGCTTCACAGCGAAGGAAGGAGGGGAAATGGCGTGTATCCCACTGAGGGTAACTGATCATGCAAGTGTCAATGCCCAGGTTCAATTGCAAGGTATCAGCAGCAAGATCCGTATCCCCCGTATTCCTGACCTTCGTTTTGACAGCAAGGGCACCATCCTTGATGGCGTAGTCCATGTCAACTTCCATGTTGCCATCATTGCCTTTGTAGGAAACCAGCCCGGGGGATTTGGACTTCAGCTTCATCATCGGTTTGCTTTCTCCGCCGCTCGCCCGAACCAGCTTGACGGAAGGCCCTCCAAGGTCACCACGGAACAACTCCACCTTTTCTCCATTGAGTGTCAACTCACGCAACTGCCCGCTTTGTTCATCGATGGAGGCGCTGACCTTCCCATCCTGAAGCACGACGCGAGGGGGAGGCTGGACATTGCCCTCCGTGCAATTCATTCTGGAGAAGCTCCCCTTCATGGCGTAGGTTCTCATGCCGACGGATGCAATCTGCGGCAGATAGACAGAGGCTACAGCATCCCATGCAGCCGGTTCAGGAGACCCCTTCTCCCAGGCCTTGAAGCGTTGCTCACCATCGCTCACCTGGAGTTTCATCAGAATGCTCCCATCCTTTTTAAAAGAGCGTTCCACCATGTTATCGCCGAATATGCCGGACTTCATCCGTCCATTTTCATTGAAAATCACCATTCCGTAGGACACATCGCGGTCGTTGGGGCCAATCAGGGCAATCGCACCAGATGCCCATTGCGCCGGAGCTTCCGGCACTTTCAATTCGGCGGTCACCTCAAGATTAGCTTGGGCAGATGGGACATGAGCCAACTTGGGAGATTTCGCTTTGACCAGTCCTTCCACGACCAGTGAGCCACCGGCAGATGGAACAGCTGTAGCGCGATTGTTCTCTTCCCCAAACAATGGTAACCATTCTCCCGGCTCGGCCGCCTTAGCAGACAACAAGACAGGCATCAATGAAAGATAAGCAAGTGAAGATAGCTTCATATGCGTCAAATACGTTATGTCCAGACAAATTCTTCCATTGTTCCTCATCTTTTTGAAAGAAACTGAGTCCTGTCCTCGTAGCAACTTTCACATGAAAATTTCTCTTTTCCCCATTTTCTGTCTCACTGCGGCAGCATCCTTCGTTTGTGCAGCAGATACCTACTCATTCAACCACGGCCCCTACCTTCAGGAGCTTACTAACGATGGCGTTACCATCGTCTTCACCACCAATGACAAAGGGTATTCATGGGTCGAAGTTCGCGAACAAAACGCCGGAGATCAGGCAACGGGTGAAGCCTATTGGACATCCCGGGACGGACTCAAAGAAGCCGACAATACGCTCAATTCCATACGCATCCCCGACCTCAAGCCAAACACAGCCTACCAGTACAGGCTCCATTCCAAAAAGATCGACAAGTTCCTGCCCTACCGGGTCAACTTTGGGGAAGAGATCGCGTCCCCTTGGTACGATTTCAAGACCTTTGATCCAAAGGCAAACCATTGTTCCGTCGTTGCGATGAGTGATGTTCACGACCATACGGATCAGCTGAAAAACCTTCTCCAACTCGGTGATCACGCCAGCTGCGATGCCATCTTCTACGTCGGCGACATTCTCAGTAACAGCTATGAAAAAAACTGGGCCTTCAAAAGCTACATCGATGCCAGCACCGAGATGTTTGCGAAGAACAAGCCCTTCATCTTCGTCCGTGGCAACCATGAAACACGCGGTCCCGTCGCCCGAATGCTCCCCTCCTACACGCCGCGCACCAATGGGGAAATCTACGGCACACAGCAGATTGGCAACACCTTCTTCGTCTTCCTCGACACGGGAGAAGACAAACCCAATGACCACCGCGAATACTTCGGTCTCGTCGATTTCGATGCCTATCGTTCTCGGCAGGCCAAGTGGCTTGCCAAAGTCGTTGAAACTCCAGAGTACAAGCAGGCCGCCTGCCGTATCGTCTTCAGCCACTTCCCACTATCGGAGGTAGAGCAATACAATAAGGCTCTGCCCGACGGTCAAAGTCATGGGATGAAGGATGCCAGCGAAAAGTTTCTCGGCATTCTAAACGGAGCCAATGTCGATCTCATGATATCCGGTCACACACACCGCTTTGCCTTCCACGAAGCCGTGCCCGGCACACGCAACTTCCCCCTCCTCGTCGGCAGCAACAAGAGTGCCGTCAGACTCGATATCGACAACGGCACCATCAAGGCCAGAGCTTACGACATCGATAACAAACCCTTGCTGGAAACCACTCTCGAAGCAAAAAAGGCTTCAGAATAACCTGCGGTTCCCTTCCCTCGCCTCCCAACCTGCCCGGCATCCCCGGGTTGGTTGGGAGTTCTTTGCACACGCATTCAATACTGTTAAGGGGGTGAGTATGGAAAACACGATCAAACGATTATCCGAGAAGCAAAATAATTTACGTCACAATTCTGTCACCTATGTGTCTATTTCATTACTATAAATCCATTCACATACTGGGAAAAAGATGTAGCCTGCGAATCGTTGCTTATGAAAAACATCAACACTCCCGTCATCCTGACCACGCTGCTCGTCAGCGCATCCATGATCCAAACCGCAGGAGCTGCTACCTCAGCGCCTGATGCAACACAAACAACGGTAGCACCTGTTGCTACCAAAAACGTCTACCTCTGGGATCAGGCATTCGGCCGCGATCCTCAGAAAAAAGTCCACCTCTACAAAAACAGCGACAACCCATACATCCAGGAGTTCAACGTCTCACTCCGCATGCAATATCAGGCCGGCTGGGTGGACGGACAAGGCAGCAACTATGATGGCAGCCGCAACTGGACAGACGGCTATCGCCGCTTCCGCGCCGGATGGAATGCCAAAGTCCTGAAGGACTTCAAAGTCCAGAACGTATGGAATGTCGGCGGAGTCAACAGCACCGGTTCCTGGAACAAAACAACCAAAGTCTGGGACGATCACAGCCAGACATCCGCCAGCCTCTACGAAGCCTTCGTCCAATACGACTACAAAGGCAAGGGATACATC
Organism: uncultured Akkermansia sp.; assembly: GCA_964448375.1. GTDB lineage: Bacteria > Verrucomicrobiota > Verrucomicrobiia > Verrucomicrobiales > Akkermansiaceae > Akkermansia. The sequence goes on from CAYVAI010000002.1 coordinate 17,999, forward strand.
TTCGCCTTCGGTAAAATAAATCCGGAAATCTACGCCGAAAACCGCGTGTCCTCCGGCTCGCTGAAGGTACCGGAGTACTCCATCGTTGAATCAACCGTCCTCTTCGATTCTGTCTGGGGTTTCTGGGCAGCCAACGATACCAAGAAGGATAAGCTCGGCTACTACCTCGGCATCTGGTCGGGAACAAATAGCTCCAACAAACAAATCTGGGGCACTTGGGAAAACTGCTTCACCACGGCAGAACTCTCCTACGGACTCGACAAGATCCTTCTGGACAAAGGCCGTTTCTATATCGACTGGGTACACAGTTTCGCCGATGCAGACAAGCCCCTGGCTGGCAGAAACAGCACCTTTATTGGCTCACAGAATGAAGATGTCCTCTCCGCCTACTACATCGGCAAGCAGGGCAAATTCGGTATCACGGTAGAAGGTCTCTGGGCCATCAACAGCAATAACAAGGACTCCGACGATATGCTCGGCCTTGTCGTATTGCCCACCTACTCCATCACCGACCACGTCGAAGCTGTCGCTCGTTTCCAGTACGCAACTGGCGACAACGCCGTCAACGTTGGCAAAAACCGCTACGTCAAGGCTCTTCAGACCAAGTCCCCCGGCTTTGCTGATTCCTACTACGCGATTGGAGGCGGCTTCAACTTCTACGTGTACAGCGCGGAACCGTCCCGTCTGAAAATCATGACGATGATGGAGTACTGCAACTCCTCCGTCAGCCAGCAGAACAAAGCCAAGAACGCCGGATTCACTGGCTGGCAGTTCATCTGCGGCGCCTACCTCAATTTCTAACAGAAATCCCCGAATAACTGTTACAATAAAGACACAGTAATTCTCTTAGCGAGCCGGTGTGTTTCGGATATGTTCAATCCGTTCGAGCACATCGGCTCGTTCTTTTTCTCACCAATCCAATTCTCGGATCCACATACAACGCTATGAGCAAAATCAACTGCATCATCATGGACTGGGCGGGTACCGCCATCGACTTCGGCTGCTTCGCACCTCTTCACGTTTTCCTCCGCGTCTTTGCGGAAAAAAATATCAAAATCACCTACCGCCAGGCTCGTGAACCGATGGGATTATTGAAGATCGACCACATCCGCGCCATCCTCTCCATGCCCGCAGTTCGCACACAGTTCCAGGAAGTCCATGGCAGGGACTGGGCGGAAGAAGATATCCTTGAAATGTACGAAAGCTTCGAACGCCACCTCTTCGCCTCTCTCAAGGACTTTACCACACCGATGCCCGGCGTCATCGAAACGCTCAACTCCCTTAAAGCTCAGGGAATCAAAATCGGCTCCACCACAGGCTACACCGCCGCCATGATGGACATCGTCCGCCCGGATGCCGCAGCCAAAGGCTACGAAGTTGACAACCTTGTCACCCCGACCAACTTGCCTGCTGGTCGCCCCGCACCTTATATGATCTACCAGAACATGATTGATCTGGCTATCCCCTCCACCGATCAGGTTGTCAAGGTCGGCGACACCATCGCGGACATCCACGAAGGAATCAACGCCAAGGTTCACACCATCGGCATCATCACCGGCAGTAATGAACTCGGCCTCTCCGAGGAAGAATACAACAGCCTCCCCTCAGACAAGATCGAAGCCATGAAGACTGAAGTCCGCCAGCGCATGCTCGCCGCAGGAGCCCACTACGTGCTCGACTCCATCACCGACCTGCCCGCCTGTATCGAAACGATCAACAAGTTCAACGACTAATTCTAATTCAATTCATCAACCTTTCCTATATTATGAGAAATTACCTCCTCCTCACCCCCGGCCCACTCAGCACCTCCCCATCCGTCCGCGAAGCCATGCTTCAGGACTGGTGCACCTGGGACAAGGATTATAACGAAGGCATCGTCACCATCATCCGCCAGGAATTGCTCCGCATCGCAGGACTGGATGACTCCTACACCTCGGTTCTCTTGCAGGGTAGCGGCACCTACTGTGTAGAAGCCGTCCTTGGCTGTGCCGTGAAGCCGGAAGACAAGCTCCTCATCGTCGCCAACGGCGCCTATGGCAAGCGCATGGGCGACATCGCCCGCTACCATGGCCTCAACTACACCATCATTTCCCTGAAGGAAACCCGACAGATCACCGCCGACATCGTTCTCAAGGCCTTGGTTGAACATCCGGATACAACTCATCTGGCCATGGTACACTGCGAAACAACCACTGGCATTATCAACCCTATCGAAGAAGTTGCCGAAGCCATACGCGACCAGGAACTTACCTTCATCGTCGATGCGATGAGCAGCTTCGGAGGAGTCCCCATCGACATCGACGGACTCGGCATCGACTACCTCATCAGCAGCGCCAACAAGTGCATCCAGGGCGTTCCCGGCTTCGGATTTATCATCGCCAAACGCTCGAGAATCGAATCCTGCAAGGGCGTATCTCGCAGTCTCTCCCTCGACATCTACGACCAGTGGATCGAAATGGAGCAAGGCCATGGCAAGTGGAGATTCACGTCCCCCACGCACGTCGTCCGAGCCTTTTTCCAGGCCCTGCGCGAACTTGATGAAGAAGGCGGCATCGAAGCCCGCCATCAGCGCTATCAGGAAAATCACCGCATCCTCGTCGAAGGTATGGAAAAGCTCGGATTCAAGGCCCTCCTTCCCGCCGACGTACAGTCTCCGATCATCACCTCCTTCCTTTACCCGGAAGAAAGCTTTGACTTCTTCACCTTCTACGAAGCCCTCAAACAGCGCGGATTCGTTATCTACCCCGGCAAGATTTCCGAAGCTCCGACTTTCCGCATCGGCAACATCGGTGATGTCTTCCCGGCCGACTTCGAACGCCTCGTCGAGCAAGTAGCTGCCATCCGCGGTTAATCGCACAACCAACCTGTCATTACCAACCTTTCCCTCAACACACGACCATGTTGGAACTACACAACATCAAGAAGATATACAACGGGAATCCCGTTCTCAACGGCATCAGCCTCAACATCGAGAAGGGAGAAATCGTCTCCATTCTCGGGCCGTCCGGCAGTGGCAAAACCACCCTGCTCAACGTCATTCTCGGTATGGCGGATCTGGACGATGGCTCCATCGTGTATGATGGAGAAGACCTCAGCCGCACGCCCATGCAACAGCGCGGCTTCAACATCGTCTTCCAGGACTATGCCCTGTTCCCGAACCTGAACGCCTACCAGAACATCACCTACGGGCTCAAGAACAAGCCCAACATCTGCTCCCGCAAAGAAGTGGATGAACTCATCGAACTGCTCGGCCTTTCCGAACATCTCGACAAGAGAATCGAACAACTCTCCGGCGGCCAGAAACAGAGGGTAGCTCTCGCACGCACGCTCGTCATGAAGCCCCGCATCCTCCTTCTCGACGAACCTTTGAGCGCCCTCGACGGCGTCATCAAGGAGTCCATCAAAACGCGCATCAAAACCATCGCTCGCGAATACAACCTCACCACCATCATCGTCACCCACGACCCCGAAGAAGCCCTGACTCTTTCCGACCGCGTCCTGATTCTCAACGAAGGCAAAATCTCCCAGTACTCCACCCCCGTGGAAATCATCTCGCAGCCCTGCAACAACTTCGTCAAAACGTTCATTTTGAACCAGCTCGAGATCAAACGCAACAACATCATGTCCCTCTTCGGGAGTTGTTATGCATAAAGAAAAGTCAGAAATCAAAGTCATCTTCTGGGCGGTCATCGCCATCTTTGCCGTCTTCCTCGCCCTGCCCATGGGCTACCTGGTCCGGCAATCCCTCGCCGCAGATGGAGGCTTCAGCCTGAGCAACTACACCGAAACGCTGGCCGATGGCCGCTTCCTCCGCTCCTTTGGCAACAGCTTCCTGATCTCCGGGGTATCCGCTCTGATCACGACGGTTCTGGCATTCTTCCTGGCCTACACGGTCAACAACACCGCCCTCTCCGGGCGCACCAGGAAAATCATCGGGGGGCTCACGATCTCCCCGATGTTCCTGCCCACGATCACCTACGGATTCGTCATCATCTATTCGTTTGGCAAAGAAGGCCTTCTGACGAACCTTCTGGGCTTCCAGCTCTTCGACATCTACGGATTCAACGGCATGTTGCTCGGCTACGTCATCTACACGTTGCCCATCGCCTTCCTCCTGATCAATAACACCTTCAAATACGTCGATAAAAACTTCGCGGTTGTTTCCCGCATCATGGGCGACACCCCGATCCAAACCTTTTTCTGCACGGCAGTCCGCCCGCTCGTCGGCACACTCGGAGCCGCCTTCATCCAGTCCTTCACGCTCAGCTTCACGGACTTTGGCATCCCTGCCTCCATCGGCGGGCAATTCGACGTGGTCGCCATCCATCTCTACAACGAGATGCTGGGGTCCATCCCGAACTTTGCGGGAGGTTCCACAATTGCGGTCATCATGCTTCTACCCGCCATCATCAGCATCGTGCTGATCGGGTATCTGGAACGCTACAACTTCCGCTACAACAAGATTTCCCGTCAGGAAATCAAACCCAGCCCGATTCGCGACACCATTTGCGCGACAGGTTCCTTCGCCCTGCTTGGAGGTATCATCGCCGTGTTCGCAGTCATGTTCGTCGTCCCCTTCGTCAGGAGCTGGCCCTATGATCCTGCCTTCACCTTCGACAACATTGTCCGCCTTATGGGTTCACCCAACCTCACGGGTATCTACAAAAACTCAATCCTCGTCGCTCTGCTGACTTCCATTCTTGGGACGATCATCACGTATGGCGCAGCCCTGGTGACGGCTCGCTCGGAAAAGCAAGGCAAGGCCAGCAGCATCATCAACGGTATTGCACTGGTCACCAACACTATCCCGGGCATGGTGCTCGGCATTGCCTACCTCTTTGCCTTTACCGGTACCAGTTTACAGAACACCTTCATCATACTGATTGTCTGTAACATCATCCACTTCTTCACCACGCCCTACCTCATGGGCAAGAGTTCGCTGGAAAAGATGAACAAAGGCTGGGAAGCCACCGCCTCCCTCATGGGCGACAGCTGGCTCAAGACCATGTTCCGCGTCCTCATCCCCAACTCGATGGGTACGATTTTGGAAATATTCTCCTACTACTTCATCAACAGCATGATCACCATCAGCGCCATCATCTTCCTCGTCGGCGCAAGAACGGCGGTGCTCACCACGAAAATCAAGGAACTTCAGCACTTCGCGAAGTTCGACGAAATCTTTGTCATGTCGATTCTCATCCTGCTCACCAACATTGTGGTCAGGGTAGTCATCTCACGGATGTCCCGGAATCGCCATGCACAATAAAACCAACCCAATCATATGAAACAATTACGTTCCATCCTCGCCGCCTGTGCGCTCGGTAGCGCCTCCCTGGCAATCCTGTGCTCCTGCGACGGCAACAAACAGGTCATCATCTACTCCAACGCCGACGATGAAGCCATCGCCGCTATGAGCCAGTCGCTCGACAAGGCAGGCTTCAAGGACAAATACATGTTTACAACCTTCAGCACGTCGGAACTGGGCGGCAAGGTTATCGCCGAAGGCAAAAACATCGAAGCTGACATGCTGACGCTTTCCTCCTACTACCTGGACAGTGCACAAAATGCGAACAAGATGTTCCTACCTTTGACATTCACCATGTCTCCGATCAAGCCCGTCGATACCTGCTTCGGCCCGATCACCGGACAGGAAGGTGCCATTTTTATCAACACGAAGGTGATTCAGGATCGCGGCATCGCCGTCCCCAAATCATTGAAGGATCTTGCCAAGCCCGAGTACAAGGGGTTGATCTCCATCCCGAACATCAAAAGTTCATCGACGGCATGGCTCATGATCCAGGCTCTCGTCAACGCTTACGGCGAAAATGAAACCCGCGAGATTCTCAAGGCCATGGCCGACAATGCCGGCCCCCACCTGGAAAACTCCGGTTCTGCCCCACTCAAGAAATTGCGTGCCGGTGAAGTCGCCATTGCTTTCGGGCTTCGCCAGCAAGCTGTTGCCGATAAAAAGAAGGGGCTGCCCATCGGCTACGTCGATCCCACGGAAGGCACCTTCTCGCTCATGGAAGCAGTCGCCATCCCCGACAAGGGAGCCAACACCAACCCCGATGCCATGAAGATGGCTGAAGTCATGGTGAAGGAAGGTCGCAAGGAACTGATCAAGACCTATCCTGTGCCGCTTTACAACGGGGAAACCGCTACCTCAGATGCCAAATCGCCCAACCAGAAGGCGTTCCCGCAGCCTCTGACGGTTGATTTGCTCAAGAAGCACCAGTCCCTGATGGACCACTAAAGGCTATCTCCTCGATCATCTCATTCCAAGGCTCCTCCAACTCGGACGGAGCCTTTTTCATGTTCGCAAATTCACAGATCTGAATTATTTCCTCCGGGATTTTTTCCGATCCTGCTTCTTTTTACGCTTGGTGCTTCGCAAGTCTTTGTATCTTTCAAACAACTGCTTGTTCCAACCTCTCGAGTAGCGTTGGGCAATGGTAGAATGCGGAAAAAGATGCCAGCACAAGATCCCGACCCCCGCGAGAAGAATCAACATCAAATCAAAGGGAAAAGGCAAATGAATGAATGAGGAATCAAAACTTCCATTCATAATTTTCTCCGCCGCTTTGCGTCCACCCAGCCAGGCGACCAGCATAGATATAATGCAAAACACAAACAACAACACCAGGACGATGAGGAAGTATTCAAATGGGTTCTCTTCGGCAAACGATGCCATCAGTTCACAAGTGCTTGTTCAATTCGTCCATCCACACCTTCACGACGGCATCGGAAGGCATGCGCCAGTCACCACGAGGAGACAAGGCAATTGATCCCACTTTGGGGCCGTCCGGGATGCAACTCCTCTTGAACTGCTGGGAAAAGAAGCGGACCAGGAAGGTTTTGAGGCATTTCACGATGAAAGCGCGATCAAATTCCCCCTGGAAGGCGTGTTCCGCCAAATAAAGGATTTTGGAGGGAGAAGCGCCGTATTTGATGAAGTGGTACAGGAAGAAGTCGTGCAAGTCGTAGGGACCGAGCACATCTTCCGTCTTCTGCTCAATGGAACCGTCGCCGGATGCGGGCAAGAGTTCCGGACTGACTGGCGTGTCGTTGATATCCAGAAGCACGGCTTCCAGTTCTCCGCCAGCCTCCGAAGCCAAGCTTTGAATCAACCGGCGAATCAACGTCTTGGGGATGGAACAATTGACAGCGTACATCGACATGTGGTCGCCGTTGTACGTGGACCAACCCAGCGCGATTTCCGACAAGTCACCAGTGCCGAGCACCAAACCGCCCATCTTGTTGGCCACATCCATCAGGATCTGCGTGCGTTCGCGAGCCTGGACGTTTTCATACGTGGTCGTCAGTTCCTTCGGGTCGTGCCCAATGTCTTCAAAGTGGACGAGGCAGGCCTTTTTGATGTCGATTTCGCGCGTATCGACCCCCAGCAGTCGGCACATGGCCACAGCGTTGTTGTAGGTTCTCCCCGTCGTACCAAAACCGGGCATGGTGATCGCAACGATGTCGGAGGCTGGGCGACCAAGCAATTGACAGCACCGGGAAGCAATCAGAAGAGCCAGTGTCGAATCCAGTCCACCGGAAATACCCAGCACAATCTTTTGGGCTCCCGTATGTTCCACGCGTTTGGCAAGTCCGGCCACCTGAATGGCAATGATTTCTTCACAGCGTTCTTCAGCCTCGTGGCCTGAGGGCAGGAAGGGGTGTGAGGGATTGAAGGCACAGGACAAATCGGGAGATTCCGGGGCATCGTCCAGCTGGATTGCCTCCCGGATCGGAGCGATTCCCGCAAGGCAATCGTTGAATGAACTTTCGGACAATCGGGCGGCGATCAGACGCTTGAAGTCAATATCGGCACAAATCAGGCTTTCCTTGCGGGAAAAACGTTCGTTCTCCGCAGCGAGCCTGCCATTATCGGCAATCAGGGCATGACCGCCAAACACGACATCAGTTGTCGATTCATGCACCCCGGCAGAGGCAAACACGTAGGCAGCCAGGCAGCGACCACTCTGTTGACGAATGAGGTCGCGGCGATAGGAGGCCTTGCCCGTCAATTCATTGCTGGCGGAAAGGTTGAAGATGGCCCGGGCACCTTCGAGAGCCAGCCTGGAGCTGGGCGGGATGACGCTCCACAGATCCTCACAGAGTTCGATGCCGAATTTCAGAGGCGAATCCCCCACGCAGAAGACAGTGTTTTTGGCAACTGGCACTTCTTCCCCGTCGATCACCACATGGAAAGCATCGAGTGAACGCCCGGATTGAAACTGGCGTTGTTCATAAAACTCGCGCACATTCGGCAGGATGGTTTTGGGAACCACCGCTCGCATGATGCCATTTTGGGCGACGATGGCCACGTTGAACAGGGCTTCTCCATGCAGGACGGGCATGCCGAAAATGGCAATCGTCCCATTCCCCGCCGTTGCCTCAGCCAACCGACGAGCCCCGCGAGCGGCATGACGCAGCAGAGTTCCCTGGAAGAACAAATCGCGGCACGAATACCCCGTCACCCCAAGTTCCGGGAAGACGACAACGGCACAATACTGACCGACGGCCTTCTCGTAGCAGGCAATCATCTGGTCCACATTGTAATCTACATCGGCGACACGCACCTGAGGCACGGCGGCGGCAACTCGGTAATATCCGTACATAATGGGATGGGGTGAAAAAAGATCTGACCACTTCTAGCCTACATGAAGGGGCCAAGGCGATGAAAAAACTTCACGTCGAACAATTCGCAGGCATCGCGACGCTATGACAGCCACCTCAGCACCAAGCCAAAGCCACCATCGCCACGACCACCGTCAGCACGCTCGTAACCATCATCAGGTACACAGCGCGACGTGCATCCGCCACCGTAGCTTCCATGCGCCCTTCTCCAATGTAAGGATAGGGAGCCTGCATCCCTTTGTAGGCCACCGGACCACTCAGACGCAAATCCAGAGCCCCCGCGAAGGCGGCCTCGCTCCATGCGGAGTTTGGGCTCGCGTGTTCGTATCTGTATTTCCAGCCGATGCTCAGAGCCTTGCGGGCAGAGCACCCCGGCACGAAAAGGGCTGCCAGAGCAATCAGGGGGAGGGACAATCGAGCCGGAAGGAAGTTGAGCACATCGTCCGTCCGAGCCGCCCAGGTGCCAAAATGGCGATACTCGTCGTTCCTTTTACCCCACATGGCATCCATGATGTTGGAGACACGGTGAAGGACAGCGCAGAGTGCCCCGGCTTCCACTCCACCGACAGCACAGCCAATGGCTGCCCAAAAGATGGAGGACAACACGCCATCGGTCAAATTCTCCGCCACGCTCTCAATGGCAGCACGCAGGACGCCGTGCATGTCCAGAGCCTCCGTATCGCGTCCGACGATCATTGCCACAGCCCGGCGAGCCCCTTGCAAATCTCCCTGAGCCGCCTCGTGAATCACCCTCCCGGCATGTTCAGCCAAGCTTCGCGGAGCCATACAAACATACACGATGAGTACACCGGGAATGAGGATTCCCCACGCGGCAGGCAACAACAACCGGCTTGCGGACAACGCGGCGCCACACAACACCATCCACGGCAGAATGGCACAGCCCCAAGCCAGCATCCCGGCAATAAAACTCTTCCCCAGCAGGTGCTTCCAGAAAGTTTCCACACGGCGGCACCACCACCCAGCCAGGCACACGGGGTGCCAGGACACACGGGGATCACCCAGCAGGATGTCCAGCACCAGAGCCAGCGGAATCAACCAAATGGCGAACGGCATCGTCATGCCAGTCCCATGCTCCGGTAGATCCCCTTCAAATCGACACACTCGCGGACGAGATCTGCCAAGCGATCAAGCGCACCATCCAGATCACAACGAACGAGGATTTTGCCGACGGGTTCCAGCCCAGCATCCACACGCACGCGGTCAATCATTGCACGCCTGAAGGCATCGTCCTCAAACAAGCCATGCAAATACGTCGCCCAGACCCGGCCGGTGCCATAACCGCACTCGGAGCCATCCGGACGGAAGAACAAAGGCGTACATCCATCCCCGGCACGCGTCCGCCCATGGTGGATTTCGTAGCCGGAGGTCAGGCAATCGGCAAAGGGCGTCACCACGCCTCGCAGGGACGTCAGCACCTTGTCTCGCTCAAACACGGTTACCATATCCAGCAATCCCAGCCCCGCAAAGGATGTCTGCGAAGACTCAATGCCATCGGGATCCTCAATCGTCCTGCCCAGCATCTGCAAACCGCCGCACACACCCAGCACCCATTTTCCGGCAGCCGCGTGGGCGCGGATCAAATCCGTCAATCCAGCCTCGCGGAGAGCAGCAAAGTCATGAGCGACATTCTTGGAGCCCGGCAAAATGACCCAGTCGGGGGCACCGAATTCATCCGCTGTCCTCACCTGTCGAAGGCGAATGTCAGGCTCCTCGGCCAAGGGGGCGAAATCCGTGTAGTTGGAGACGTGGCGAAGCATGATGACGGCTACATCCAGCTTTTTGCCATCCGGCGCGCCGCCTTCGGCTGCCTGGAAGGAAAAGGTCGCTCGGTCTTCCTCAGGAATATTCAGGGAACGAATCATCGGCACGACGCCGACGACAGGAACGCCAGTCCGGGCCAGTATGTAATCGTGAGCAGGGCCAAGCAAGGAAGCGTCGCCACGGAATTTATTAACGAGAAAGCCCCCCAGCAAGTCGCGTTCCTCACGATCGAAGGTCATCCACGTCCCCAGGAAGGAAGCATAGACGCCGCCGCGATCGATATCGCCCGTCAACAGAACGGAGGCCTTGGCATACTTCGCCATCGCCATGTTGACGATATCTACGGACTTGAGATTCACCTCGCCGGGGCTTCCCGCACCCTCCAACACCATGACCTCACATTCCGAGGCCAGGGAATCGTAGGCCTTGCAAACCGTTGGCCACAGCGATGCCTTATGGCGGTAATACTCACGGGCATTCATGTTGCCAACGGGTTGTCCCATCAGCACGATTTGAGAGCCCATGTCGGAATGGGGCTTGAGCAGCACGGGATTCATCCGGGCATCGGGATCCTTCCGGCAGGCGCGCGCCTGCACCATTTGAGCTCTCCCCATTTCCTCGCCTAGAGCAGTAACGCCGGAATTGAGCGCCATATTCTGCGCCTTGAAGGGCGAAACCGCATAGCCATCCTGAACAAAGATGCGTCCGAAGGCAGACGTCAGCACACTCTTCCCCGCATCAGAGCAGGTGCCTTGAAGCATCAACGCGGGAATGCGCCGCTTCGTCACCGGCAGGGGAAATTCCATCTTGGAAGCAGCCATCGGAATGTAGCTGGCAAGCACACGAACAAGAGTCTCGTGATCCGCAGGGAAGCGCACGGCAACCCGGAACCAATGTCCCTCGCCAAGCCCGACATAATTGGAGCAATCGCGAAGTGCCAGCCCATGATCGATCAGGCACTTCCGGGCGAGATCTCCACCATGCGGCCAGCGGAACAGAATATAGTTGGCAGCCGATGGCAGCCGCACAACTCCGGGAAGAGAATCCAGCCTTTTTTCCAAATCCTGGCGGCGTTCGGCATTCACACGCCGTTCTTCGTCAGCAAAATCACCTTGGTCACGGAAGACCGCCTTCATCGCCTCAGCCGCACAGGTGGACACATTCCACGCGGTCAGAGCCTCGCGCAAGCGAGATGCCACCGCCGGACAGGCCACCGCATAACCGGCGCGCACACCAGCCATGCCGTAAAACTTCGTCAACGATCTCAACACGAGCAGATTGGGCAGAACAGGCGCCTCTTTTACCAGTGAAACATCCTCGCCCGCATAGTCGATAAAAGCCTCATCCAACACCCACAGCACATCACGCCTCCGGGAAATCGCCGCCATCAACTCCGTTGTAGGCAGAAGAGCTCCGGATGGGTTTCCGGGATTCGCCAAAAACACCATGCCGCCATCACACACCTCGTCAGCCAACCGGGCAGGAGACGAACAGAAGCCGCCATCCTCATCCGCCACACAGGAGCGCACTGGCACGCCCGCCTTGAGGCAAGCCAGACGGTATTCCGAAAAGGAGGGTTCGGCAATCACTACTTCCGCTGGAGCAAAAACGCGCGGAAGAGCATGGATCAACTCATTGCTGCCATTACCGAACACAAAACACGCGGCATCCACGCCAAAGCATTCCTCCGCACACGCGGCCACATCCTCCGCATGAGGAGGCGGATAGGGCGCCAAGCTATCAAGCGCACGCCACAAAGCCTCGCGAACAAACTCCGGCATGCCGGCTGGGTTCACATTGACGCTGAAATCAATGATGTCCTCGGGAGGCCGCCCAGCCTCGAGAGCCAGTTTCAACAAATCTCCACCGTGAGTAAAATCCCCCTTGGCCGTCGTCATGGGAAAAATACCCTTCAGGCTTGGAGATTCAACAGAGTTGTACGCAACTCCGCCACAGACTCACACACCGGAACATCGAATGCCTCGAGAGCTTCGCGCGTACTGTAGCCCCAGGCCACCAGGACGAGCCCCGTGCCGGCATTGACTGCCGTATTGCCATCGTGTGCGGAATCCCCCACCATACAGACCTCCTCCGGAGCCATCCCCCAGCTTGCAATAATGTGGTGCAGAGAAGAAGGATCTGGCTTGCGCGGAAATTCCTCGGAAAACCCGAGAATCGGCTCCAGAGTCACCCCTGGTATCTTGTCGATCACCAGCGGGCGAGTCACGACATGCGGCTTGTTGGACAGCACTGCCAACCGGGCACCACCGTCAGCAAGTTCCTCCAGCATCGGAAGAATCCCCTCAAAGGGCGTCGTTCCATCCTGCCAGGTAAATGGGTACTCTCGGCCAAAAGCCTCGTACAAACGCATCACTTCATCTTCGGCAGGAACTTCATCTCCCATACAACAAGCCTTCAGAGCGGAACGGCACAACTCGCGGGCACCCTTGCCCACCATCGTGGCTACAATCTCCGCCGGATAGGTCGGATAGTCCAGTGAAACCAGAGCACGATTCAAGCCCTCGGTAATCCCGGGGAGCGAATCAACCAAAGTTCCATCGAGATCGAAAACGAATCCCTTGTACATGTGCAACAATCCTTCCTTAATGTCCAAAACCGCGCTCTGAGGTCTGCAGGAAGTGGATAAGATTCACGACACAAGGGTTGGTTCCCAGTTGCTCGTCATTTTCCAGTTCCATCAGTGCCTCGGAAAACATTGTTTCCTTGTACAGGAAAAGTTTTTTGTAGGCCTGTTTCAAAGCACGCACGTCTTCTTCACTGAAGCCACGTCTCTGAAGACCGACTGTATTCACAGAACGCACCACACAGGGATGCCCCTCGGAAATCATATACGGGGGGACATCCTTGATAACCCGGTTTCCACCCCCGATCAGGCTGTGTTCGCCAATGCGAACGAATTGATGGACAACAGATCCACCGGAAACAATTGCATGATCGCCGATCACCACGTGTCCTGCCACAGCCGCGTAGCCGGAAAGAATCACGTGATCACCCATCCGGCAGTCGTGCCCCATGTGAGCCGACACCAGCATGTTGTTGTAATTGCCAACAACAGTCTTCTCGCCGGGATCCGTCGCGCGGTTCACCGTGCTGTACTCGCGGAACACATTATGGTGCCCCACTTCAAGATAAGTCGGTTCTCCCTTGTACTTCAAATCCTGACTGCGACCACCAATATAACTATAGGGGTAAAACTCGTTGTACTCGCCAAATGTAGAAGGGCCGTCAAGAGTCACGTGGCTATGAAGCACACAACCTTTGCCCAACTTCACCTTGTCGCCAATTACGCAAAACGGGCCGACGTAAACGTCGTCAGCCAATTCCGCACCCGGATGAACAACTGCACTAGGATGAATTTCTGCCATGGCGGCGGGATTCTGACGCAAATCAGCAAGAAAAGCAAAACCAAAAACGGACTTATCGGGATTGATTGATGTTGGCAAATGTCTCATGCGCAGCAGCCGTGATCGCAGCCTCCCATGGACTTAGCAAAATGCCTGCCCCTTCGATGAGGAAAAAGGCCAGAAACAGCATCGCAACAATGCGAAATGGAGAAACCGCCTGGCGGGTTTCCACCAAGGTATGCAGGCGTTGATCCCAGGGAGAGATCATATTCTTTTTTGTCCACCACCAGGACAAAGCCATCAACACTGGCGTAAACACCGTGGACACTAGCCCCATGCCAAAGAAAAGCACAAAGAACGAGCGCAACAACATTCGTTTGAACGTGAGGTTGCCCCCCTCCATCATCACCACTCGCAGACCCATCATGGCCTTGCCGGGTGTCGTCCCCCAAAAGTACAGACAGATGGCCTCCAGCAATACCACTGGCAGCCATGCCAGCGCATTGAAAAAGGAAATCTGGAAATCGGAGAAGGACAAGCGCAAAATGGCGACGTAAATCAGCAGATAAATCAGCAAATCAATCGTCCTCGCAATGAATCGGAAACTCGGCGGGGGAAGTTCAATACGACGAGCTTGCGGAGCTTCATCAACCTCGCGAAACTGCCGCTGTTGACTCGGCTGGAACTCGCCGGACTGTTCAGCATTTTCATCCTCTTCGCCGCTCATTCGGTACTCCTCAAGATTGGAATACTTAGGATTGAAAAATTCATTCAGTGCCGGCAATTGATTCAGCGGCATCCAGGCATCACAGCCACGGTGCCAGCCCATCGTGCTTCCAGTAATTTCGCCACGTTCCAACATGGAAATAATTTCCACTGCGGGAACAGGTGCCTGCTTCTGCTGGCCGATTGCGTAATAAATATCCATATTCGTATTCTGAACTCGTTCTTGGCAAGTCTTCTTACATGCTCCGGAGAGCCTTCGCCGGGTCCTGGTACGCCGTAAACACGGCAGGCACCACGGAAGCCACAACAACCATCACAAATGCCTTCACAGCCTGATTGAGCACCTCGGAAGGGTTCACCTCAGACGGTATCTCCACCCCGTGGAAATCCATCGGGAACGGGTCGAAACCAATCGTCTTCATGAACATGTGAATTTGCGCCCGATAATGAAGCACCAGCAACGCCAGAGCAACGCCCAAAATGGCACCGGCAATACCGATGATTACCCCCTGCCACAGGAAGACCCGCACAACCTGCCATGGAGTCGCCCCCAGAGCCTTCATCAAAGCCAGTTCCTTCTTCCGCTGAATCGACACAGTAAACATCACCGCCATGATGCAGAATGCGGCAATCATCCCAATGAAAGACAGGACAAAGCCCATCATGATACGCTCCTGCTGAATCAATTTAAACATCGCGCTGTACCTGTCCACCCAGGACTCAATCTGCCAACCGGAACCAGGCATAGGGGTCTCAGGCAATACCTTTTCAACTTCCGCCATCACCTGGCTGAGATCGTAGGGATTTTCCGTCCGGATGCCGATCGCCTGCACATAGTCATCCTCGAAACCTTGTAGTTCCTGCCCGATTTCCAGCGGGATGAAAAGATCCGGGCAAGCCACATGCTGTGAAGCCTGGTAAACCCCGATCACATTCAAATCCTTCGGCAAGACAAGCTCTTTGATCGTGCGCACACTTTGCAGATCCTCCTTATCCTTGTTCACCGATCTCAATGCTGCCACAGAAGACTTCCATTGGGAGGCAAATTCAGCCGGAAACTTCATCGATTCCTGCGTGCCGTGGTCAAAAACTTCTGCCGGCAGGGCATCCGCCATGCCATTGACCAACTCGTATTCAGTCTTCGACTTGGGCGCCTTCGACAATTCCTCCAGCACCCCGACAGCCTCTGCTACATCGACAGAAGCCCAAAGCACCCCATCCCCTGAGGCCGGGCGCTTCCTGTCAACCAAAGCCAAAGCCTTCGTCAGCACGCCATCAAGCCTCGTGGCCAGCAAAGGCCGATCCATCTGAGAGTATGCCGACGATAATTTCTGGAAATTGCGCGTCGTGTACACACGAAGCTGATCTCCAACAGACAAACCCAGCATCTTAGCCACCGTCGAAGAAACAACCGCATTCTCACCCAGCCCCAAATCGAATGATCCAGAACTCAGCAAAGGCGTCAACTCAGCCATCTGCGACTTATTCTCGGTATCAAGAGCGCGGAACGAACAAGGACGCTGAGCCCCCTGGACATCCACCAGGGCATAGTCCTCCACCAGAGCATACGTCGATTCCACTCCGGGTGCCTTATTGATGGCCTCCTCAAGCGTCCGCCAATCCCCAATCGTCGCCCGCATGCCGGGCTGAGCGTAATAATTCACCTGCATGTGCGGAGAATACGCCAGCAGGCGATCCTGCAATTCCTTCTGCAAACCGCCCATCACCGACAGAACGATGATCAACACCATCACACCCAACGATACCCCCAACAGGCAGATCAGCGTAATAATCGAAAAATACGTACGCAACGGATTTAAATAGCGCAAAGCCAGGGACAGGCTCATGTGGCGACTCAACAAACTCTTCATAAGATACCGCCCGGAGCATGAATCAAGCCCATCAGGATTCCAAGGAGAAAAAACGGATAGAACGGGATATCGTATTGCCTCATGAGGCAGGACGCTGGGAAAAAGGCTGAAAACAACGTGTTGCCCCATCATTCAGGACGTCAGACGGAGTGGAAGGGCGTCATAAAATTGGGCAGAAAACGTAAAAGTGTTCAGAATGGAGAAGAAAGAATATTTTCTCCATTCTGAAGGTACTTCTTGATAGCTGGAAGACCTTCGTGAGTTCTGTCACCGTGTACCCTACCTGGCGAGTTGATGGTTCATTTCAATTTTTCATTCTCTTCTTGGTTACAGTTGTTATATATCTGATAGTCAATAAGCAATCTGTTGTTGAAGGGATTCCACGGATGATACGGGACCAATGAATTCGGCTGGCGGGCAGGGAGTAGCAGGATCATTGACCAGGCATTCATTAAAATGCTTACGCCCACAGAGTATCTTCTGGGACTGCTTTTCATCAGGCAGTTCAACCAAAGAGTCTACCCCTTTGGTTTCCACGACAAAATAGAGGTGTTCTTCTCCATCCTTTTCGTAGACGAGAGCCCAGTCCGGATTGTACGATCCCAGAGGAGTGGGGATCGTAAACCATCCGGGCAGCTTGACGTAGCACTTGACGTTTTCACATGCGTCGGCGTTCTCGACAAAACGGCGTTCCACCTCGGAATCGCACACGACATAATCAGTCAGGCATTTGTCTGTTTCCGCCGTTTTGATTACATCCGAGGCGTAACTTTGTATTTCGTCATTCAATAATTCTTGAGCCCAGTAGGTCGTCCCTATGGTTACCGGCTTATAGGAAACACCCTTAATTAAGAGTTTGGAAAGTTCTTTGGCTATGACTTTCTGGCATATATTCAAAAACTGCCGGGCATTGACACGAACGGCATTCAAGTTTTCCAGGGAGGTCAGTATCTGTACCAGAGTGCAGCGGGTTAATTGGGTACGCTCCTGCAACTCAGTCAGCAAATCAGGAACAGGCGTTTTAGACGTGTCTACCGCACCCATGTCCCTCTGTTTTTCGTTTGCACCCGTTATACCTCCAGCTCCTACGATTATGTCCGTTTTGGTCAATGTAATCAGAGGCGCGCGCACCTGTGACAATTCTTCATCCAGAGCCGGTACGACGGAGGAGACAAGAGCCTGCGAATCAAATTCCACTCTGTAGGTTGTCTTTTGCCGAATGCGGTTCCAGAGTTCCACAAACTGCGGACTATCCAGCACTTTTTTACGAGTTTTTACTTTTTGCGGCTCGTTGGCATTTTTGATTTGCAGCGACTTCACAAGAGAGATCAGGCGGGATTCGATGGCGGATCGCGCCTGAGTGTAGGCATCCGGCACGGAAAAAGTTCCGTTTTTCAACTGCTGTCTCAGGTCATCCGTTGCCTTGCCACGCGAGTCGATCAATCCGCATTCAGTCAAATAGACAATCAGGGACTCCGCCTGAGCTTGTCCCAGGCGGACAATCTCTCCTTTAGTATCCCGGTACGTAACAGCTCCCAGTTTTTCCTTGGTGATCAGTCCGAATTGCAAGCCTTCCTGTTCGTATTCTTTCTGCAGGGCAGAGGCAAACTTGTTAAACTCCTCCTTGCCGATGACGGTCAGTCGGTTAATGCCGGTATCCCGGACGCGTTCTCCCTTCTGATTCACACAAATGCGCAGTCCGCGCCCGATAGCCTGGCGGCGAGTCAGTAGTCTCTGCATGTCGCGCAGAACACACACCTGAAAGACATTGGGGTTGTCCCAGCCTTCCTTCAGAGCCGAGTGGGAAAAAATAAACTTGAGCGGCTCATCCAGGCTAAGCAGACGTTCCTTGTCTCGCATGATGAGCTCATAAGCACGAGCGGAAGCTTCCCTGTCAGAGGCTGTTTTATCTGTAGTATCCTCCCACCTGTCAGATGTCTCTCCCTTTTTCCGCTTGGTGATGGAGAAGTAGCCGTTATGGACAGCCGATGCTTCCGGAGGATGTGGATCGTAGAGACTGGCATATTTCGGCAGTCGGGACAGCCTGGCATATTCTTCTTCAAAAATACGGGCGCATAAGCCGTCCCTGTGGGAACCATCGGAACTGTAATCAGCCACATGCTCCAGGAAGAACAGACTAAGAACCTTGATGCCCAGCGGGCGCAGTCTCACTTCCTTTTCCAGATGTTCCATGATCGTCGCCTTGATCATGGTTCTCAAAAGGTCATCCTGATAATCGGCTCCAACCGAAGAACCAATATAAAGAGGTTCGTCCAGAGTTGATATTTCTACGCAATCCTCATAAATGCCTTGTACCATAGCAGAGCCATACATATCCATCCCCGTTTGCAGGTACAGCATATCCCCTGTTCTCAAGGTAAGAGCTGAAGGTGCATAGTCCCCATCCTTCTTTCGGACCATGACTTCCATTTGGGCATAGGGGGAACCCTTGGTTTCGCCTGTTTTCAGCAGCTTCATGTAGGGAGAAACGCTTTGCGTTTTCAAGGAAGCATTAGCCACTTCGATTGTCTTGACCAGTTTTTGCTCGGAGGCATCGACGGCATTCAGGCTGTAAACAGGGTGATGGTATTGCTTGTGCGTCGCGGAATAGCGCAAGGTACAAAGAGGGGAGAGACTCTTGATGCCCCTTTCCTCACCTGCTGCGCCGATATTCTGGGGTTCATCGATAATGACAATGGGGCAGCAGTTGCGTATGAACGTAATGGGGCTCAGGCCTCCCGTCTTTTCGTTAGGTTCATGAATGACTCTCCGGGCTTTTTTGCCTTTTTTCTTTGCCGTGTCACTAAAGGAAGGGGCTGCAATGTCGGTAATGGATTGAATGGTGCAAACCATAATTTCAATCTTTGAGGAGGTAGCATAGCTGCGAACATTCTCCAGATTGGAAGAGTCATACAAAAAGTAGTGCATCAGCGCTCCGCTGTAGAGACTGCGGAAGTGGTCACTCATCAGCTCAATGGACTTGAACACCCCCTCTTTGATCGCAATCGACGGTACGACGATGACGAACTTGGTAAAACCATACCGCTTGTTCAACTCAAAAATGGTGCGCAGATACACGTATGTTTTGCCTGTTCCTGTCTCCATCTCGACGGTGAAATCAAGTTCCCCGAGATTTTCTGATGAAGGGAGGCCATTTAGCTCCTGAACTTGATGTAGATTGTCCAGCAGTTCACTCTCCACCAAGCGCAGGCGGTTGCCAAACCCTTTTTCTTCCCCATTCGTGGAGTCGAACAGCATCTGTCTCTCTTTTTCCTGGGAGGGATCCAATTTCAGAGGGTCGAGAGAAATTCCCCCGCATACGGTAAAGGCTGACTGGGATGTACTCTCCTGCCCCTGGAACAAGTCGCAGACGGCAGCGATCGCTTCAAGCTGGTAGTCCAGATGGGACTCAAAATGTAATTTGACACTCATGATGGGCTATGAATTCCAATTACAACGCCTTGACAGAAGGAATGCCGTGCTGCTCCAGTATCTTGGCGAAATTCAACTTGTCAGCATCTAACCGGAATGCCTCGTCGATGACAAAAACGGCACACTGTGTATTATCGGGAGACTCCTCATGCTTCCATTGGGCAATTCCCAACGCGAGGGGTTCTATTTGATCGGAAGAAATCGCCGTTTCCATACAGGCATAGTATTGTCCGTGCCCCAGACTGTAAACACGCTTCCCTCCCAGTTCCCTGATCCGGGCATCTTCCGTCAACTCAATACCCTGCTTCAGAAGAATTTCATACAAAAGGTCTTCCTGGCTTCGCCCCGGCAGAAGGTGCTTTTCATGGGAGACAAGCACCAGCTCCAAATCATCGATTTCCGGATTCCAGACACGAAGGTTGGAACTATCCAGCTTATACACGCGGAATCCTATATCCAAGTGTTGTCCTTGTAGTCCAGCTTCATCTTTGATTTTTTTACCCGCTCGACGAATGCGTTCTTTAGCTATTTCGCATACAGTTTGAAATCCTGCAACTACAGCTTCAGATTCTGCCGGACACACTTCAGGCAATTGTATACAAATAAATTTCCTCTTTTTCCCATCTTCAGCGTTTAATTTTAAAATAGAATGTGCAGTCGTAGCAGAACCCGAAAAAAAGTCTAAAATTATATCATCTTCATTTACGACAATAGAAATTAAATTTTTTATAAACTTCGTCGGTTTGGGGTGAGAAAAAATTTTTGAAACGCCGAATAAATCTTTTGCTTCTGCTGTTGCATCTTCATTCATTCCATGATTATCCCACCACGACTCCACTAACTTTTTACTATTTATACGATCGCATAAAAATACTTTTTGGACAGGACTTGAAATACCACTCTTTCCAAAAATGATACGGCCATCATTTATTCTTTTTTCAATTTCATCTTTATTAAATACCCAATAACGTCCTTGAGGAGGATAGTATTCCATTTTTGTTGTAGGATTTACGACAGAAAAATATGGACCTTTATGATTAGCGGAAAGATCCATAGTTTTCCATGGACCTCGGGCATCATTATCTGGATTTGTATAACCAGATTGTTCTACTGGATATCCTATATCACAAATATTATTCTTGCTTTTTGCATAAACTAATACATAATCATGAACAGGGGGGATTACGCCAACATTATTTCCATTTGTTTTTTTCTTCCATAGAATAACACCCGTAAAATTATTTTCCCCAAAAACATCATTACACAACTGTCTTAAATTATATACTTCATTATCATCAATATTAATGAAAATAACCCCATCATCACTCAATAAATCCCTAGCTAAAATAAGTCGCGGGTACATCATATTCAACCAATCGGTATGGTATCGCCCGCTTGTTTCTGCATTGACCTTGAATCCTCCCTGTTGACCTGTCAATTTCTTGTACTCTTCAATACCATTCTGATAATTGTCAGGATACACAAATTCCTTACCCGTATTGTAAGGTGGGTCGATATAGATCATTTTGACCTTGCCGGCATAAGACTTGCGAAGGAGTTTGAGCACTTCCAGATTATCTCCTTCAAGATACAGGTTTTTAGTTGTATCCCAATCCACGCTTTCTTCTTTGCAGGGGCGGAGCGTACCCAAAGAAGGCGTTGTCGCCGCACGGCGAGCCTGCGCTTTCCCTTTCCATTGCAGGCCAAAGAGTTCATCGTCCTTCGCCACGTCTTCTCCCAGCAACTGTCGCAAGGCGTCAAAGTCAATTTTTCCTTCCCGGACGACGGAGGGGAATAGCGATGCAAGGGCAGTTACATGATCCGCAACGGGAGATTCGGATTGGGCTTCAGGGGAGAAAGATGTGAGTTTTTCGTAAGACATGGGGTGAAAGATGTGGTTATCAATTAATAGGTAAAGGGGTAAATGCTTGATATTGCTTAAAATTCAGGAGAGTCCTCATGAGACAACGGAAGCTTGAGGAACGATTGTCTTCATAATGATCCAGATTGATATGCTGACCCAGAAGTTGGGCTGCCCGCATTTTTGCTTGAGGCTCTCCTATTAGTTTGAAGAATTCTTCGCATGGATTTCCTAACGCATCCGGGTTACGGTATTTTTTCCCATACGACTTGCGTTGCAGGGAAGGATTTTCATAGGCTTGCGCGATGGCCGAAAAATCTCCCAAATAAAAACTTTCCAATTCTCCACAAGCTATGCGGACACGAAAACGGGTATCCGGTACTCCGGATTGGCGGCATTTGCTCACAAGAACTTCTTTAATTTTCTCGCAATCAGCACTATCACGATCTCTCATGACCAAAAAATAGGTATCCTGGTGTGTCCATCCTCGCATGCGCGAAAGAATCTTTTTTTCCAGATCGGACTTTCCTTGGAAAGAAAGAAAACGACAATCGGATTTGATTTGCAACCTTTCTGTAATGCTTTCCAGAAAAGTTTTGGCAGAGGGCTCCTCCAGCAGAAAAACAAGTTGGGCCATATCAAGAGTTTAATGAGTTTCATGGCTGAAAAGTCCTTCTTGCCAGAGCCAACCAAGCAAGTCTCCCTCTTTGTAGAATTGAACTATTTGCTTATCATCCCCTAAACAGGAAATAGTAGAATACCCATCCTCTTTGTGAATAAGGAAGACTTCTTCAGGTCTAAGGGCATTGAGGAAGTCTGGAGAATGAGTCGAGACGAATACTTGACCTTTTCCTCCGGCATACAGTCGAAACTGTTCTGCCAGCCTGTAGAGCAATTCCACGTATAATTGATTTTCCGGCTCTTCCACGCACAAGAGCGGCGGGTGTTGCGGGTCATTCAGCAGGGCCAGATAGGCCAGCATCTTGATTGTGCCATCGGAAACATACTTTGCAAGAAAGGGCAGGTCAAACGATCCATCCTTTAACTTTAACAGAACTTTCCCGTCTTCCGTTGTCAAGGGAGAAATACTATCCATTCCGGGAATACTCTCCCGAAACTGTCTGATGATGGTCTCCAAAACTTCCGTCCGATATTCTTTGTAGTATTGCAACACCAACGCCAAATTGTCTCCCTTGGCAGATAAATGTTCCGAATAATCCATATCAGGCTCTTGCCTGGCCTGCTCAATATTGATATCGGATATATGCCAATTCTCTATCAAGTTGCCCAATGCTTCCACAACAGGAAAGTTCGAAAATTGAGATAATCCTTTGATAGCAAGAATATCGGGTGATTTTAAGGCTTGTTCACTGCGCTCTTCCTGAAGAGTGCCGTCTCGTGAATTTAATAGAGCTGCTTCGTTGGTAATGGCTATTCCATGCCCATCAGAAAAATCAAGAAACTTCCATGGCTTCCCGTGACTACCTCGTCGATACTGCAAGACTTCTCGTTTAATGATAGCTTTCCCGTTGCTGGCAGAAAAAACCAGTTCATAGGTAACCAGTGGGCTCCCTTCCTTCTCTCTGAATTTCAACTGAATTTCTATAGGATCAGAAGATCCGCGAGATCTGACTTCTTCGATTCCTCGAACACCTCCCATTTTATTGAGGGCTACAGTGACACTACTCGTAAAAGCCGTCTTCAAAAAATCGAAAAGAGAAAACAAGGTTGATTTCCCAACCCCATTAGCGCCGACAAACACACACAAGGATGGAAGTTTCTTAATTTCCACATCTTTGAGTGTTTTGAAATTTTTTATTTTAATCGATTCGATTTTCATAATCGTATCACTTTTTGAGAGCAGACCTATTCTATTTCTTTATTTGAGGATGAAAAGCTCTTTTTAGCTTCTCTTTGACGTAAAACAGACGATTTCCAAGTACCACTCGATGATTGGGCTGTCGTTCCTTGTTGAGACGGGAATACAAAAACTTCCATTCTGAGAAAAGAGTGGAAAGGGATTCCCACTCTTGAGCTCCTGCTTCAATAGTGGAGGGCAGGGAAAACGGTTGCGGTTGCCCCATGAGCTCTTTCCACGGAAGGGAATGAATCATGAGGCCGTACAAAGCTTGAATCCAGCGAAAGTACAAGTCTCGCAAGTTCTCCGTATGAGAAAACGAAGGCCGCAGGATTGTCTGAAAAGCCGGAGCGGGTTCAAGGCTTTGGGCTCTTGTGATCGAGCCATCCCACACTTCCTTGTCCTTTTCCGCACGGTTATGCCTCAAAGGCACGGCAGATAGATAATACGTAGAATCACGTTTCAACCACAAAAACAAGGGATAGGGGATGGAACGATGAAACATCTCCTGAAGGCGGGAAATAACGGGAGAAGTCGCTTCATTCGACAATTCTACATGGATGACAAGGAGTTCGTTATAAGCACACTGTTCATCTTGATAGGCAGGAATCCCCACATTATCCGGACGAAGAGACAGAGCCCATGCCGAACGTATATTTTTATGAATCAGCGTCACATCACCCTTGCCGGCAGGCATGCTGTCCAGCATGCTGACCTTGGTCAGAGAAGTGCGGCCGTTCAGAATATCCTCCGGCAGCCATTCGAATTCATGGAGCGGTTCAGGAGTCATGGGCGTGTGAGAGCAAGCATGGCGAGCACTTCGAAGTCATCGACACCCTTGGCGGCAGCTCCTTTGCCCAAGGCTGTTCCTCCGGAAGTAAAGATACTTGCTGCTCTGGATTCGTTTTCCCTTCCCGTTACGGCATTGACGGCTAAAGTCAGCAAACGGGTATAACGGCTCATGTTGGTTCCGTTTTTTGTTTTGGCATTCAATTGTCTCACATGAGGCAGTGTCACTTCTTCATGTCCCCACACGGCTTTTTTCAGCAGATCGAGACAGATCTTAACATGCTTGTAATCACCATTAACCGTACCGTCTTCTCCCACGTGAACGAGATAATAGGGCGCCAGAGGATAATCGGCAGATACCGGCGCATCGGAATGGGAACGCAGACAGAAGAAGGCTCCGGCTTGAATGTCCGTATTCGAGACGTCGAGCGTAGAGATGAAATAGGAGGGCAATTCTTCGATAAACCCGGGATGCAGTTTGTCAAAGGCAGACAAATCGGCACGGTAAGGCTCCATGCTCAAATCCGTAATGGAGAGACCACCATCCACATCTTCCAGATCCACGACTTCTTTCTGGAGGCGTTCCAGTTGTCGCAGACGGTAGGAAAGAGCCTGTTTTTCTCCCCTATCAGCAATGATGTTTTCATCTCCGGTCGCGGCAATATCCAGAAGCACCATTTTTCCTCGTACCCGGCTTTCCAAATTAATGTATTCGTTCAGATTGCGCGTGGGCCAGAAATTGACAAGCTGAATGCAATTATTGGTACTGCCCAGGCGGTCGATACGTCCGAACCGCTGAATAATGCGTACGGGGTTCCAATGGATATCGTAATTAACCAGATAATCGCAATCCTGAAGATTTTGGCCTTCCGAAATGCAATCTGTTGCAATGAGGATATCTATTTCACGCCCCTGAGATATTTCAGGAGGACACTCTTTCGAACGAGGAGAAAAATGAGACAGAATGCTATCCTGAGAAGAACGGATTCCGTCAAGATTGGACATGTTTTTCCGTGAACCTGTTACCAGACCGGAATACAGACCGAATGTTTCCTTGATCCATGGAGCCAGTTCTTTGTACAGGTATTCTGCCGTATCGGCAAAGGCAGTAAAGACAATCAGCTTATGGTTGCCTTCATTGATGGGAGAATCCATTTTAGATTCGATAAGTTTTTTTAGCTCGGCCAGTTTACAATCCTGTTGAAGTCCGACCCTTGCCGCCTTTTCCGCCAATGCAGAGAGAACAGCAATGTCCTGATCGAGATCGGAAATCCAGCGCCGCACATCGACATCTTCCAGGTGCACTTCGACAGTGCCTCTTTGAATGGTATCCTCCAAATCTTCATCTTCCTCGTCTTCATACCCTTCTGTCTGGAGCTGAGATTCGGAATGCCGTTCCAGCTTGTCAAGAAGGTCTCGGCATGTTTTTAACTGTTTGTTTACTGTAAGGCGGAACGCAATAATGGAGCTCTCCATGCGTTTCAGGAGGTTGACTCGTATGAGATTCGAAACACTCAAGTCGCGGTCTATTTGTCTGAATTCACCTTTGATTGTCGTCTGAGTATAGAGCTCCATGTATTCGTCCTGTTTTTCGGGTAAAACATAAACAAGAGGGTTATAGGCGGCCATATGCAGGCGGGCAATGTCGTTATTGACTTCTCTGATGGTTGGGAACAGATACTCATCTGCAATATCCGGGTAGAAGTTGACAGGATCCAACCGTTGGGGAAAATTGCCGACTGAGCCATCGGCATCTTTGTAATAGCGTTCTATATGCTTGCGGGAACGGGCAATCGTCAGGATGTCGAGAAGTTGGAAATAATCCTGTCCCAGCAGGGAAAGCAGGCGGGAGGTCGTCCTATCCTCTTCCGGCAGGTCAAGCCAGCGAGCAAAGCGCAGCTGGGCATTTCTCGTAGTCGTCACAATACTTGGAATGCCGTAATGAGCAAAAGCGTCATCCTGGTCTCCGGAAATAAAAGCAATCTGGTTTTTCAAATCCGCCACACGGTTGTTGACGGGAGTCGCAGACAGCATAAGAACCTTGGAAGGGACTCCGGATTGAATGATCTGCTTCATCAGTAGGCTGTATCTCGAACCACTTTGTGATATGTGTGTAGGCCGATTACGAAAATTGTGAGATTCATCGATAACGACAAGGTCATACATGCCCCAATTGAAGTGAGCCAGGTCTACCGTGCCGCTACGACCATTCTTTCGGCTTATGTCTGTATGGTGTAGAATCGTGTAGTTCAACCTGTCCTGGGCAAGCACATTGCGTTTATCTCCCAGTTCAGTAAATATGCTCCAGTTGTCTCTCAATCGTTTCGGGCAGAGAACCAGAACATTGGCCCCTCTTAAGAGAAAATATTTGATGACCGCCAGAGCCTCAAATGTTTTTCCCAAACCTACGCTATCTGCCAAAATACAACCGTTGTACTTCATCAGCTTGGCAATAGCAGCACGCACCCCGTCTTTTTGAAAGGAATAGAGTTTATTCCATACACAGGAATCGTAAATCCCTGTTTCAGGCCTAATGTAATCGTCCGGATTTTCCGTGGACTGTAACAACGCATGGCATGCCTTATAGTAAACCCATGTGGGCGGATGCGGATCTGCCAGAAAGTGCAATTGACGTTTAAATTCAGATATGGTCGTACCTATATTGGCATTCCAATAATCCTTGAATTGAGAAGAGAACATTTCTATCTGAGGTCCATACATGGGCGTAGTGCTACCCAATGTCGTTGCCGGAGTGAGCCCCAATCCATCCGTCGTCAAGGCGCAATTTCCCAGAAGTCCATCACTTGCCTCTTCTCCATGATAATAGATGTACATCGACATGGTCAACGGCTTTTGGCTGAATCTAATTTGATTGTCTGGTCTCTCTATCCATTTAAGGCATTCTGACGCCCAAAGCGGAACTGTCAATTGATTCAAAAAAGGCCGGTCTTGTTGGGATTTCAGGATTTCCCAATCATTGAGAACCGTTTCAGGCAGAAGTAAGTTCCATGAAGCTTTTCGTACTTCAAGGGGCAGCGTCTGGAATGCCGAGAGGCTGAAAGAAGTGGACATGGCATCTACCTTCGTCACTCCCTGATTTTGAAGCTGTCTGAAAACCTCCCTCGACGTATCCCCATTCTTAAAATGTATCTGAAGCATGAAAGAGTATTATTCTAGTTTGTTCTCCATCAGATTTCAAGCATTTGGAAAATGAATACTCTCAGAAAAATTTCCATCCACTTTGAATGACGAAAACAATCAGAGACGCCCAGCGATAACTGGGCGCCTCTGAGAGAGGGTATTAAGAATTTTAGATAAAAGAATCAGGCTTTCAATTCGTCAGCTTCCAGTTCCTTGACACCTTTCGGCATTTTGCCGGTGGTGAAGTAGGTTTCGATTTCTTCAAGGGAACGTCCCTTCGTTTCGGGGAGGAAGAAGTTCACCGTGATGAAGTAGATCACCGTAAATCCAGCCAGCATGAAGAACACGCTGGAGTAGCCAATGGCGGCCACCCAAGGTAGGAAGAACATGGCGATTGTGGTCGAAACACCCTGGTTAATAAGGAGTGCGATGGACATCCCGTTGGAACGAATGCGAGTCGGCATCAGTTCGGACAGAGCCAGCCAGACGCACACGCCCGGGCCTACGCCGTAGAAGGAAATGAAGATCACGAAGCCAACAACGATCATCCAGGCTACCGTCTGAGAGGGACGGTCACCGAGATCGGCGCTCAAAATCTTGATATCGCCGATTTGACCATTTTTGTCAGGTGAGGCCTGGGGAATGACTGCCATGGCTGGCATTTCCTTGTTGTCCTTCATCGTTTTGGCGAAGTTGAAGACAAGGCTGTTCTGGGCACCAGCCTGTTCGTAGTTGACGACGAGCTGCTTGTTGCTGTTGTTTTCAGCAGTGTTCAGGCCGAGCTTGGTCAACACTTCAGGCGAGTTCAGGTCAACATTCATCTGCTTATCGACGATCATCGTGCTGACGGAATCCTTGACGGAAACACGGCTTTGTTCGATCGAGAGGAACAAGGCACCGATGAAGCACAGACCAATAATGATACCTGATGTACCGATACGGAGCAGGAATTTGCGGCCCATCTTGTCAACCAGGGCAACAGCGACAATCGTCATGACCATGTTGGCAACCTTCAGAGCGATATCCCCCATGTTGGCGGAGGTACCTTCAAGACCACCTTGGTGGAAGATGCTGACCGAATAGTTCAGCATGGAGTTAATACCGGTTGCCTGCGTGCAGGCAAGAATGATAACAGCAAGAATGAAGGGATAAACGTACTTCTTCTGGAAGAGGGGTTCCTTTTTGCCTCCACCAGCCTTGGCCTGAGCCTTGGCTTCGGCAGCGGTGGCTTCGATTTCTTCCAAGGTCTGGACAGCTACTTTTTCGGAGTTGCCACGGCGCAGGGCTGCGAGAGCTTCATCCTTGCGATTGCGCTTGAAGAGCCAGCGGGGAGATTCGGTCACAAAGAGGGCGCCAACGCTCAGCAGGACGCCGGGAATAACGGAAACCCAGAAGATACCGCGCCATGCGGTGTCCTGATGCATATCCCAATTTTCAACGGCCCAGGAGAATCCGTAGGCGATGAAGGCGGCCAGCACGAGACCAATCGTCAGCATCAGCTGGAACATGCCCGTTCCTTTACCACGGGCATCTGCACTCAAGCATTCAGCAAGGTACAGGGGCACGATCACACCGATCAGACCAGCGGAAAAGCCCTGAATGATACGACCGATGCAAAGCTGAAGGAAACCGGAGCTGACTTCATAGCCCCACAGAGTCCAGACTTCTCCGGAAAAGTAGGTACAGGCGATGATCGGAATGCTCACCACAAACAGCAAGGCGCTGACGATAAGCATTTTTTTACGACCGAACAAATCGGCAAGCGCACCTGCAAACAGCGATGAAATCACGCTTCCCCCCAAAACGGCCGCCACAACCAAGCCAAGGTTGGCATCTTTCAGATAGTTGCCGGCGGTAGCCTTAAGAAAGGGGAGAGCCCCTGCGATAATTCCCACGTCGAGCCCGTAGATAAGACCGCCCAAACCGGCGATAATCAACAGGTAACGTGAGTACCTCTTAACGGAAGCGGAGGCTTCCGATGAAGCAGTAGTTGAGTCACTCATGGTTCCCGCATTCTATGCAAATACAGTGCTTCCGCAACTAAAAAGAAGGCATCCCTGCACCGTAAAATGATTTTCCTGGGTGCTTTCATTTTTTTCCGTTCGTGCTTCCCCTCCGTGAGGCAGATAATCAGGGATGGAGTCGCCTTTCGATTTCCTCCTGCGCTAGGCGGGAGAATGTGCCCAATCGGGAGTTTTTATCCAAACCAAATGTTTTCAAAACCAGCAGGGACGGAGTCCCTCCAATTTTGCCGAGAATGCGGACGCCGGATTCGCGAGTTTCGTCCGGGGTTCCCGCAGAATCGATGCAGGAGAGAATACCGTTCTCCAGTTTGTTGCCGACTTGAGCACAGCGGGTTTCCCATTGCTCCGGGTTCAGTTTCCACAGGGACAGCAGGAGTTCTGCTGATTTATCGTCATCCCGCACCAGCAGATAATCGACAGCAGCAAAAGGAACAGGCAAGTTGGTCCGCATCAGATTGTCCACGGTGTACGCCAACAGAAGACGCGTATTTTCATCACCCTTGGGAGCCCAGACACCCAGAGCGGCGGCAAGGGAAGTAACGTATTCCGCATCGTTCCCCCAAGGTTCGCGCAAGCGCTCGGACAAAACGGTACTGACTGCTAACGATGGTTTGTCCGGATGAAACAAGGCCAGGCGACGCGCGGCGGCAGCGACTCGTCTGGCATCAAGGTTACGAAGTTCTCGCAGATTGGATTCCAGATAGTAGGGGTCCACCGGATTGTTGAGAACCTTGGCCGGAGCGGATGATTCAAAGAGATTGCGATCCAAAGCGACATCGATGAAGTGCAGAGAGGAATCACTCAATTCCAGCGTGCCGATACGTGCAACAATGCGGGAGAGCTCCTCGAAGGATAACGGCGTTTGATCCACAATAAACAAGCCTCCACCCTGCCGACCGTGATATTCAGGCATTTCGCGCGTCTGCGCCATCCGTTTCAGAAAGGCCGAAACCACCTCGGCCGTCCGTGCATCGCTACCGCGCATCCAGATACCGACGACTTCTCCCTTGCCCTGGCGGTCTGCCAGTTTGCGGAAGAGAGGATCAAGATCACCATCACGGTATGTGGTTGTATCCACATCATCGTTCGCATTCTGTGAAACGGGAACGGCTTCATCAGAGGGTCTCACCGTTTCCGCCGCCTCTTCACGGGTTTGAGGCTGAGCCTCCCCCGATTCCCGAGCAAACGCCACCATTGAGCCATCGTCATCCACAACCTTATCGAGAATCGTCTCGTGTGACACGCGAGAGCACAAGGTCAACAACAAAGCCACCCCCACACCGGCGACACGCATCGTCCAGGCCGGGTAGCTGAGGAAGATCATCGCTCCACCAAGACAACCAAACAGAATACCAAAGCTTTGCCTCTGGAAGCTTCCAGAGATGACGTCGAGATGTAAAACAACCAGGCACACGGCAACAAGAAGAAGGCCAAGTGCAAAAAACACATAACGGAACTGCTGGTGCACCATGCGCTTCAGTTTGGGGGAGGGTTCCCATGGATCCCAGTCAAATGATTGCCTTTGCATGAAAGTCACGAGTATCACGATTCGGACATCTATTGCAAGACTGCACTCATCCCTACCGGGATGAGGCTTGGGCAGGGCGCATTCACACTCACTCTCGAAGAAATCCCCCGTTTTTCCTTATGTCATTTCAATGGAACGCACTTGCAGAAAATGAAGCATCCATGTAGCATATTCGCCATGTCTTCACCGCTACCTGAACGACGCGATTTTATCAGGGACATGATCGCTTCCGATCTTGCCGAGGGCAAGCATACGGTTCCCATCACGCGTTTCCCCCCGGAACCCAATGGTTATCTCCACATTGGGCATGCCAAGTCCATTTGTCTGAACTTCGGGCTCGGGCTCGAATACGCACCAATTGGTGGTCGCTGCCACCTGCGTTTCGACGATACGAATCCGAGCAAGGAAGACCAGGAATACGTTGATAGCATCAAGGAAGACATCCACTGGCTCGGCTTTGACTGGGGCACTCATCTTTATTTTGCGAGCAACATGTTCGACTTTTTCCATACCTGTGCCATTGCCCTGATTGAAAAGGGACTGGCCTATGTGGATGAACAGAGCGTCGAAGAAATCCGTGCCCAGCGCGGCAACATCAACACCCCCGGACAGGCTTCTCCCTTCCGCGACCGCTCGATCGAAGAAAACCTGGCTCGCTTCGCTGCCATGCGCAACGGAGAAATCCAGGAAGGCAAGGCCGTTCTCCGCGCCAAAATTGATATGTCGTCTTCCAACATGAACATGCGCGACCCCGTCCTGTACCGCATCATGTTCGCGGAACACCACAACACTGGCAACAACTGGTGCATCTACCCGATGTACGACTTCGCCCACCCGCTGGAAGACGCCTACGAACACATCACACACTCCCTCTGCACGCTTGAGTTTGAAAACCACCGCCCCCTTTACGACTGGGTGATCGACAACTGCCCCGTCCCCAGCCGCCCACGCCAGACTGAGTTCGCCAGACTCAACCTGACCTACACGGTCATGAGCAAGCGCAAGCTCCTCCAGCTCGTCCAGGAAAAGCTCGTTCACTCGTGGGACGACCCCCGTATGCCCACAGTTTCCGGCATGCGCCGCCGTGGTTACACCCCGCTGGCCATCCGCAATTTCTGCCAGACGATCGGCATTACCAAATTCAACGGCATCACCGATGTTGCCCTGCTGGAATACAGCGTCCGCGAAGATCTCAATGCCAATGCACCGCGTCGCATGGCCGTCCTCAACCCGCTGAAGCTCACGATCGACACCCTGCCTGAGGACTGCCTCGAATACGTCGAAGTCCAGAACAACCCGGAACGCCCCGAAGACGGCTTCCGCCAAGTGCCCATGAGCCGCCAGGTCTGGATTGACCGCGACGACTTCATGATGGATCCGCCCAAGAAGTACTTCCGTCTCGCCCCAGGCAGGACAGTTCGCCTCCGCGGCGGCTACTGCGTCACCTGCAAGGATGTTGTCACCGATGCCGATGGCAATATTACGGAAGTGATCTGCGAACACATCCCAGGCACCATCGGTTCCAACCCACCCGAAGGCATCCAGTGCCGCGCCGCTATCCAGTGGATCAGCGTGCCGCACGCCGTCGATGGCGAAATCCGCATTTACGACCGCCTCTTCACGTCCGAAAACCCGGATGCGGAAGAAGCCGGATTCCTCTCCGTCCTCAACCCGGATTCCCTCCAGGTCATCGAGCACGCCAAGCTCGAACCCTCGCTCGCTAACGTCGAACCCGAGTTCCGCTGCCAGTTCGAACGCATCGGCTACTTCGTGTCAGACCGCAGGGACCATATTCCCGGACAAAAACCCGTCTTCAACAGAACGGTGGCCCTCAAGGATTCCTGGGCCAAGAAGAACAAATAAATTATATTCCATGAGCGACGACTGCCTCATTTTCAGCTCCATCGAAACCATTGTCGAAGAAATCCGCAATGGCCGCATGATCATTGTCACCGATGACCCCGGCCGTGAAAACGAGGGAGACCTCATTTGCGCTGCGGAATGGACGACTCCGGACATGATCAACTTCATGGTGACTCATGCCCGCGGACTCGTCTGCGCCCCGCTCTCCGGCGAACGCGTCGATGCCCTGGGCCTTTCCCTGATGACTTCCGTCAACCGGGAAAACATGTCCACAGCCTTCACCGTGTCGGTGGATGCCAGTGCCGCCCATGGAACTACCACTGGCATCAGCGCTCAGGAACGCGCCACAACCATCCGTCTCCTCGCCGACCCAAAAGCCACTACTGACGACTTCGTCCAGCCGGGGCACATCTTCCCGCTACGCGCAGTCGAAGGCGGTGTCCTCCGCCGCGCCGGGCATACGGAAACTACCGTGGATCTCATGAAGCTTGCTGGCCTCCAGCCCGCAGGCGTCTGCTGCGAAATCATGAATGAGGACGGCACCATGGCTCGCATGGCCGACCTCGCCCAATTCCAGAAGGATCACGGACTCAAGGCCTGTTCCACCGCTCAGTTGATCGAATACCGCCGCAAGACGGAACAACTCATCTCTCGCACGGAAACCATCAGCCTTCCCACAGCCTTTGGCGATTTCACCTGCCACCTCTACGAATCCAGCCTGGATGGCGCCCACCACCTCGCCCTCGTCCATGGTGACATCGACCCGGACAAGCCCGTGCTCGTCCGCGTGCACAGCGAATGTCTGACCGGGGACGTCTTCGGCTCCCGCCGTTGCGATTGCGGCAGTCAGCTCCACGTCGCCATGCGACGCGTCTCGGAAGAAGGTGGCATCATTCTCTACCTCCGCCAGGAAGGGCGCGGCATCGGCCTCCCCGCCAAGCTCCATGCCTACAAATTGCAGGAACAGGGGCTGGATACCGTCGAAGCTAACGTCCAACTCGGCTTCGCCCCAGACCTCCGCGACTACGGCATTGGCGCCCAAATTCTCCGTGACCTCGGAGCCCGCCACCTGCGCCTGATGACCAACAATCCCAAGAAGATCATTGGCCTCGAAGGATTCGACCTCGACATTGTCGAACAAATCCCGATCCGTATCGAACCCAACGACACCAACCGCCATTATCTGGAAACCAAGCGGGACAAGATGGGCCACCTCATCTAAGCCTCGCACACACTCACCCGCACCTTTTTTTCACATGTCCCACGCCATCCCCGAACGTCCAGCAGCATCTGCCACCGCAGCTAAAATCACCATTGTCGCCTCGCGCTACAACGAGCTCTACACGAACGCCCTCGTTGACAATTGCAAGCAGGAGCTCGGGCTGATTCTGCCTAACGCCAAAGTCGAGGTCGTCCGCGTGCCCGGCGCATTTGAAATTCCCGTCACCGTCAAGGCAGTCGCCTCACAGCCTGCCGACCGTCCGACGGTCATCGTCGCTCTGGGTGTCATCATCCAGGGCAGCACGGAACATGCTTCACTCGTCGGCAGTTCCGTCACCAACGCGCTCCTCAGCATCGCTGTGGACACGCAAATTCCCGTCATTCATGAAGTACTCCTTCTCAATGATGAACAACAGGCCTATGACCGCTGCATCGCCCCCGGCCTCAACCGTGGTCAGGAATCGGCCCGTGCCGCTGCCGCCATGGCTGACCTGTTCTCTTCCAGGTTTACGACTAGCCAGCAATAACTTTTTCCCCCCTTCTACCTCCATGCCCTCTCGCCACCAAGTCAGACAGGCCGTCATCCAGTGCCTGTATAGCCTTAGCCTTGATCAACAGGAAAACAGTACCGACGAAGACGCCAGGCTCAACGCAGTCTGGGCCATGATCCTGGAATCCGACTGCGCCACCCTCGACAAGGCACGCGTCAAGGCCGTCTCCCACCTCACCCGCGACCTGCCGGACAAAATACGCCTGTTTCTGGAACGTTCTAAAAAAACCCAGGAAGCCATCGTCAGCAACTCCGAATACTCCGAACTGCGCGATGATCTCTCCGATCTTTCCAAGCGAGAACAAAGCCTGGACGCCTCGGTGCGCTCGCTGCGATCCGCCAAAAAGTCGGATCCAGCCTCCGAAACGCAGGCCATGGTAGCCGCCTACAATTCCCTCCAGATCACCAACGCCACTCTGTTACAGATACGTCCGAAGATCATCACCAAACTGGCGAACTATCCCCAGATCCGCTACGTGACAGATCCGCTCAAAAGTGCCATCAACAAGTTGCAGGAAATCAGCGCTCGCATCGACGGACTGGAGCACCCGGAAGGTCACAAGAACATCACGGAGTTCGCTTCTGTCATCAAGACTTCAAAGAGCATGACTGAACTGCGCCAGGAAGCCAGTGAGTTACTTCACAAGGTGACGGTCAACAGGGAAGAAATCGACCAAATCATCGCTGACAAGCTGGCAAACTCCACTCCAGAGCGCCTCAGCCCGATCGACCGCGCTATCCTGCGCCTCGCCACCTACGAGCTGAAGTACCGCCGGGAAGTCGCCACACCGGTGATCATCAAGGAAGCCATCCGCCTCGCGGAAGACTACTCCACACCGGATGCTCCCAAATTCATCAACGGTGTCCTCTCCGGCATCGTTACTGTCTGCAGAGGCTAATTCATTCCGCTTTTTTCCCTTCACCTTTCACTTACTTCCGACATGGCAGGCTTCTTTTCCAAACTACTCAGCAAATTCTCCCGTAGCCCGAAAATCGACTGGGATGAACTGGAAGCCGAACTCGTCACCTCGGACATCGGCATCAAGCGAGCCATGGCGCTCGTCGATGAAATGAGGGAACGTCGCGACGTCGATGCCGACAGCATTGTCTCGGAAATGCGGGAAACGATCCGCAATGCCTTCCCGGAACAGCCCAAGCCACTGCCCACAGCCCCGGACGGCAAGCCGACCATCATCCTCGTCGTCGGCGTCAACGGTACTGGCAAAACGACATCCGCCGCCAAACTTGCCTACCTCTTGACGAAACAAGGCAAAAGCGTTCTGCTCGCCGCGGCCGACACCTTCCGTGCCGCCGCCGTCGAACAACTCGAAAACTGGGCAACCCGCCTCTCGCTGCCCCTCTACAAGGGCCGACCGAATCAAGACCCCGCATCCGTCTGCTACGAAGCCCATGAACGAGCCATACGCGATGGGGTCCAGTACCTCATCTGCGACACGGCTGGCCGCCTGCACACGCGTCACAACCTGATGGAGGAACTCTCCAAAATCCGCCGCACGATTGCCAAGCAGGATGAATCCGCACCCCATGCCACTCTGCTTGTCGTCGATGCCACTACGGGGGCCAATGCCCTATCCCAGGCACGCGAGTTCCACAAAGCCACCCCGCTTGATGCCGTCATTGTCACCAAGATGGATGGTTCCGGCAAGGGGGGCGTCGCTCTCGCGATCCTGGATGAAATGAAGATTTCTCCCGCCTACCTCGGCACTGGCGAAGGAGCGAATGACTTTGAAGCATTCGACCGCAACCGCTTCGTCGATCAGCTTCTCTGATTCGCCAGCCCATTTCCTCGACAGCCATGCAAGCCTTCAAGCTTCAGCCCCAATTAGCCGAGCGCATCTGGGGGGGGCAGGATCTTCCCATGCTCCGCCTCGGCATCCCCTGCCCTCAAGGAGTCAAATACGGAGAATCCTGGGAGATTTGTGACCGCCCGGAACTGGTCAGCATCGTCAGTGACGGAGCTTTTGCTGGGCAATCCCTCCACACTTTGTGGAGTACACAGCGCGAGAAAATTTTCGGAGCAGGGTATGACTCCTTCGAGCGTTTTCCCCTGCTCTGCAAGATTCTGGATGTCCACGACAACCTGTCCCTGCAAATCCATCCCCCCGAACAAACAGCTCAACGCTGGAACGGTGAGATCAAAAACGAAATCTGGTACATTGCCTCACACTCCCCCGGAGCCACCATCTACATGGGGCTCAAGCGCGATTACTCCGAAAATGAGATCCGCGAGGCTATTCGCACCAACCAACTGGCAGACATGATGGGTGCCTATTCTCTGGACGACGGCGACAGCGTCTTCATCCCCTCCGGCCTCGTTCACGGCATCGGAGCCGGACACGTCATCTACGAAATCCAGCAGAACAGCGACACCACCTACCGCCTCTACGACTGGGGACGAGTCGATGACGCCGGGCTCTCCCGCGAGCTCCATATCGAGCAATCGCTCGACGCCATCCGCGAAGCTGGCAACCCGGCCTGTTCCCCGCGCCCTGCCGCCCCCGGCATCCTGGCGTCGCCCCCCTGCTTCCACATCGAAGAAGAACTCCTGGAGCCGGGGCACCAGGCAACCGGCATCCCTGCCGATCATTTCTCCATCCTCATCGTCGTTTCCGGTGCATTGAATTACGGCAACAGCTCCCCTGCCCGTCCTGGAGACTTCCTGATCCTGCCCGCTCACGGCTACATACCGATATCTATCGGCCCCACACGCATCCTCGTCGCCACAGTCCCCCCACAATCATGACCCAACCTGCCCCCATCACCGGCCAAACAGAAGCAAGCCTGGCTCAATTCCTGGCTGCTCACGGGCAACCAGCCTTCCGTGCCAAACAAATCCTCAACTGGGTGTGGGGTAATCGCGTCGATTCTTTCGACCGCATGGCCAACCTCCCGGCCGCGTTGAAATCCATGCTCGCCGAAAACTTTGCATGGCCCGTTGTGGAAACGGTCCAAGTTCAAGGCCGCCCCGGGAAAACCCGTAAATTTCTTTCACGGCTCGCTGACGACCAATGCGTGGAATCCGTCATCATCCCCGCAACGACCGGAGAAGACGGGGTACAAGCCGAACGCTTGACTCTCTGCGTTTCCTCTCAGGTTGGCTGTGCCTATGGTTGCAAATTCTGCGCGTCCGGCCTGTTGGGCTTTTCCCGCAACCTGAACGCCGGTGAAATCGTCGGACAAATCCTTGCCGCCGAGCATATTACCGGGGAGCGCATCAACAACCTCGTGTTCATGGGCATGGGCGAACCCCTCGCCAACTACGACAACCTCATCACCGCGCTGGATATCATCACCGCACCATGGGGACTCAATATCGGCGGCCGCCACATCACCATTTCTACCTCCGGCTACGCCCCGAACATCGTGCGCCTCGCCGAATACCCCCGACAAATCCGCCTGGCCATCTCCCTCCACGGTGCCACAGACGAAGTCCGCAATCAGATCATGCCGATCAACAAAAAGTGGCCTTTGCGTGAACTCGTACCCGCTCTTGACACCTGGGCCAGCACCCGGAAGCAGATGCTCACGATGGAATACATACTGATCCAGGGAGTCAATGACAGCTTCGACTCCGCCGGAAACCTCACGGAACTCGCCCAAAGGCTCAATGCCAAAGTCAATCTCATCCCCTACAACACCGTCGAAGGGCTTGACTGGCAACGCCCCCCGCTCTCCCATTGCGAGCGCTTCCGCGACTACCTGAAAAACGCCGGTGTCCCCGTCACCCTCCGCTATGAAAAAGGGCACGACATCGACGCCGCCTGCGGCCAACTCCGCCTCAGAAAGCTGAAGGAAGACCAAGGCGAACAAGCCTGAATAGCCCGAGCTGATATCAAACAGGCAGACCGGCGAAGCACGAGCTTCCCCGGTTCCCATGTGAGCACACAAACCCGCACCTCGTCATGAGAACATGTTGCGCGGGTCGAGATAGCGATCCACTTCTTCCTCGGTGAGAATGCCTTTCTCCAGCACGATTTCCCGGACACTTTTGGTTGACTGCAGCGCTTCTTTCGCCAGTTCCGTCGCCTGGGTATAGCCGATGATGGGCAAAAGAGCCGTCACGATACCAATGCTACGATCTACGTAGCCACGGCATACCTCACGGTTGGCTGTAATACCATCAATCGTACGTTCCTTCAGCACGATGCAGGCCTGGCGCAAATGGTTGATACTCTTGAAGAGAGACCAAACAATCACTGGTTCCATCACATTGAGCTGCAACTGCCCAGCCTCAGCGGCAATCGTAATCGTCACATCGTTGCCAATCACTTCGAAGGCCACCTGGTTGACCACTTCCGGCACGACGGGGTTCACCTTACCGGGCATGATGCTACTGCCGGGCTGGAGAGGAGGCAGATTGATTTCCCCCAGGCCGGCACGCGGGCCGGACGACAGCAGGCGAAGGTCGTTGCAAATCTTACTCAGTTTGGTGGAAGTTCTCTTCAACACGCCGGACAACTGGACGAGAGCCCCCGTATCCTGCGTCGCCTCAAACAAATCGCTGGCCGTCACAATTCTCAAGCCCGATACCTCTTCCAGACGCTGGCGCACGCGCTCACGATACCCGGGCACCGTGCTGATGCCGGAGCCGATAGCCGTCGCGCCCATGTTCACTTCCTTCAACAAATCTTCCGCTTCCTCCAAACGCTGGATATCCTCACGCAATGTACACGCAAAGGCTGAAAATTCCTGTCCCAGAGTCATCGGCACGGCATCCTGAAGCTGGGTGCGCCCCATCTTGATCACGTCGGCAAACTCCGTCCCCTTCGCCTCGAAGGAGGCAGCCAGTTTATCCACCGCCATCAGCAGGCGCTTCAAGGCAAAACGCAAACCGATTCGGAAGGCAGTCGGATACACATCATTCGTGCTTTGGCTCAGGTTGACGTGGTTGTTGGGATGGATGAAGGCGTAATCCCCGCGTTCGCGTCCGGAAAGCTCCAGCGCACGGTTGGCAATCACCTCGTTGGCATTCATATTGCAGGACGTACCTGCCCCACCCTGCATCATATCTACGACAAAGTTTTCATAGAAGCGGCCATCCAGCAACTCATCGCATGCCTGGACAATCGCACGGCTGCGTTCCTTGTCCAGCAGGCCAAGATCGGTATTCGCCAGAGCACAAGCCTTCTTCACCAGAGCCAGCCCGCGAATCAGATTCGGGTAGGAACTCAGAGGGATATCCGTAATCGGGAAGTTTTCCACGCCGCGCATCGTCTGGATGCCGTACAAGGCCGAAGCCGGTACTTTGCGTTCTCCAAGAAGATCCTTCTCCACCCGGAAGGCCTCGTTCGGCTTGTTGCCGGCAGGAGCCCCCAGAGCCGGGCGCAGGGAAACACTCCCGGAAACCGTCGTCCGCAGGCGTTCCAACAAGTCCGGGTGTTCGGTGCCGAGACGGTCAAGACTATCGCGAGTCCATTCCAGACACACGGAACGTTCCATCACCTCGCCAGTCAGGGAATGGGAACTGCCCTTGTCGTAAAGCATACGCTCGCCCAACAGGGATCCAGAGCCGACATCCAGCAGAGGATTCAGTTCATCCCCAATCCCGCGAGCCAAACGCACGCGCCCGGTCAGCAGGACGTAAAGCCGCGACGGCGGCATCTTCTCATAAAAGAGGAAATCGCCCGGAACGTAAACATTCTCCCGGCCATATTCCAACAACACCTCCAGATCGTCCGATATGAAATCCTTTAACAGCGATGAACGCAATGAATGCGGAAAAAGCTCTTCCTTCATTCCTCTGTTACTACCACTTTCCGAAAGAAATCTCAACGGGAAACCACGCAAATCACTGCCATCATGGCTGAGGCCAGGGTGCTTCGACTGAAGGAGCCGGAGCGGGAGCCTCACCCTGCTGTGGCGGAGTAGCGACAGGAGTCTTCATCACCAGCTGGTTGTTCTCGAATACAACGGGGGCCGGCATCTTGTTCTTCTCCGTCCATTCCCAGGTCTTCTCCAGCATCTTCCAGAAGGGGAAGTAGGGGGACTTGCGCTCCTGCCACAGCCTGGCTGGCGTCGGAACGAAGGGGTAAATTTGAACGGGCACCGTCTTCTGCCCTTCCTTCAGGGCTTCCGCCACCATCGTGTACACCTCCTCGATGCCTTCATCCGTGATGGCAATACAGCCTGCCGAAACGTCGCTGCCATGTACCATAATATAGGAACCCGTGCGACTCAGCGAGCGGTCGTACTCATTCGGGTAGCCGATGTTAAAGGACAAATGATAATCGCTCTTCGGATTGAGGGCGGCAGGCACGACATCGTAGAAGCCTTCCGGAACCTGGTTATCGCCTTCCTTCTCCTTCGGACCAAGATTGCCGGACATCGCCGCCACCGGGTAACGCTTTACAAGAACAAAGGCCTGGGAGTCCCTGGGCTGTACCCATAACTCCAGGATTTTTTCCTCCTTGATCGCACGGAGAAACACCGGGCTGCCCACATGCATATTGCCTGTGGAAAGATATTCCGACATCTTCGGACTCGTCCGGGCCTTGGCTTGGACATCGCGGGCATTGGCCGCATCATTACACGCTGGAACAAGCATCGTCATTGCAAGAATCGCTACGCATTTCACCCATCGAAATACTCCTCGTTTGGACGCGTTCATGGCAACAGGAGAACCAAAAATCAGGACTGATTCAATTCTTTTCGGAGACTGTACCCAAAATTATGGTTCACCTGGTCTATTCTTTGATGTAAGTTGAGTCCGAACATTCATATTCATCAGCCATGAGCGAACTCAACGATCGCCTTTTTCAGGAAATCCTCC
Source organism: uncultured Akkermansia sp. (assembly GCA_964448375.1). Taxonomy (GTDB): domain Bacteria; phylum Verrucomicrobiota; class Verrucomicrobiia; order Verrucomicrobiales; family Akkermansiaceae; genus Akkermansia. Next base: position 59,440 of record CAYVAI010000002.1, read on the forward strand.
AGGCCCGCCAACGCGTGTACGCAGTCGGCAAGCCCACCCCCCTTCAGAAGCTTAATCTGAAAGGAATCGACGCACCCGTCTATGTCAAACGCGAGGATCTCGGCCCCATTAAGGCTTACAAATGGAGAGGCGCTTACAACTGCATGGCCTCCCTGCCCCACGACAAACTGGCCAAGGGCGTCGTCGCAGCATCCGCCGGAAACCATGCCCAGGGCGTCGCCCTCGCCGCCCGCGTGCTCAACTGCAAGGCGCGTATCTACATGCCCCGCTCCACGCCGGAAGTCAAACAGGTGGAAGTCAAACGCCATGGCGGCGACCACGTCGAAATCGTCCTGCATGGCGACAGCTATGACGAAACCGCCAGTGCCGCCCACCTGTATGCCGAACAACATGGATGTTCCTTCATCCACCCCTACGACGATCTCAAGACCATGGGCGGCCAGGGAACACTTGCGGACGAAGTCGTCATGAGCGGACATGGCCCCTTCGACCGCGCCTATGTTCAGATCGGAGGCGGCGGCCTGGCAGCGGCTGTAGCCTGCTGGCTCAAGAAGTTCTGGCCGAACATCAAGATCATCGCCGTCGAAGGCATCGACCAGGCTTCCATGAAGGCCTCCGTCGAACTGGGCGACCGCACCACGCTCTCCTACGTCGATGTTTTCTGTGACGGCACCGCCGTTCGCATCCCCGGCGAAGAAACCTTTGAAATCTGCCAGGAACTCATCGACGAATACGTCACCGTCACCAACAACGAAGTCTGCCACTCCATCCGCGCCATGTGGGAAGCCAACCGAGTCGTCCCGGAACCCTCCGGCGCGATGGGCCTGGCTGGTTTCCTCAAGCAATGGGACGAAGGCCTGATCCGCTCGGATGAAAAAAGCCTCGTCATCATCTCCGGCGCCAACATGGACTTCACCCACCTGGCTCAAATCGCCCGCCAGGCCGGTATCGGCAACTACGAAACGCACTACCTCCGCATCCCCATGACCTCCAGGAAAGGCCAGTTGCTCAAGTACCTGCGCAACATGCCGGAATCCACCACCCTCGTCGATATGCAATACGGCAAAACCGCAGGAGACATCCAGTACCCCGTCTTCGGCGTCTCCGTCTCCGATGAGGATCTGGCTCTCATCCGCAAGCGACTTCAGGACAAGGACATCGGTTTCGAGGACATCAGCGCGGACGACGACGTCAACTTCCGCATCATCCACTACCAGACGGAATTGTTCGACAACCCGCTCTTCGTCAAGATCGAGTTCCCCGAACGAGGTGGAGCTCTACTGGACTTCATGGAACGCGTCGCCGATATCGCATCGGTCTGCTACTTCAACTACGCCTACTCCGGTGAACGCGTCGGGCGCGCCCTCGTCGGACTCGAATTCGACTCCCCGGTCATGCGGGAAGAGTGCCTCGACCGCATCACCAAAATGCCCCGCAACGTCATCCGCGCCGTCCATCGCGTCTCCGAAACAGCCAAGGAGCGCATCATGGGCAACGAAAACCCCATTCACTTCAAAGGGCACTAACCAGAGCCTTCGTCCATGCCTCCCCTTCCCCGCCTCATCCTCGCCTCGCAATCCCCGAGGCGCAAAGACCTTTTGTTGTCCACCGGACTCGATTTCGACATCGTCGTCCGGCCCGCCGATGAAATCCAGGATGCCACGATGGAACCCGAACAACTTTGCCTGTACAACGCAGGGTTGAAAGCCGATGCCGTCGCCAGGGAATTCCCCGACGCCACCGTCATCGGGGCGGACACCCTCGTCTTCCTCGGGCGGGAACCTCTCGGCAAACCCCGCGACCACGACGATGCTGTCCGCATGCTCACCATGCTGTCAGGAAAACGACATAGCGTCTGCACGGGCGTATGCATGCGTTCCCCATTGGGCGACATCAACCTCCCCGTCGTCACGAAAGTGCAATTTAAGGAACTCTCGCCCGATACCATCACCCGCTATCTGGAACTCGTCCATGTCCTTGATAAAGCGGGTTCCTACGCCTTCCAGGAACACGGAAGCATGATCATCGAATCCATCGACGGCGACGCCAACAACGTCATCGGCCTCCCCGTCGATGCCCTCATGAAATATTTGAAGCACTGGGGGTATTCCTGTTAGGCTAGACACTTAGGTTAAGTAAGTTATCACATTTCATCGATATTAACCATGTCATTATATCAATGACATGGAAAGCTGTAGTACTCCTATTTTCAGATAGTTATACACGAAAATAACCGATCGAGAGAAAGAAAAATGGCTGGATATTATAATAATTATTCTAATTATCGTAAATCCAAAGAAATATTCAGACAATAGAAAATTTAGATTAATTTATTTATTCATAATTGGTTACTCCAATTTACCAAATAAACTTGCGGACACCAATCTTCTAATCTGTTGACATTTTTCTGAAATAGTGCTTAAAAGTTGATGTACTCATGAAATCAACTTGCTTTGCAAAAGTTCAAAGATTTACATCGGCTCTCCTGGCATGTCTCGTTTGCTGGGGAATAGCCGGGACTGGTCATGCCGCCAATCAGGTCGAATTCCCCAAGACGATACCCGCATGCCCGGCTGACTACCTGACCGATGGGATTCTTGCGTCTGATGGCTCGATTTGGGTCGCAAGCGAAGGAAAAGGGCTTTACCGCTACTTCCCGGGCAAAAGCAGTACCTCAAAGGAAGCATGGCTGGAAGGAACCTATTACACAGGACTGCCCGATACAGTCAACTTCTACGCCCTGGCGGAAGACAAACAGGGCAGAATCTGGGCAGGTACCGACAACAAGGGGGTGGCTGTCTTCAATGGTGAAACGTGGAAAGTCTATGACCGGGAAAATGCTCTGATCGGAGAACGGGTGTTCGACATCGCTGTTTCGCCAAAGACCGGAGACGTGGCGGTTGCCACATCGGCAGGCATCAGCGTTTACGACCCCAGCAAGGCAAGCTGGCTCGATCTGACGCGGGCGGAAGGCCTGGCAGAAGACCAGATCAAATCTCTCTCCTACGACATCGCCGGCGACCTCTGGATTGCCTATGCCTGCGGAGGCGTCTCCCAGCTCTCGGGGAAGGAAAACTACAAAGTTCTTCAAACCGTACAAGCACCCTGGTACTGGGATGAAAAAAGCGGGGCAAGGCAACCCCTGGAAGCAAGCGGAAATGGTTTGCCCTCCAATCTGTGCAATGCCATCCTGCCCCTCGCCAATGGAGGAGTGGTCGCGGGAACAAGCAGCGGAATTGGCTGGATGACCAATCGGAAAAATGGGAAATGGAACTTCCTGAGAGGAAAAGACTATCACGATAAAAACAAGGGTCTCCTGAATCCCCCGGCATCGGTCAACGCCCCCCAGGGTCAAACCAGCTCCCTCTTGCCGGAAGATTATGTGACAAGTCTTGCAGCAAGCAAGCAAGGTCTGTGGGTAGGATTTCGCGAAAAAGGAGCCGTCCTTCTGGATCCCTCCACCATGAAAAAGAAGGGAGAGGGCAAATTTCCTGAAAACATCAAATCGCCGTGGGTCACCTCCATGCTCACATTGCCCAACGGCGCCGTTTACGCCACAACCTACGGCTTCAGTCTGGTAAAGATAGCCGAGGGAGAAGGCAATGGCTCCGCAAGCATGAAAGTCGTCGAAGCCGCGAAAAGCCCCGATCACCCTCAAATAGCCAAGATCCTGAGCGAAGAAGAAATTGCCCAGGAACTGGAACAAAGAGATCAGCAATTCAAAGCTGATGATCAAACATCTGTTGTATTCTGGAAGGAAGACTGGGCAACTCAGGGAGACTGGTGTGAGCGATATGGAACACATAAGGGAGTATTGTGTGCAACAGATCCTCCGCGGAATGATGAAGTGACAAGTAGTGTCAATATTGATATACAAGGAAAAGCAGGAGACTATAAACAGATGGATGAATCTTTATATCTTCGTTTTTTCCAAGGAGATATCGCTGATGACCTAAACATACTTTATAACCCTAATACAGGAACAAGAGTTGGAGCACAGTGGATAGTAAAAAAGCAAGAGAATCAGATGAAATTTCGCGATGGATCTGATATATGGATTATAATAGATATTCCAGAAGGAGAAGAAGTATACGAAGCGGCTCTTTATTTCTATGATTATGGACAAAGAGACATCGGACACCAAGGATATAAGGACTATTTAATAGAAATCAGGGAAGGTAAAAAATATTTATCAAATAAAATAGATGAAAACAGCAAATTATCAGACTCCATGAATACTGCTGTTCTTGCCAGGACACGAGTTACAGATTTTAATAAAAACGGCGTATATAAATCTTTTCTTCTAAAGAATGGGAGCAGGTACTACTTCCGAATAGCAAATAATTACTCTCCCCTTGCAATGTTGAACGGTATTTTTATTAACCAACTTGATTCATCAACAGGAAAACCTAAGAGCACAAATCAACTGATGCGTGTAGCCTATGGGCTTCTACCGCCGAAACCATTTAGAATTAGTAAAAAAGAAAACAAGGAAAATATTCAACTCGTTAACATGTGGGAAAAATCAACAAAACCGGTATTTTCTAAAGAATTTTTATCATTCAGTAAGAAATATCAAAACTCACTATACCGGAATGCCAAGTCAAATCAAAAAGCACTGCCAATTACTTCCAACTGGAAATGGTTTTTAAGGTTTTGGGACACAAGCGACCATGATACGTTTGCAAAATTTATGGAAAAATGTTGGTCATCTAAACAAGATATTTATCTTAACACTAGAAGCGAAGAATTTTTCCCATACAGTCCAGGTGTTATACCTTTTTCGCCAAAAGAAATTGAGATTATGAAGTATATGCAAATAGACTGGAAAACTTACCAGCCGAATTCAAACATAAAACCAGAAATAAATCAAATGGAGCTGAAAGAAAAAATTTCTCGGATGAGTAATGAAGATTATAAGAAATTAAAAAATACATATTTTGACAATCTTCCTACTTCCGAGAAAAAATAGATATATCTACGAAAATGAAAATACATACATATTTATTACTACTATCAGCTACAATTATTCCTCAGTCTTTCGCGGGTCCCGTCACAGCCATAATCACAGGACCTACAGAAATTACAGCTAAGAAAAATATTGTAGTAGATTTAAAACAATCCGATTCCGAGGAAGAACCAGAGACAGAACAACCTTCTGATGAACTCGAAGCACATGAGGTGCAGTATTCCGTCAGTTTTAAAAGAACATCTGATAAAACAGATTTACCTTTTGAAACAACAACAACATATCTTTGGGCTAGTGATTATTTATCCTTAAAATTCACAACAGCAATGAGCTGCACAGCTTGGTCTGAAGCTATTGATATTTCGCATAAACATGCTTATATTTCATGTTCTGGCAACTATAGAGGATATCCATATGGTCCAAGTCCAGATAGTGATGATGATAGCGGATCTCTGGATATCATTATTAATAAACACGAAATTTGATATAAAAAATATCATTTATATTCACTGATTTTTTTGTTGTTTTATCCGTATGAAATTTTTTATTTTTTTAAAAATTATTGTTTTTTATCATATGACAACATATTCATTAGCCAACAGTGAATATAACACGCATTCTATTTATTCCAATTCGAATAATTATTCCAAAAATAGCAATAATATACGAATACAAAATGAATTCGTATCAGCTGATTGCAAACGCATTGAACAGTTTTGCCGCACACAGGTCAGAGATCGGCTTGAATGGGGTAAACTCAATGACGAATCAATCGAACAGGCTCTGGCAGACAAGGACTTGATCCTTGCCTGCCAGATTGCCCGATATTTTTCTCAACCAAAAGTTCAGGAGAAAAAGCTTTGTGAAGCCTTGAAGGACGCCAAATTTGTAGATTGGCTCTTTACATGTCCCAATTTATTTGAAGACCTCGCCTTTGCCAACCAGGGTACATGGAATACACTGGGCATCTTGCGTACAATCTGGCAGAAGGAAGAAGGCAAACTCGACGGCACTCTGCTCAATTTGGCCGCCGGAATTGCCCTGAATGCGAATGAATACCCGGAAGAAGAATTACTGGCCAGGTACGACTTCTACAAGCAGGCGTATACAAACAAAAATTTATTTGGCCAGTTCAACACGCTCAAGCCCTGGGAAATGGCGATTGTCGTCAAAACAATTCAGCACATTGGGCAAATTGAAGATTATACCTGGGCTCAGCAATACCTGGCAACAAAGACAAAAATCAAGGAAGATAACATCGGACAGACCGCTTGCGGCCTGATCCCTTACCGCGATAAAAACAAGAATGGCATCAGTGTGCATGCCGGCGGCGCCTTCTACGACAATAACCCCGTCAGTCTGAAAATTTATACGGAATACGGCGGCGTTTGCGGAGCCGTATCCAAAGGCGCAAGTGGATTCTGCCGCGTCAAAGGAATTCCGGCCTACCCTGTCGGCCAACCGGGACATTGCGCCTTCATCTGGAAGAAACCGGGCAACCATTGGGTCATCGGCAACAATGTATGCGGCGGATGGAACTGGTCCAACGGAAATGGCCCAATTCCCTGGAAAGGCCCGACCGCCTGCATCCAGGCTCTTGATCACTACCTGTCGATGGAAAAAGCGGACGAAAGCACCAACGCCTATTATTGCTCATTGCTCGTACAGTCCCCCACCGTCAAAGACCGCCTGCTAACCTATGCCCTGCAGAAGAACCGGAAAAATTATCCGGCATGGCAGGAGCTGCTCAACGGGATGAAAAAGAAACAGGGACTCACACCCGAACAGATTTCAACCACGGCACTGGAATTGAATAGGGCTTTTGAAGAAGAGCCGGCAGTACTGGAGCATCTGATCAATAACCATTTGGCTCCTGCCGCAAAAAAAGTCCTCGCCCCCTTTCAATTATCAGCCTTGATGCTGGACAGAATCGAAACGGGTGAATCCCGGGATATTTATTTACGCAATCTCTGGAAATTGGCCTTGAAGGACATCCCCGTACTCTCACAGATGAAAGTGTCCTACGACCAAAAGACGAGTGATTCTCTTCTCAACAACTGGGCAGCGTTTTATCGGAAAAATGATAAAATGATCAACTCCACCGTCAAAAAGAAAACATGCGCCTTTCTCCAACAAGCAATGGCATCATTGCGAGAGCACAGGAAAACCCGCTCCGAGATGATAGACTTTTACTTGAAATTCCTGATGGAGTGGCAGGATGACCGCTATTTTGTTATCGCATTGGAATTTGTGGACAGTGAACTCAAGGCAATCACGGATCAGGCTGTTTTGAAAGACACGCTCGCACTGGGAATCAAACTGGCCGAGTTGCGTAAGAGCAAGCCCACCGTGAAAAAGTATCAAGATCAGCTGGATGCCCTAGCTTCCAATTGACCCCATTGGTGGTGTGCATGCGAAATCTTTACTGCATGGATTTAAATATCTTTGCAAATCATGAGAATACTTCATTCCGTGCAGGAATAATATAATTACATATCTGACCCCATGGGGAGGAAGTACTGCCCCGCGGTGAAGTCGTAATTTTTTGTAGCGGGACTTGCCAAACGGGTTGTTTTCTGCCATATCCCTGCGGATTTAAACTTGTTCTTCAATGCCCCAAGACACCTCGATCCGCAAAATTCTCGTGATCGGCTCTGGTCCGATCGTCATTGGTCAAGGTTGCGAATTCGATTATTCGGGAACGCAAGCCTGTAAAGCCCTCAAGGAAGAGGGGTACGAGGTAGTCCTCATCAACTCCAATCCCGCCACAATCATGACGGATCCGGAGTTTGCCCCCAGAACGTATATTGAACCCATCACCCCCGAGTTCGTGGAAAAGGTGATCCTCCGGGAAAGACCGGATGCCCTGCTCCCCACGCTCGGCGGACAAACCGCCCTCAACTGCGCCATGGCACTCCACAAAAGCGGAGTCCTGGAACGCGAGGGCGTGCGCATGATCGGCGCCAACGCTGACGCCATCGACAAGGGCGAAGACCGCCTGCGCTTCAAGGAAGCCATGATCAAGATCGGCCTTGATGTACCCAAGTCCGGCGTGGCTCACAACATGGCGGAATCCCGCGACATCGCCGCGGAAATCGGCACCTTCCCGCTCATCATTCGCCCAGCCTTCACGCTCGGCGGCACGGGCGGCGGCATTGCCTACAACAAAACGGAGTTCGAAGAAATCGCGGCACGCGGCCTCGACCTCTCCCCGACGACGGAGATTCTGATCGAAGAATCGCTGCTCGGCTGGAAGGAGTTCGAAATGGAAGTCATGCGCGACCGCGCCGACAACTGCGTCGTCATTTGCTCGATTGAAAACCTCGACCCCATGGGCGTCCACACCGGAGACTCGATCACCGTGGCCCCCATCCAGACGCTGACGGATCGCGAGTACCAGATCATGCGCGACGCTTCGTTCGCCGTCATCCGCGAAATCGGCGTCGAAACGGGTGGTTCCAACATCCAGTTCGCTACGGACCCCAAAACGGGCCGCATGATCGTCATCGAAATGAACCCGCGCGTGTCCCGCTCGTCGGCTCTTGCTTCGAAAGCCACCGGCTTCCCGATTGCCAAGTTCGCCGCCAAGCTTGCTGTGGGGTACACCCTCGACGAGCTCCGTAACGACATCACGCGCGAAACGCCCGCCTCGTTCGAACCCTCCATCGACTACGTCGTCACCAAGGTGCCGCGCTTCACCTTCGAGAAGTTCAAGGATGCCGACCCAACGCTGACCACTTCCATGAAGTCCGTTGGCGAAGCCATGGCCATTGGTCGCACCTTCAAGGAATCCCTCCAGAAAGCTCTGCGCTCGCTGGAAACCGGACGCTGGGGATTCGGCTTCGACAGCAAAATGCCGAAGAACCCGAGTGCCGACGAGATTTCCCGCATGCTGGCTGTGCCGAATGCCGAACGCATTTTCTGGATCCAGACGGCCTTCGCCAACGGCTTCTCCGCTGAGGAAATCCACGACATCACCCAGATTGATCCCTGGTTCCTCGCCCAGCTCGAAGATTTGGCTATCGCTGGAGAACGCCTCGCGGACATCCCTCTGAAAAAGGCAAAGAAGCTCGGCTTCTCTGACCGTCAGATCGCTCTGGCTCGCGGAGAATCGGAAGACCGCATCCGCGACGAACGCAAGAAGCACGGCATCGTACCCACCTACCGCCTCGTCGATACCTGCGCCGCCGAATTCGAAGCCTACACACCGTACTACTACTCCTGCTACGGTGAGGAAAACGAAGCCCGCCCCTCCGATAAAAAGAAGATCATGATTCTCGGCGGCGGCCCGAACCGCATCGGCCAGGGTATCGAGTTCGACTACTGCTGCGTCCATGCCTCCTTCGCCCTGAAGGAACTCGGCTACGAGACCATCATGGTCAACTCAAACCCGGAAACCGTCTCGACCGACTACGACACCTCGGACAAACTCTACTTCGAGCCCCTGACTCTGGAAGACGTCCTCAACATCTGCGACCAGGAAAAACCCGACGGCGTCATCGTCCAGTTCGGCGGGCAGACTCCCCTGAACCTCGCCGCAGAGCTGGAACGCCACGGCGTGCCCATCATCGGCACCAGCCCGAATTCCATTGAACAGGCGGAAGACCGCAAGTTCTTCTCCGCCCTGCTGGACAAGCTCGGTCTCAAGCAGGCTGACGCCGGCACCGCCACCTCGCCGGAAGAAGCACTCGAAGTTGCCAACCGCATCGGTTACCCCGTCCTCGTTCGCCCCTCCTTCGTCCTCGGAGGCCGCGCCATGATGATCGTCTATGATGACGAAGAGCTTGCTCGCTATATGCGCGAAGCCGTCGATGCCTCCCCGGCTCGCCCAATCCTCGTGGATCGCTTCCTCGAAAACGCCGTGGAAATCGACGTCGATGTCATCTCGGACGGCCAAATTTCGGTTGTCGGCGCCATCATGCAACACGTCGAACCAGCTGGCATCCACTCGGGCGACTCCGCCTGCATGATCCCCGCTGCGGGCATCTCGATGCGCATGCACAAGGAAATCATGCGCGCCGCCAAGGAGCTGGCCCGCGAACTCGAAGTGCGCGGCCTGATGAACATCCAGTTCGCCGTCAAGGACGAACAGCTCTACGTCATCGAAGTCAACCCCCGCGCATCGCGTACAGTGCCCTTCGCGTCCAAGACCATCGGCAGACCCCTTGCCAAGCTGGCCGCCAAGGTCATGGCTGGCAAAACGCTCGCCGAACTCGGGTTCACCAAGGAAATCGTCCCGGATTACTACTCGATCAAGGAAGCCGTCTTCCCGTGGAACCGATTCCCCGGCATCGACGTCGTCCTGGGCCCTGAAATGCACTCCACCGGCGAAGTCATGGGCATCGACGCCGATCCCGACATCGCGTTTGCCAAAGCGCAAATCAGTGCCTTCAACCCCTTGCCGGAAAAGGGCATGGTCTTCATCTCCGTCAATGACCGCGACAAGGAAAGCGTCGTCCCCCTGGCCCGAACGCTTGCGAAGCTCGGCTTCGAGCTCAGTGCAACGCGCAGCACGATGATTCACCTCCTCCAGCACGACATCGAGTGCGAACGCGCCTACAAGGTCAACGAGGGCAAACGCCCAAACATTGTGGACAAGATTAAGAACGGCGAAATCGCCTTCATCATCAACACGCCCGGCAGCCACGACTCCCGCAAGGACGATGTCTTCATCCGTGCTTCCGCCGTCTCCACCAAAACCTCCTACTGCACGAACATGGCCTCAGCCAAAGCATGCATCGGAGCCATGGATGGCATCCGCAACAAAAACGCAGACGTACAAACCCTGCAGGAATACCACGGCCTGGCCTAACCCGCCGCTCCTGGCAATACCCTCACTACAAACAGCCCGCCCCGAATGATCGGGGCGGGCTGTTTCGTTTCTGGATTCCTGAGCAGGTAATATATTAATCTTTCTTTTCCTCAACAGACTTTGAAAATTGCTCCATTTTAACCTCTTGAGCAACTGGAGAAATTCTTTCCAGAGTAATCCGATGAGTCTTTTGATACTCATTGATATAGGAATTTACATCAAATATTATTCTTTTTGTTCCTTCTCCATCTATTTCCTTGAGACAAACTCTATTTTCGAATTTGTTATGAATAAAAATAGTCATCGTTTTACCTTCAACTATTTTATAGTGAGGATAATTTTTTTCCACATAGGCCTTCTGCTGTTCATCGACATCTTCCTTCGTTAAGGCATCTTTTAAAATGATGGGATTGGTATAATGACTACCTTCAGGATCCTCCCGGTTCGTGTCCGATTCTATTTTTTTCTGATTTTTTATTTTGCTTTTTATATATTTATCAATATACTCAGTAAGATCAAAATAGCATTTTATGATATTTCCTTCCTTATCTTCTAAATCAACCACATCCAAAGGGCTCGTACCTACATAGGAAGTACGGAATCGACGGGCAATGTGATAGGCCGAATAATTATTACCTATATATTTTTCTTCCCACTGTTCTACCTCATCATCCGTTGTTATTCTCTCATTCTTAGATATTTTTCCAGCGGGAACAGGAATAGGCTTTTCCCACGATAAACCAAGAGAAGAGTTCTCCTCTGCCTTCGCACTGTTTACACTAATATCATTGCCCAAGCTTATTGGCAATATACATAGCAGCACACTTAATAATATAGAATATTTCATATTTTTATTATTCCATCATAATCAATCATTCAAATCATTTTCTTTCAGAAGTCCATCATCTAAATCATATTTTCCTTTAAAAAAACAAGAACAAGTCTCACAAATATTCTTTGATATATTAAATAAAACCCTCTTGCTCTTCGCCACATGAAACACTGATATTAAAATTGTCTGGTAAATTCAAACACAGGCAAATCAACTCCTATTAGAACTAAAAAGCTAGTTATTAATCGGCAAATGTAACGCCATCATATCTTTGATTTTCTCTTTTGTTTCTTCTCGTGAATTTTTAAGTTTATTATATGCGTTCGTCATATCAAAATACACATATTCTTCACACCCATTTTCATTTTTTGTCACAATGATATTGATATAACAACCATTAAGCATAGTATATATATCTGCATATATTACATCACACTTGAAATTCTTCTCAATATAGCTTTTTTGAAACTTTTTTATTCCATTAACATTGTTAATATTCTGCAATCTTACCGGGTTTGAAATTGATCCTTCAGATTTATTCTCCGGCAATTCAACGGATTCACGCGTATTTGCAGGGACGGGAGAACAACCAGGGCACGAACATCCATTTGAAATACATCCACAAGAACTCTCACCATTACATTCATTTCGTAATTTTTCTAGACTTTCTGAATTTACTGCCATAACTCCATAATTATAAGCTTGTTGAAAGCCTTTCATATCCGAATAATTCACACAAACAGGATGATAAAATTTGCTAAGCGATTCATTTATGCCATAGGAGCTACCATGGTGGGCACATTGAATTAAACATGACACATTTACAGTATATGTGTTTAGTTCACTATCAGGATTTATTGGAGACACCTTCAAATGGGTTATTTTGACACTGCAACTCATCTTACTCGCTTCTGCATTCGTACAAAACAATAAAACAGAGGATAAAATAGCAAGCGCAAAGAATAACGCATTCTTCATACTTGTACATATAGCAAATTTTTCACGCCTTGTCAACATTTGTCAAAAAATATAAAACAAGTTTCATCAAACCGTCCAACAGTGGAAATGTCTAGTCCTGAAACAGCGTTACCCCCCCAAAGCAAGGGGGTTATTCCTCGTCCCAAAACAACTCGTCCAGAGTCTTACCCAGGGTACGGCAGAGAGAAAGACACAGATTCAGCGTCGGATTGTATTTGTCTAACTCAATCAGCCCAATCGTCTGACGGACGACACCGACAGCCGTAGCCAGCTCTTCCTGAGACATCCCCCGGGCGACTCGGGCCAGCTTCAGGCGTAGCCCTCGCGACGGGCGATCAGATTTATTTTCCTTCGTCATCTTTGTTCACCAATTCCTGCTCAGCTCTTTTCTCCGCCTGAATAATAAAAAACTTCATCAGATAATACCAGCCTATACCGCACACTACTCCCAGAGCCATCATGAAATACGCATACCAATTCCACTTGAATGGCACTCCCAGGCAATACGGCATTCCCCACACCATGAAACAAGTCATCAAGATCGAGAAAACAATTGCTCGTTTTTTCAATTCCCTAAACCTGTCTTTCCCGACACGAGAGGCAAGGCTTCGACCAGAAGCCACCAACAACAAGCCCTTCTTGACCAAAAAGAGCGTCAGGATTAAGCATGGTATAAACCAGACGAGCAGATTGACCAGTTGGACCGCCGTATCCCGAAGAATTAAATAGTAGATATTCCCAAGTACATACACCCAGAAGCAAAACATGAACGCCCTGCTGAAATACCTCTGTCGCAACTGTACCATGCACTCATCAGACTTTTCCGAAAAAACAACCTTGTTCCTTGCGTAGTGCACCAGAAGGTACACTGCGGACAACAAGGATATCAATTCCAGATAGTACATGTTCACTTCACGGGAAATGAACAGGAATTTGGCAACCCCTCCGAGAATGATTGCCACAAACACCCATGGGTAGAACCGGGCCGTCAACTGACGGGACAATCCGATCAAGCGTTCGTCTACTACCGTTGCCTTTTTCATAGTTCCATGATGTAATATAAATTCGCCATTTTGCAATATATATTTTGCATTACATCCCATCTAGCTCCTGCGTTTTCCCTATTGTGATGTCCTACTTTTCTCATGATTGCAGTCTGGCTCCTTGACTTGCCGAGCCGGGAATCGTTACCTTACTGACAATAAGCCATGAGATACCTTCCTGTAACTCCAATCCTTGTAGCGGCAGTATCCCTCGTTAGCACGGGAGCACTCCACGCCAATGAACAACGCTCTGATGTTTCCGCCCCGGAGGCAACGCCCGTCAAGCAGGCAAACGAAGCCAATTCCCTTCAGCAGGATCCCAGGATCGTCTCCGGCGTTCTTCCCAACGGACTGGAATACTTCGTCCGCCCCAATCTGGAACCCAAAGGACGCATGAGCCTCAAGCTCCGCGTCAACACGGGCTCACTAAACGAAGTCGAGGAAAACCGGGGTATCTCCCACTTCCTGGAGCACATGGTGTTCAATGGAAGCAACCACTTCAAACGCGGTGAAATCATGGAAGTCATGCAACGCCACGGGCTCGGGCTCGGCGGCGATGCCAATGCCTACACTTCCTTCGACGAAACGGTTTACATGCTGGAACTGCCCAGTCTCAAGCCGGACACCGTCGATCTTGCCTTCACCATCCTGCGCGACTTCGCCGACGGAGCCAAGCTCGAAGAAAGTGCCATCAACTCCGAGCGCGGTATCATCACCAGCGAATACCGCGTCCGCGACTCTGCCCAAATGCGCATGATGAGGGATGCCCTCGGCTTCCTCCTCGATGGCACCCTAGTTGCTGAACGCATGCCAATAGGCACCCTGGACTTCATCAACAAGGGGCCCCGTTCCCTCTTCCTGGACTACTACAAAACCCACTACACCCCCGACAACATGCAACTCGTCATCGTCGGGGACATCACCCCGGAACAAGGGAAGGAATGGGCTGAAAAGTATTTCTCCTCCATGACCAAGACTCCCAATGGTGCCGCCAAAGGCGATTGGGGCAGCGTCAAACCCTACAAAGGGGTTGCCGGCAAGTGGATTTCCCACAAGGATGCTTCAGGAACGGAAGTTTCCCTTGTCAATGCCAAAACACATAAGACTGTAGAAGATACGGCTGAAAAGCGCACTCGTGACATCATTGATGAAGCAGCCATGACCATCCTCAACCTCCGCCTCTCCAAGCTAGCGAAGAAGGAAGACTGCCCCTTCATCCGGGCTGGTATGGGCAAAGACACCATGTTCCAGCTGGCGGATCTCAACACGCTAACAGCCAACACCACCCCCGACAAATGGGAAAAAACCATCGCTGCCCTCGAACAGGAACTTCGACGCGCCCAGCAACACGGATTCTCCCAGGATGAAGTCAATGACATCATCAAGGACATGCTCAATGAAGCCCAGGTTGCAGTCCAATCATGGGACACCAGCAAATCCGCCGATCTGAGTAGCGGCATCTCCCAGAGCATTGCCAGCCATGAAGTCTTCACTGCTCCCAGCGAAAACCTGCGCATCCTCCAGAAAGCTATCGCCGATAAGGCGATCACTCCGGAAAGCTGCCAGAAGGCACTGCAAAACCTCTTCGACCTGAAGAATATCAAACTGACTGTTTCCGACAAGGAAGCCAACCCGAACGGAGACCAGGAAATCGTCAAGGCCTTTGAAGCATCCGTGTCCACCCCGGTCGATGCCCATGTCGATGAAGCCCGCGCCCCCTTCGCCTACGACAACATTGGCGAACCTGGCAAGGTGATTTCCAACAAGGAAGAACCCAGAACAGGTGCTCGCCAGATCGTTCTTTCCAACGGCATCCGCGTCAACCTCAAGCCGACGGAATTCGATAAGGATATCATCCGCGTTCAAGCTCAAATCGACGGAGGCGGAGTCACCCAACCCCAAGGTAGCGAAGCGCTTGCCATGCTGGCTCCGATCATCGTCAATGGAGGCGGCTTGGAAGCCCACTCCTCGGACGACCTCGCCCGTCTTCTGGCAGGCCACGCTGTGCAGGCCTCCTTCTCCATCGGTGACGAACGTTTCAGCGTTGGAGGAGAAACCACACCAAAGGATCTGGAACTGGAACTGAAGCTCATCGCCGCCCGGATCATGCACCCGGGTTATCGACCAGAAGCAGAAATCACCTTCCGCCGCGCTATCCCGATGGTCTTCGACATGCTGTCCAAGAATCCCGAAGGCCTCCTACAGAAGGAAGGCATGAAGTTCCTCTACAACAACAATGCCAAATTCCACCTGCCCAGCCAGGAAGATGTTGAAAAACTGACGACGGAAGACGTCAAAAAGTGGATCGATCCCGCCCTCAAGAACAACTACATGGAAGTCTCCCTCGTCGGCGACTTCAAGCCCGATGAAGTCATCCCAATTCTGGAACGTACCATCGGTGCTCTGCCCAAGCGACCAGATGCCCCTGCCACCATCGACAAGGACGCACTCAAAGTCACTTTTGCCGCCCCCGGCAGCAGCAAGGAAATCACCTACCCGAGCAGCATTGATCGCACGCTCATCTGCACAGCATGGCCGACGGATGATGGCATGGATGCTCAAAAATCCCGCCAGCTCAACCTGATGAAGGACATCCTTCGCGAACGCCTCTTCAAGGGTATCCGCGAAAAGATGGGAGAAGCCTACTCCCCCTTCGTCATCGATGAAGCCAGCCGCACCTACCCGGACAACGGCTACCTGATGTCCGTCGCCCCCGGCGTCACCGCCAACAAGGACAAGGTCGCCAAGGCGGTTCTGGAAATCACGGGAGACCTCGCCAAGGGCACGATTACGGAAGATGAATTCAGCCGCGGCCTCAAGCCCCTGATCAACCGCGTGGAGCGCGCCCTGCGTGACAACGGCTTCTGGATGGGCACCATCTCATCCTCGCAGTCCAAGCCCGAAAACGTGGAACGCGCCATGGATGCCCTCAAGGGATACAAGGCCATCACGGTGGATGAAATGAACCAGCTCGCCAAGGAAATCTTCAAGCCCGGACGCGAAATCTCCATCACCATCCTCCCCGACCTCCAGACTCAGGACTCCAACAATTCCGACGATAAAAAAAAAAGTGACTCAGCCGTAGCCCCCGCTGCCGCCATCGCCATTCATGCCCGCCCGGTCAAACCCGCGGCTCATGAAGCCATGGTCGAGTCTCCTTACGTTGTTCTCGTCTCGGAAGAGACGAAGAAGATGCCCGAATGGATGGCAGTCGCCGAGGTTCTGAAGGACAAGCACAATGCCAAAGTCCTGACCTACAAGGGATCTCCCGACTCCATCCTGGCTTCTCTGAAAAAAGAAGAAGCCCGCTACATGGCACTCGTCGCCCCACCCGAGCAGATCGACCGAGACCTCGTCAACACCCTGCACCGCCTCACTCGCAAGCTCGATGACGATCCGTTTGGCGACTGCATCTGGGGCATCATTACTGGCTTCACTCCCGACGACGCCATGCGCATCGCCAAGGCCACCGAACCATTGACAATCACCCGCGGCATGGGTACCACCAACATCGATGCCACCCGCTTCTCGGACAGCATGTGCATCACCGACTGGGGTCCCTACGAATTCGTCGAACAGCATGGCTATCAGGACGCCAAAGTGCAGCCCTACCCGCAAAGCGACAAGGGAGTCGTCCCCAAGTTCGCCGAATTTTGGGAAAAGTCCCACCCGCAATTCGTCGTCACCTCGTCCCACGCCACCCAGTACAATCTGGAAATGCCCTTTGGCAAAGGCCTGCTCATCTCCTATGACAACAAGTTCAACCTGATGAGTATTGAGCAGAAGAAGGAGTACGCCTCCTTCCTCAAGGGTGTCCTCTTCGACGGCAAGGAAGAAGAACTCGCCGCCTACATCAAGAAGGAAAACCCCGCTGTTTTGGCCGGTGACTCCGCCCCCAAGGTCTGGATCGCCGCAGGCAACTGCCTCTTTGGCGACACGATGAAGACCCGCAACTCCATGGCAGTCACCGCCCTGAGCGGTTACGGCTGCAACCAGCTCGTCGGCTACACCGTCCCCTCATGGTACGGCAAAGGCGGCTGGGGCACACTGTCTCTGATCTTCAACAACCACGACAAAAGCACCTTTGCCGAATCCTGGTATCTGAACAACCAGTTCATTCTGGACGAAACGCAACGCAAGTTCCCCGCCTTGATGAATGTGAACTTCAATGCCTCATCCATCAATGCCATCCAAAAGGAAGACCCCGGTTTCATGGAGGCCCTCACCAAGGCCAACTGCGGCGTCGGACAGGAACAAATGGGACTGGTCCATGACCGCGACGTCGTCGCGTTCTACGGAGACCCCGCCTGGGTCGCCCGTCTGGACGAATCCCACACCAAGTCCCCCTGGCACGTCACTTGGAATGACGCCAACGACCCCGCCAAGGGCTTCACCATCACCGCCAACGCGGACTACAACGGCCGTTTTGCCGTCTGGTTCCCCAAGAGAATCAACGCCAAAAAGGCCGAGATCACCATTGATGGCAAAAAACAACCCCTTCAGGAAGCAGGCACGCTAACCAACGATTTCATCCTCATCCCGGATCTGAAGCTCGGTCGCAAGCAACAAGCCGAAATCACCTTCTAAATCCATCGCGGAAATATCCCCTCCCCCACGGCGAATTCCTCCCCGGAATTCGCCGTTTTTCGTGCCGCACCCCTATCATCTTGAAACGGGCGCTTTCGGAAGCCATTTACTATCCAAACTGGATAGTTTTATGCGACGACAATAAAGATCTTCTCTTCAGGTTTAGTATGGTTGCCAATGAAATGACACAGTTCAAAGACAGCGTCAAACTCCAGCTCATCAGTCTCGTTCTCGACCACCCGGACTTCCCGGGGCGCGACGAACAGGAAGCCTTTCAACTGGCAAATTCCATGTACCACAAATTCTCCGGATCTCCGGACGATGGGCCCTATCTCTACATTCTGGGCAGAATCTACGAACAAGGAACAGGAACTCCGGTGGACCTTCGTAAAGCTCTGAATTACTACAAACTATCAGTTCTTTCCAAATACCCGCATACCGGATGTAAGAAACGATATCAGAAACTCGTGGACGAGATAGGGAAGGATCAGAAGAAGGCAAGGCATCTCCGCAGAAATCCACCATTCCCGGCCCTCAGGGGATTGACTTGACTTTTCAACTTCAAACGATACCGTTTGAAGCAAGCACCCAAGCAACAAACACATCACTATGACCGATCGCAGAATCGTAATTACCGGCATTGGTGTCGTCAGCCCTCTGGGCAATGATCTTAAGACGACCTGGGAAGGCCTCAAGGCCGGCCGTAGCGGCATTGACCTGATCAAGTCGATGGATACTACTGACTATCCGGCAAAAATCGCCGGTGAAGTGAAGGATTTCGATCCTGCTCCCTTCTTCAACAATCCGAAGGAAGCCCGCCGGGTTGACCGCTTCACACATTTCGCCGTCGCAGCAGCCAGAATGGCCATTGAAGACTCCGGTCTTGATGTGGAAGGCGAAGACAAGACGCGCGTTGGTGTCATGATCGGCAGCGGCATCGGCGGTCTCGGCACGCTGGAAGCCCAGCACAAGACGCTGGTGGAACGTGGACCGGGACGTGTTTCCCCATTCATGATCCCCTACATGATCAGCAATATTTCCTCCGGCATCGTCGCCATGGAATACGGTTTTGGCGGCCCCAACATGTGTATCGTGACGGCTTGCGCCACCTCCAACCACAACATTGGCGAAGCCTGGCGCATCATGAAGTTCGGTGATGCCGACGTCATGGTCACGGGCGGTTCCGAAGCAACCATCCTTCCTACTGGCCTCGCCGGTTTCTCCAACATGAAGGCTCTCAGCACTCGCAATGATGACCCGACCACCGCCTCCCGTCCCTTCGACGTGGATCGCGACGGCTTCGTCATGGGTGAAGGTGCCGGTGTCGTCATTCTGGAAACCCTCGAACACGCCACCAAGCGCGGCGCACACATCTACGGTGAACTCGTCGGCTACGGCATCAGTGCTGACGCCTACCACCTGACGGCTCCCCTGCCCGAAGGAGAAGGCGCTGCCCGTTGCATGAAGATGGCTCTCGACCACGCCGGAATGAAGCCGGAAGACATCGACTACGTCAACGCCCACGGCACCTCAACCCCCGTTGGCGACGTCTGCGAAACGAAGGCGATCAAGGCAGTCTTCGGCGACCATGCCAAGAATGGTCTTCTCGTCAGCTCCACGAAGTCCATGACGGGCCACCTCCTCGGTGCTGCCGGCGGCGTGGAACTCGCTGCCTGCCTGATGGCCATGCAGGACGATATCGTCCCTCCGACCATCAACATCATCAATCAGGATCCGAACTGTGACCTCGACTACGTCGCCAACAAGGCTCGTAGCACCCGGATCAATGCAGCCCTGAGCAACTCCTTCGGTTTCGGTGGCCACAACTCCACCGTGATTGTGAAGCGCTTCGAATAAAGCCCCTCACGAAATCTCCTTTCAATGGGGCATTCCGTACACCATGCGGGGTGCCCCATTGTTTTCCCACACTACCCCTCAACGCCCAGCTATGGACAAGCCGACATCACCTCAACAATCACCCACAAGTGAAAAAACCATCCTTCATGAATACATCTTCTGGGTGGCGATCTGGAGCATCCTCGGCACTGCGGCCATGGTCATCGCCTACTCCGCAGGGTACCTGGCTGATTGGAATACCCATGTTCGCGCCGTTCTGGCCGCGCCTCCGTTCCAATTGAGTGAATCGGCAGTGGTGTTGCCCCCGCTGTCTCTCTTCCTGATTTCTCTGTCAATCACCCTGTTCTTCACCCACTCCCTCCTGGGGATTCGCAAGCTGGGAGTACGCCTGCTTGTGCTCGCCACGGCAACCGTCCTCATTTCCCTATGCACCCCGATCTGTGCCCTGTGGAATGTGTTTCTGAATCCGGGAGGCATTCTGCTATCTCTGGTTGTCTCCGGGCTGGGAGCCTCGATCTCCGCCGCCATCCTGCACAATCATCAGGACTCTGTTGCAGACTCACACTGAACTGATTTTCATGAATTCTCTGGATTATCCGCCAGCCATTCTGGAGCTCGTCCTGCATCTCAAGACCCTGCCCAGCATTGGCACCCGTGGTGCGGAACGCATGGCTCTCTGGATGCTTCAAAACAACCAGGACAAAGCCAATGCACTAGCCAAAAGCATCGTGGACACAATGGAGGCCGTCCGTCACTGTTCAGAATGCGGCTTTTTCACACAAGGAGAGGAACTCTGCCCCGCCTGTGCCGACCCGATGCGGGATCACAAGCTCTTCTGCATCGTCGAACAGGCAACGGATATTCTGCCCATTGAGCGCAGTAGCGTCTTTCAGGGCGTTTACCATTGTCTGGGTGGCAAACTCTCCCCTCTGGATGACATCGGCCCGGAGAATTTGAACATTGACTCCCTTCTCGCTCGCGTCGCTCGCGAAACCGATTGCGAAGTCATCCTTGCCACGGGTTCCGATGTCGAAGGTGAAGCGACAGCGACCTACCTCACCAGTATTCTGAGAGGTAAAGGCTGTCGCGTCTCGCGCCTTGCACAAGGACTGCCCGCAGGAGCCGGCCTCGGCCATGCCGATGCGCTGACGCTGATGAAAGCCCTGCAAGGCAGGACGGAGTGTTAATCAAAGAGCCTGCATCCCTGCATCAGGAATTCGGCTCGGTCAAGCAAAGTCCGTCAATTCTCGCCCGGTTGAAATCCGAAGGACAAACCGTCACTTCCACACGATCTCCCGGCTTCAATTGGTCGCGGAGGTGGGCATTCTTCATCTCGGCGAATGCAATCGTCTTCTTGCCATTGGGGAATGTGGCATGAAAAGCCGTTTCGGCAAAGCGTTCGACAATCACACACTGTGTTTTGACGACGTTGGACGGATGGACGGTTGATTTCATAAAACAGGTACCGGGAGGGGAGGCAAAGACTACTTACAATCCGAACAATTGTCCAGCAGCATTGCCCGCCCCACGCAAGAGTTCCGTAGCGTTAGCGCCACGTTTTTCCTTAGCAGGTTCCGATTCATCCTTGCCATCCGGCTTGCTGGCATCATCCGTCTTTTGATCGCCGTTAAGCAATTTCTCCGCACTGTTGAGCAAAAGATTCGTTACAGTCTTCGCCCCATCGCTACTCAACAGGCGATCTTTGGCAGCAGCCATGAGACGAGCCGTCAAATCCTCGCGCGGATTATCGAGCGTACCGCTCAAATTCAGATTCGCCCAAAGATAGCCCAGCTTGCCGCCATTATTCTCTTGGGTGAAGACCTTTTCCTCGGCTCCGGGAATCAGGGACAACATACCGGGAAGAATCCCGATTTTCAACTGTCCGGAAAGGCTCCGGTCTTCACCGATTTTCACCCAGCCTTCCACCTGCCCCAATCCTTCGCTGACCAGCACCATGTCCGTAAAATGCCAACCACCATTGGAAAACTTGAAATTCGACGAGACCTTGTCGAAGTTAATCCTCTTGAATTTTGAGGAAAGCGTAAATGCATTGAGCGTATCCAACACGGGCAAAGCCGTCAACACGGCACGATCCACTGTCATATCCCCGGATACTTCCAAAAGGCCGGAGCGGTCACCCTGGGCGCGTGCTGTCGCCTGGATAGTGCCCTCCAGCTTCTTCATCCAATCTTCTTCCAGGAAAATGGAGCAGTCGATATCGCGGGCGACGGCACTTGCCCACCAGCGAAAATCGAATTTTTCCCATTCACCCTCGGCGTTAATCGTCCCTCGTTTGTCCAGTAGAATCCGGCAATCAGCCACAGAGATGCGATCCGGGCGATACCGAACAATCGCTTTTTCCAGAGTTCCCCGCTTCATGAAGGAGAATGGCAATTCGATACGCCCACGTTCCAGAGAAGCCCGGTACTCATTATTCCCGAGTTCAGGAGATACGCGCACCGCCACATGGTTCACCGCATAGACCCGATTGCCGTCGATATAGGTAAAATTCATATCGCGGATGGAGGCATCCTCGACGGAATACTTCAAGGGCAGGAGGTAATCCTTGAGCCAGTTGGCACTCTTTTGCCCATCGTGCTGAAGCTCCTCAACAGCAGATTCACCGCCTTCTGTGACTTCGATCACCGGCGTATCAAGAGGCTTGGCATCCGGGAGATTAGCTGGAGTCACTGCGGCAGGCGCAGGGAGCTTCCCAGTCTTCATCGTCACCGAAATGGCATCGGCAGAAATTTGTTTGATTCTAAAATGCCGATCCAGCAACGAGGCTCGATCTACGACGGCATCCAAACGCGTCACATCCAGCTTTTCCATATTTCCCGCGCCTTGCACTTTGATAGAATCCGTCCCGACGCTGGCGCCGCCCCAACTCAACGGTGTAATTTCCACACTGCCAGCCTTCAGTGACTTGGCCGCCTGAAGTTCCATCTTGTGACGAAAATCATCGCTACCGAGATAGGAACCGATCCAGAAGTAAGCCACTATAAGCAACAACGCCACAAGAACTCCGCATGAAATGCACGAGACGAGAAATATTCTTTTCCACGATCTTCCCTTGGAGGGATACCGTCTGCGCTTTTGCCCCTGTCTGCTCATGCCTATACCATTACAATACGAAGCCTGCTGGCTCAAGATAGTTTATGGAAAGATTCAAGAAATACTTATTCCTGCGGATCGACACGCAATTAGCTCGACTTCCCATAGATACAGGGCATATTGTGCCATGGTATTCCCCCTCTTCCACTCCATTCATTATGCTCAAGGCACAAGATATTTCGTTTGAGGTTGATTCACATGGAGAACCCCTCATTCTGCTCAATAAAATTAATTTTGAAATTCCGGCAGGCCACTTCATGGCAATCGTCGGTACATCAGGTTGTGGCAAAACGACCCTCTTGAAGACCATTGCCGGCATGAACCTGGAAACGGAAGGGGAATTCTTCTGGAAGGGACGCGATTTGTCAGAAGAAGACTTCGACCCATCGGAAGTCGGCTATGTGCCACAATTCAGCATCGCCTACGACCAGCTCACCGTCGATGAAAACATCGAGAGCGCTGCACGGCTCCGCATCAAATTCCCCAACCTTGATGCCATGGACGAACGGATCGACACCGTGCTGGAAGAAACCGGCCTCGCCGCCATCGCTGACCGCCGCGTCAAAATCCTCTCTGGCGGCCAAAAACGCCGCCTTGCGCTGGCCATGGAGCTCGTTTCCCAGCCTCAGCTCCTGCTTTGCGATGAAGTCACCTCCGGGCTCGACCCCCAGTCCGAACAAGAAATCGTTGCCCTCCTGCGCGACATTGCCCACAAACAAGGGCGCATCGTCATATCCGTCACCCACAGCCTGGCCAACCTCAACGACTACGACTCCGTCCTCGTTCTCCACCAGGGCAACGTCGCCTACCACGGTTCCCCCCGCGGTCTCGCCCACTACTTCGGAGTCCCCACCCCGGCGTCGGTTTACCAGAAACTGGCCGTCCAGTCCGGTGAAAAATGGGGGAAGTCCTGGGACAAGCACAAGGATTCCTACTACGAAAAAACGCACAAGGAACGCATCAAAAAAGTCGCCGTCGGAGAAATCGTCATTCAGGAAGAGACGCCATCTGCCCCCTCGTCTCCGGCGCACGACATCAAAACGCCTTCCACCCCCATCGAAATCGGCGAATCCATCGTCCCCAAAGAAGAAAATCCCAGCACGGATATAGCGGATGATACACCCGAATCCCCTGGGCTCATCAGCCAGTTTTTCACCCTGCTCGGGAGACGTTGGAAGATTTTCTTCCGAGACAGGACGCAATTAACGCTCCAGCTCGCGATGATCATCCTCTTTCCGCTGATGGTTGCCCTGTTTTCCTCCAAAGGGCAGGACCCCATCAACAAATACAGCGCCCAGCGAGACCAGAACATCGTCGCCGAAATCCAACAGAAAGTCGCCATCGAACAAAACCAGGTCAAGGTTGGCTCGGCCGTTTCCGGCATTATCATGTTCGAAGTCATCCTCCTCGGCCTCATGGGCTCCAACAATGCCGCCCGTGAAATCGCGGGTGAACGCCCCATCGTCGAGAAGGAAAAATACGCTGGTATGATGCCCGGAGCCTACCTCCTGAGCAAGCTGGCCTTCCTCGCATGCCTCATCGCCGTCCAGTCCCTGTGGATGTTCGGCTTCGTCGAATACTTCTGGGCCTTCCGAGGAGACACCGTCACCCACATGGGCTTCCTCCTGCTGGCCAACGCCGCCATGACAGCCACCTGCCTGGGAATCTCCGCCCTGTCGAAATCCCCCGACCAATCCTCACTGCTCAGCATCTACCTCGTAGGCTTCCAGCTCCCGCTCTCCGGAGCCGTCCTGGCACTGCCAACTCAATTCGAGCAAATCATCCGCCCCTTTATCTCCGCCTACTGGGCATGGTCCGGCAGCATCTCCAGCCTCGATCCCTACGTGTATAACGCAGTCAAAGTCGTCGTCGATACCACTCTTTCCCCTGGCAACCTCTGCTATGGCGTCCTCTCCATTCACATTATGGTCGGCATTATCGCCGCCTATATTGGAGTAAAACGCGCCCAGTGGGACTAAGCCAACCGCACACATCACACCTCTTCCATGGGGACGCTCATTTCCGCCCGCCTCCTACATATTCATCCCCCCCTGCCCTGAACGAGCAAAAATCATAGCCATCCGGCAGAATCTGCTTGGCTGAAAGCCCCGTATCCTTCATCCTTTACAACTGAAATCCTTCCATCATGGCAAGACGCGCATCCAAAAAGAAAAGTTCCCCCGCCACCTTGATCGCCATCGCCGCAGGCATCCTGGCGATCATCGTTGCAGCCACTCTCATGTCGGGCGGCACCATAAAGGAAGTCAGTAGCGACAGGGAACTCCCCATCGATGATTACCTCACCCGCGGTTCCCTCCTGCGCGATAACAAATACACGGTTCAGGGTAAAGTGGAAGAACGCTTTCCCGGCGATGCAGGAGAAATGATCTCCCTTCTCGTCAAAAAAGGCGACACGGAAAAACGCCTCCCCATCGTCGTCCCACAAGATAAGAAATCCATCAACATCGAACGCGAACAGGAATACCGTTTCACCGTCCGCGTCTCCAACATCGACGACAACAAGGGCATCCTCGTCGTCGAATCCATGAGTGCCTGCAAATAAAACCATTCTGCTCCTGACATGAACAAAATTTTCTTCACTCCTCTGGCACTTGGCCTCAGCATGATTTGGCAATCCTCAGCCCAGGTGTACACCCCACCTCCGGCACCGGCTCCTGCCCAACCGGCCTCCCAGCCAACCCAGCAGCAGCCCTCCTCAGGACAACAGCAACAGGGACAATCCGGAGACAACCCACTCTTGGGCAACGAACTCCCCTTCGTCAATCCACAGGACGAGACCGTCACCCTGAATGGACAATCCATCCCCCTCGGAGACAACCGGGTCTTTGGTGCCCGCTTCGAAAAATACCTCAATGAGCCCGAAGACTCATCGGACGAAGCCAAGGAGTACTACGCCACCATGGATGAAATCATGCAGCTCCTGAACCCGAAGAACACGGACCCGATGGTGCTCAGCAAAACAGTCGGACTTCTGGCGCGTGCCGCCAACTATCCTGGCGATGCCAAAATCAGCGACACCCTGGCCCAAGTCATGTTCACATCCGTCCTCTCAAAAAAAGGACGTGATGCCAAGCGTGCCACCATCTCCGCCATGGAAAAGGAGAGCGACCAGCTCGCCAATCGCCTGAGCCGCCTCGGAGATGCCGATCCCCACGAACGTTACAAACAAGATGTCAAAGTCCGTGTCGCCAGCGCTGCCTACAACCGTTCCGACCCCAAATACCTCCACCTCCAGGCCCGGCAGGTAGAAATAGCCGCCCTTCGCAAACGTTTTGAAGGTGAAACTGCCGTTTCCCTCATCGAAGCCAAGGTGCTTTATCAGGCAGCCCTCGTCCAGCTCTTCTACCAAAGGCGCTTCCAGCACGTCATCATTGGGGCTCGCGTGTACAACCGCATCTTCAACGACGGCGACAGCAAACTCAGGGTCGAAAAAGGTTCCGCCGCTTCCAAAATCTTTGGTGAAAATTTCGGGATGCCCCCCACTGTCGCCACGCTCGATGCCCTTGCCAACGAAGCCGTTCGCGATGTGGAACGCCACATGAAATCCGTCGATTTCCAAGTCGAACAAAAAGAACTCGTCAGTGGAGGAAAGAGACTCTCCGAAGCCTTCCTCCTCGGAGAGTTCATGCCACCAGTCGCCACATTCCCGCGCGAGAAAAAGCGCAAAATTCATAAAGTCCTCCGCTCCGGCTACCGACTGTACAGCGCCATGGCCGCCAAGGATTACGAAGAGGCAGACAACCTCGTCAAGGAAATTAGCGCCGACGCCAGTGACTTCGATGCCTCCAAAGCCCGGTCCATCATCGCCGGATACACCCGCGCCAGCGACATGCACATCTTCAAGGCCAAGCAAGCCCTCGTCAAACAAGACCAGGCTGTCATGGACGAAGAAATCAAGCAAGCCATCGAAATCTGGCCCCGCAATCCCAGACTTAACGACCTCGACAAAGTCATGGTTGCCACCAGCGATGTCGTCATCGCCAAGCAGGACTTTGAACGCCATCTGGCAGAAAACAACTACCGCCAGATATTCCGCGAACAATACCGCTTTGCACCCGTCGTTCAGGGCGATGAAAAACTTGAAGACGCCTTCAAGCAAATCATCACCAACATCACCAGAATCGAAACCGCCATCGCCAAGGCAGACGAATTCGCCAAAATGGGGCAGGAAAATGCTGCGTGGGAAGAACTCAAAGCCATGCGCGATATCCCCACATTCTCCCAGGACCCGGAACTCGGTAAAAAAATCGAAGACCTCATGCCTAAAGTCAGCGAACTCACCTCAACCCTCGACAAGGCACGCCGCCTGGAAGACATGAACGAAATCGGTTCCGCCCTCGCATGGTATCTCCAGGCACGCTCCGTCTATCCGAACTCCAAATTCGCCAAAGAAGGCCTCGACCGCCTCCTCGCCAAAGTACTGAAGTAGGTTGCCGGAGGGGTACTTAAAGGGAATAAGCCAATCAGCCCTCAGAAAAGTCGCCCGGGCAAGCACGACGAAGCAAGTATGAGTTCCGTTTTTCAACGATTTACGCTTTGACAAAGAGGCCGGGAGGCATTACTCTGCCTGTCCCCAATTCCATATCGCCGCATCATAACAACGGAGACCGGGGAAACAACGCGGCGGGATCTCCAACAAACATAGCGTCTCCCTGCTTAAGGAAGAACAACATACACATATGATTAATGAACTGATCAACCAGATGGTAGAAGCCGGCGTTCACTACGGACACCAGACCCGCAAGTGGCACCCCAGCATGAAGAAGTACCTGCTCAAGGACAAAGCTGGCATCCACCTGATCAACCTTGAAGAAACTGAAAAGTGCATCGACAAGGCTGCTGCTTTCCTCGCCGACCTCGCTAGCCGCAACCGCAAGATCCTCTTCGTTGGCTGCAAGCGCCAGGCTCAGGAAGCCGTCCGCGAAGCTGCTGAAGCTACCGGCCAGTACTATGTCAACTACCGCTGGTTGGGTGGCATGCTCACAAACATGACCACCATCCGCAAGAGCATCGAACGTCTTGCCTACCTCGAAACCATCGAAAAGGCTCCGGAATACAAGAGAATGTCCAAGAAGGAACTTGCCGCTCTCGACCGCGAACGCCAGAAGCTGGAACGCAACCTTCAGGGTATCCGCAACATGGG
Organism: uncultured Akkermansia sp.; assembly: GCA_964448375.1. GTDB lineage: Bacteria > Verrucomicrobiota > Verrucomicrobiia > Verrucomicrobiales > Akkermansiaceae > Akkermansia. The sequence continues at coordinate 87,796 of CAYVAI010000002.1, forward strand.
TGGCAAGCCCGACGCCATGGTTGCCGTTGGTGCCGACCACGAAGACATCGCCATCCGCGAAGCTCATCGCCTGAACATCCCCGTCGTCGCCATGGTTGACACCAATGCCGACCCGAACGGAATCAACTTCCCGATTCCCGCCAACGATGACGCCGTCCGCTCCATCCGCCTTGTCCTCCAGTGCCTCGTGAAGCCCATCAACGAAGCCAAGGGTGTCAAGACCGAAAAGGCTGAAGCCTAAGCTCAACTCTTAACGGAATACATTTACAATTATGGCAGAAATTACTGCAGCTCTCGTCAAACAGCTCCGCGACAAAACCAACGCGGGCATGATGGATTGCAAAAAGGCCCTCGCTGAAACGAACGGCAACCTCGACGAAGCCGTCCACTACCTCCGCGAAAAAGGCATCGCCAAGGCAGCCGCCAAGGCTGACCGCGCCGCCAACCAGGGCATCATCGCCTCCCGCATCAGTGATTGCGGATGCGACGGTATCCTCGTTGAAGTCAACTGCGAAACAGACTTCGTTTCCAAGAACGAAAACTTCCAGAACTTTGTCAACACGGTAGCCGACACGTTGGCCGCTTCCGATGCCAAGGACCTGGACGCAGCTCTCAAGGTTGAAATCGCCGGAGGCACGATGGATGACTTTATCAAGGCCAAGGTGATTGAAATCGGCGAAAACATGATGCTTCGCAAGTTCGCTCGCCTGAGCATCGCCGAAGGTACCAATGGAGCCATCACCTCCTACATCCACATGGGTGGCAAGGTTGGCGTACTCCTAAGCATCGCTACCGGCAAGGCTGAAACAGCCAAGGAAGAAACCTTCCAGACGCTCATCAAGGACATCACCCTTCACATCGCTGCCGCCGCTCCTCGCAGCCTTTCTTCCGCCGATCTGGATCCCTCCTTCATCGCCGAAGAACAGGAAATCGCCAAGAAGCAGCTCATCGAAGAAGGCAAGCCGGAACACCTGCTTGAAAAGATCCTTCCCGGCAAGCTCAAGGCTCTCTACGCCCAGTCCTGCCTTCTCAATCAGGGATTCGTCAAGGACCCCAACGTCACCATCGAAAACCTGGTCAAAGACACGGCCAAGTCTCTTGGTGATACCATCGAAGTCGTCGCTTTCGACCGCTTCCAGTTGGGTCTCTAAGATCTGAGCTGATCTCATCAACTTCAAAGGGCTGTTCTGCAACGCGCAGAACAGCCCTTTTTCTTTTCACGGATTGACAGGAAAAGCCTGTATCGCTGAAGACACATCATCCATGCCATGCCTCCCGTGACTATGACTGATTGGCAAAATTGCACAGTTGCATGGCAACGCCATCGTGCATGATTTGAAATCCGTGCTTCTGGTAGAATGCAGCGTTTTTACTCTCTTCCGGCATGATTTCGATGTAGAGATAGTCCTTGTATTTGGTTTTGACCATCTCAATCATCGTGCCGGCAATGCCCTGCCCCTGATAGTCGGAATGAACCAGAACGTAGTGCATGTAGGCAACCATCTCGCTATCGTCCAGTAGCCTGACGAGCCCAACAAGCTTCTGACCATCCCAGGCCGTGATGACGGTGGACGAGTTTTTGAGTGCTTTATACAGACGGCTCGGGTATTGCCCGGAGACCCACCCGACGGAGAGGAACAGAGACTGGACGTCTGACTGGGTAAATTTCTTTTCTTCGGTGTAGTTAATGCTCATGAATTGTACATTGGCTGGCAGAATTCAGTGTGATTTCGCGGATATTGTCGCGGGCGAGGGCATGTTTTCAACGACGTGCCCCTTTCCCGTCAGCTTGATCACTGTTGCCGAGGGGGCGGGAGTAACTCCAGTGAGATCAAGTTCAATGCCTTGCGGAGAGCTCGTGACGGCCACCTTTTTCCCGTCCGACAGCGCAGATGCCCGGATACTTCCGTCCGGGACGAAAGGCAGCGACAATTTGCCAGAAGCAGGGAGTTCATAGACAATCAGATACAGGGTATCGCCCTTCCTCGTGATCACACCCCAGGTGAATGCTTGTTTGAAGGGAGTTGGCGTCGTATCGTAAATGGCTTCGCCGTTGATTTTCATCCAATCTCCAATGGCATGGAAAGAGCGAATTGTTTCATCTGGTAACGAGCCATCGACACGCGGCCCAATGTTCAGCAGAAAGTTCCCTCCCTTGCTGACGGTATCTGCCAATCCACGGATCAAGGTGTCATTCGATTTCCAGTTATGGTTGTGAGCTGCATACCCCCAGGTACCATTAAGTGTCATGCAGACTTCCCAGTCACCGTCAATACCTTGAGGAGGAATGTGTTGTTCGGGTGTCGTAAAGTCGCCTTTTTCATTCGTGGTAACGACCAGAGGGCCATTGGTATTGTGAGAGGCATACAGACGGTTGTTGCAAATGATCCCCGGCTGCTTGTCGTGAACCATCTTGAGCAATTCCGTAGCACGCCAGGCCTTGTCTCCATCAAATTGTTGGGAACTGTAGTCCCACCACATAATGTCAACCTTGCCATAGTTGGACATCAACTCATTCACCTGTGTATGCAGGAACTTCTGATATTTGCCATGGTCGGGATTGGCGTGAACAGGAAGCTTCTTGTTATGGGTCGGGTAAGGAAGCCCCTGAGCCTGCTTCCAATCGTAATCGGGGTGGTGCCAGTCGATGACGGAATGGTAGAAGCCCACTTTAAGACCATTGTCCCGGCAGGCCTTCACATAGTCCCTCACCATATCGTAATCCGCCAGCTTTTTGCTATTGAAGTCCGAGACCCTGGAGTCGAACAGAGCAAAACCTTCATGGTGCTTCGTCGTCAGAACAACATACTTGCAGCCAGCCAGTTTAGCGAGATCTACCCATTGTGCTACACAGCCCGTCCGAGGCTTGAACAGAGGTTCCGTCAGCTTGGCATAACGATCGCTATCCGTCCCGGAATACGATTGAATCCATTCCGCTCCACCACCGTATTCCTTGCCATCAAGTTTGCCTTCCAGACCGGAATAAAGCCCATAATGGATAAACATACCGAATTTGGCATTTCTCCACCACTGCATCCGTGCATCACGTTGTTGCTGGGTCTCCGCCGCTTCACTACCAGCAAGGCCGGCGCAAAGACAGGCCAGACTCAGTATGGAAGCAATTTGTGTGAATTTCATAATAAAATATTCTATTCTTCGATCCCCCCATGTCAACCCAAGGGCTCTCAATCGTGAATGATGGAAAGGTTTTCCTGTATGATCCATTTTTTCCTGTTCACGGGCTTGCTTCTTGACCGCCAATTCCGTTTATCACACAATCCAGAACTGTGAGAATTCCCACTTTCTTCATGATCGCGCTTGTCGCGACGGTGTCGCCAGCTGTCATCCGGGAGCTCCATGCGCAATCGCCTCTGGGAGCTCTCTCCAAACAGCCGCAACCCACAGAGCCATTCATCGATAGTACGGGAGAATTGTTCGATACGGGATCCCGCTTTCTTAATGCGGATCGTCTTCTGGGGCCGGAGGAAGTCCCCATCATCTCACGACAGGCCATTCCCTTCCATGTGTTCCCTCGTGAATGGGGCAGTCACGCTCTGGATACCCCTCTGCCCTTGCGCAGCACGCTTCGCCCTGCCCATCTTCTCCCCATCCTTTTGCCGGAAGAAGGCAACTGGGACGAGGTGCTCCCCAACAAGATCAAGGCTCCGGAAACCAGGCCATTCCCCAACGTTGTTGCCCGCGATGACAAATGGACCTATCTGGATACCCCACACTTCCGCGTTGCCTACGATACGAAAACAATCACCGATACCCGTGCCGTTGAACTCGTGTTCTACAATATGGAAACAGCCTACATCCTCGGCAGAGTCTTCCCTCTCCACTTCTCCGGTGCACAAAACCACCTCGCCCCGGAAAAATATACCTTCTACATCTACGGCAAGAAGGAAGAATTCGAGGAAAAGACCGGAGCCAAAGTCCCCGGTATCAACATCAACGGAATCAGCTACATCAACGGGGAACTCTTCGGCCTGGCATCCGGCAAATCATCCACCAATAACAAAACGATCAACAGCGGCCTCTACAGCGTCTGCGTCCACGAATGGATTCACACGATTGAACCAGCTTCCATGCTGGCGAATACTCCGTTTACCGAAGGATTTGCCATGTATCTGGATCAATTCGGCATTCTGCTGACGGGCGATATCGACTTGACGGAGTTCACGGAGAAAATGCTCCAGAGCATCGCCTCTCAGGCCAGGAATGCGAAAAAGCACGGAATCCAGAGCGAGGTGGAACTCCCCTACCAATTCCCCGACGGCTTTGAAAAGATCATGTCGGCCTCCGAGGCCATCTACAACAACGATGAAAAGTGCATCTGCCTGAATCGTACCCGTGCCCTGCTCATCACGGCCTATTTCATGCACATGGCCAACAACAAGGATGGCAGGACGCTCAAGGACTTCCTCCGCATGCTCCAGGAAGGAGTCTCCAAAGAGACCTGCCTCAACCGCCTCAGAAACGGCAAATCGTGGGATCAGGTTTTTGAAGACTTCAAAGCCGCCTGGAAAGAATACAACGTTGATGTCTCCACCCTGTAAGCATCCATTGCCATGAAGAAACACCTCCTCATTCCCCTCCTCTTGGCCTCGTTGCTCCTCCCCGGCGCCCAGGCGCAAATGACGCTGGATGACTACCTCAAGACTCTTCCCGAGCTGGATGCCGATGCCAAGTCATCCAACCGTGCCCAGTTCGCAGGCAGGCGCACCGTCGAGATCAGCTACAAATACGAACGATCCCTGAAGACGCCGGATAACAGCATCCCCGGCAACTTCGCCCCCGCCAAGTACCTGAAGTCCATCACCATCCCCGGCGGGGGACCCAAGGGCTACGCCTGGGAACAATTCCTGCGAGACCCGCAGGGAAAACCTATTCTCATCGCCTACACGGATAACGCAGGTAACCTGATGCGCGGTCCACACGTCTGGTCAGCCTGCCTGTGTTCGTATTCTCCCGAAGGTCAGCTCACGGCAATCACCTACCTTGACATGGACAAAAAGCCAATGATGGTCAGCGATGGCTATGAACCCCTCCGCATCACGGGCGGCATCATCGGCAACCAGCCCGTCAATGTCTCGACGGCCACTCAGGGCTACGCTACCCTGCAATTCACCTACGACCACCTCAAGCGTATCAGCAGCATCACTTTCCTCGACAAGGATGGCAACAAATCCCCCAATTCACTGGGCTACGCCGAGGAACGCATCAGCTACGGCGAGCCAGGGGGGTGCATCGCGCGCAGAGAATACTTCGACAAAAATGAAAAGCCCGTCCGCATCGCGCTGGGCTACCATGCCGTCATCTATAATTATCTGCTGCCTCCGGGGCTCAATGAAATCAATAACCATCTCGCCGAAGGCTCAGGCCCGCAAGAACAGCTCAAGAAGGAATTAGGAAGCCACGGCGGTGACAGCTCACGCCGCGCAAGCTCCCGGATCAATATCCCTGTCGTGGCTCCGCCTTCGCTTCTTACGCGCATCCACTACCTCGACGAGAATAAAAACCCCACGAAGCACATCCTCGGTCACAGCTTCATCAAATTCGATTACGACGCTTCCGGCGAGCCACTCAAAACGACTTGGCTGGATGCCCAGGAAATGCCCATGGAAAATGCCTGGGGTTTTGCCTCTCTCTTCTACGACCGCACCCGCTATCTGACAAAAATCATCTGCCAGGACAAGATGGGCGATCCGGTGCTCAGCACAGGAGGGTTCGCCATCCAAAGCATCGAATACAATACCGATGGACAGCTCAAGGAAGTTGCCTTCTTCGGGAAGGAGAAAAACGATCTTGCTCCAGGTCCCAGAGGCTGGGCTCAACAGAGCTACACCTACAAATTGTCAAAAAAAGGCGACCGATTGCTCACGTCCATCGCTCACTTTAATCAGGATAATGATAAGCACATCATCCCTGATGGCTACCACATTCAGAAGATGGAATACGACGATAACGACAGGCTCGTTCGGGAGACCTTTGAAGGCACCCAGGGCAACCGTCTGTTCGGTCCCACGGGCTATTCCTCCGCCAGATACTCCTATATCACAGCTGGCGGCAAGGATCGGCTCCTGTCCGCCGAATATTTTGACCCGGATAACTCCCCCTGCTACAACAAAGATGGCGCATCCAAAGTCTTCTACGAATACGACAAGGATGGCAAATGCACCAAGCACATCGTCTGCGATACAGAGGGAGCCATTGGCACAACCCCGTGGCAATACGCGTCCATAGAACTCAAGTTCAACAAGGAAGGTAGAGAAATCAAGCGCACATACGCCACCGAATCCGGGCTTCCCTGTTATGGACCGGAGCAGGCATCGACCATCCTCCGTACCTACGATGATCTCAACCGTCCACTTACAATTACCTACAAAGGAGCATCCGATGCCGAGGCTCTCACTCCCGGACGATACACGTCCATCGCCTACAAGTATGGTAAAAACGGCCTCGATTTCTCCGTCTCCTATGATGGAGGCACCATCAACCCCTGCAATCTCAACTCGGAAGGCTACTACAAACGCAGCGTCTCCTGGGGAGATCAGAACCGCAAAGCTGACTACATCGAGCGCTTCCAGGATGCCCAGGACAATCCTGTGATGGCTCGCAACCTCTACGCTACCCGCTACATCAAGCTTACGCCCGATGGCCGCCCCAACTCGGAAATTTTCTTGAACCAGAAGGATGATGAAGTGCCGGGCATGCACTACGTGTACCCCGGTGTCACTCCTGCCGTCAATCGCATGGCTGCCATGGAGGACATGTCCCGCCGGTTGTATCTGAAGTTACCGGGCAAACGCATGGAGGATTTTTCTCCCTTCGGCCTCCTCAAGCCTGGCCTTCACTACGGCTCTGAAATTGCCGCTACCACCTTGATGGAAAATGCCTATCCTTTCCTTCTCGACAGAATCCCGCAGGGGATGCCCGAAGGCAAGGCTCAAGCTCAATACAACAACAAAGGGCAATTATCCCGACTGGACCACCCCTACCCAACCCAATGGAATTATACACGGGAAGAATTTGAGTACGATGCGGATGGCAACCTCATCAAGCGCACTCTCTCCTCACCCGAGGAAAAGAACCGCAAGAAGATCAGCCCCGATAAAATCGATCAGGAACTCGAAAGCAACATCAAGGAAGGCGGAGAACGGGGCAAAAAATCAGACCCGGGGAGGGCAGTGCAGGAAGTAGGCGAAAAGTCCCCATTCGGTTCTATCGTTCCTGATTGACCATTGCGCAAAGAGCCCGGTACTTCTCCGAGTTTAACTGTGGATCTTCGCCGAGTATTCTGTCGGCGAGTTCCTTCCCCCGACGAATCAAACGGGGATCGGTCAGCCACTCGGAGAACATGATGGATGACAAACCGCTCTGCTCAGTCCCCAGCACATCGCCGGGACCGCGCAGGCGTAAATCTTCCTCTGCCAGTTCGAAGCCGTTCAAGGTCGTCTCCAGAATATGGAGTTTTTCCCACTGTTCATCATCCTCTCCCATTTCGGAAATCAGAATGCAGTAGGAATGGTGCCCTCCTCGTCCAATACGACCGCGCAACTGATGGAGCTGGGAAAGCCCGAAGGACTCCGCATTGTTGATAATCATCACCGTCGCGTTCGGCACATCCACCCCAACCTCCACGACTGTCGTCGAAACGAGCACGCTCACCTTGTTAGCCAGAAAGTCTCGCATGATGGAATCCTTTTCTTCAGGGGACATGCGCCCGTGAAGCAGGCCTATATCGACATGGGGCAAGCGCTTCTTCCAGGCCTCCAGTTCCTTCAGAGCCGAGGCACTCTTGCGCACGGCACTTTCATCAATCAAGGGAGACACAATGTACACCTGGCGGCCTTCGTCAATCTGGGCACGGACAAACTCCACCACCTTTTTCATCTGCTTAGGTGTGCGGAGCGCCGTAACGATCTTCCCGCGTCCGGCCGGGAGTTCATCGATGACGGATACATCCAGATCACCATACACCGTCAGCGTCAAAGTGCGCGGGATCGGCGTTGCCGTCATGACGAGGACATCCGGATTTCCGGCATTTTCAATGAGGCGTTCGCGCTGAAGCACGCCGAATTTATGCTGTTCATCGATAACGACCAGCCCAGGTGTGCCGGGGGAGTTTTTGGCGTACAACAAGGCGTGAGTTCCCACGATAATCGAGGGTTCTCCATCGAAGGAAACATGGGAATCCTCCCTCCTGTCTCCCGTTCGCAAGGACGTAGAAACCCCCAGTGGATCGAGCAGTGTACGGAACTTGCGGTAATGCTGCTCCGCCAAAATCTGAGTCGGAGCCATCAGCACGGCAGAACGCCCGGCCTCCACCGCCATCAACATTGCTCCCAGAGCTACAAGCGTTTTACCGGAGCCAACATCGCCCTGCAAAAGACGGTTCATCCGGTGATGCGACTTCATGTCGCCGTAGATTTCGCGGAGACAACGTTTTTGGCTACCCGTCATCTCAAAGGGGAGGGAATCCATCAAATCGCGCACCAGTTGAGTTCCGACGGCTGTGACCTGTCCGTTTTTTTCACGATTTTTCCTCCTTCGGAGCCCAACCTTGAGTTGCTGGATCAGGCATTCCTCCAAGGCAAAGCGTCTCCGGGCACGCGTCACGTCCTCCATCGTGTCCGGGAAGTGCAAATCGTAGATGGATTTCTTGCGAGGTTCCTTGTCCGAGAACTCATAAATTCCCTCTTCGGTACCGGGTTCCAGGCCTTGCAACACCTTCCAGATGATCTCTCGGAACTTCCGCGTATTCAAGCCAGTCAGATTGCCGTACACGGGCACGAGCCTGTCCATGTGGATGGAGTTGCCAGCCTGCACTTCTTCAAACTCCGGGTGCACCATGCAAATCTGCTTTCCGTACAGCTTCGGTTTACCGTACATGACGAGTTCCTGCCCGACACACACCATTTTGGCTATTCCGGGGAAGTGAAACCATCGGCAACTGATCCTGGCTCCGCCAAGGCTGTTCAAATCTTCGACGATAGCCTCGTAATACCCGCCTTTGCCCTTGAAGCCTTTCCATTGCGTGTCCACCACCTTCACCCGCAGGCAAACGGCGCGGTGGTCGCCGAGGGAGTCGAAGCCATCAAAGCGGCGGCGATCTTCATAACGCCGTGGCAGGCGAAACAATAAATCATGAACCGTCGTTATCCCCAGGCTGTCCAGAGCCTTGCTCTCCCGCCCCAACCCGCGCATCAAGGCAAGTCCATCCAGGCGAGACAAGAGTCTCCACCCGCCTTCCGGCCTGTCGCGATCCGCCATGGTAGCTCTTTGGCATCAAATGCTTGTTCAGGACACATGCTGCCTGCCGCCATTCAGGCAGCGGTAGTAGTAGTCCACACGGGAAATAAACCAGCTCCATTTGAAGCCGGGGCGCTTGTTGTCCAGCAAGGGGCCGGGGCACGCCTTGCCGCTCCAGTAATAATGCGGTACCACATTGCGAAGAGGGATGTTGTACTGGGTCATCAGACTGGCGGTCAGCTTGGCCGCACGATCATAGGTTTTCGCCTTGCTTTGAGAACGAACTTCGCACATCTCGATAGCGATGGAGTATCGGTCTCCTGGGCCGCCCTTGTCAGCATGGTGCCCCATCCTGTTCAAGGGCAAATGCTGGATGGCATGGTATTGATCCACCGTATAGTGCCAGGAAAGGCTGCCGGACTTACCTTTATTCAGATACCTGGCATGGCTACTGGCATCGCCTGTAGCATTAGCCGTGCTGTGAATCGTGATGAAGCGGGGCGTCATCGGGCCGGAATAATTTCTGCGAGCCCTTGTCGTGGTTGGCATGTAGCTCTTCTCAATGGCCACTTCGCGATTGATCTGGGAAACGCTACGAGGCACCAAGGGAATGTCCTGGGGTCGGAAACTCACAAGGGGAGGCCGCCGCCCCGCTGTCCCCTGGGTGCAAGAAACAACCAGCATCGGCAGAGCAAGCAGGCAAATATGCAGAAATCGCCTCATATCCATACATCGACCCTTAGCAAGTTGCCCCGCAAGCTTCAAGACTTTTCCCGGACACATCCGCGTTTCCATCAGGAATTTTCATCAAGTTCGTTCCAAATATCGCTTGAATTGAATTTTTATTTCATCCACCTCCGTATAAAGTTCTCTAGGAACGAAGAAAAAACTTCTACGCCAACGCCAGTTTCTACCTTCAGATTTTTTCCATGAAAAAACTATTCTCTTTCATTCTCGGGCTTTGCTTTTCCATTCCAGCCCTGGGGTCGTGGTACCAGGATCACGTCGAAGACGGGGCTGATATCATCATGGTCGATCTGCTCTACCCCTACTGGCCGGAATCCACCTACTTCGCCTGCTGGAATCTCAACATGTATCCCAACGGGGGCTACTTCTACGCCGGAGTTGCGGCAAATGTGGGCGACAACACGGATTTGGCAACCTATCGTCCCAGCACAGTATGGTCGTTCTGGCCGGACAAGGCCTACGAAAACCGCCAGGTTCGCAACACCTACATGAACCCCGTCGTCTATGCCCGCCAGTACGTTGGAGAAGGAGCTTCCGGCAGTGCTGGTGGACGCGATGTACCCTGGATTAAAACCAAACAGTGGTACACCATGTTCATCCGCACCTGGGGCGCCGATGAACAAAACAAGGAAGCATTCGTCGGCTCATGGATGAAGGATCAGACCAACAATGAATGGCACCACCTCGCAACCTTCCGCATCCCCTACGCCGCCACCGGGTTCAAGGGCAACGGAGGATTCCTGGAAGACTTCGGACACGCCGGGCGCAAACACCGCGAACTCTGGAGAAGCAAGGGATTTTACCGACTCAATGGAGCGTGGAAAAAATGTGATACCGTCTCGATTGATGTCGGCAAGGACGATGGCATGAGATACCAGGCCTGGACAGCCAACTTGAAAGACAACGACACAGTGCTGACGATGTCCTACACGGAAAACCGCAAGTTCACCTTCAATCTGGAACAGGGTCGCAAGCACGACTTCACACTAAAACAGCCCGATTCCCCCACGCCCGACCCCATCCTCGCCAAAGCATCCTCACGCACGGAGGGGAACCAGCTCGTCGTCGATTGGTCTCTGGAGGCTCAGTCATCCCCCCAGCTTGGCTATGCAATTGAAGTATTTGACAATCCCGAATTTCAAGGAAGCCCCATCGCTACTACCGCCAGTGAAAAACTCCCCCAGGTCCGCACACGGGCAATCCCCCTGCCCGCTGGCAGTAAAGGACATGCCCGCCTGACGATTACAGATATCTTTGACCAGAAAAAAAGTATCGACCTGCCCAGCCCCGCCCCCCGCAAGGCCATCGCTTCTATCACTGCCGGCAAGCCTATCGCGGATGGCCTTGAGTACAAGTATGTGGAAAGTAATGAGGGCTGGACTTCATTGAAAGACATAGACTTCACCAAGCCGCTACGTTCGGGCGTTTCCCGTGGTTTTGATACCGCGCTACGCGGCAACCGGGAAGGCAAGTTCGCCTTCACCTACGAGGGGTTCCTCAATGTGCCGGAATCCGGTGCCTACACCTTCGTGCTCAAGTCCTGCGACGGAAGCCGTCTGGAACTCGACGGACAAAACATCATCGACAACGACGGAATCCACAGCGCCTCAGAGCAACGCTCCTCCGTCTTTCTCCACAAGGGATTGGTTCCCATCAAACTAAGCTACTTCAAAAAGGATGGAGATCATGAATTCACCGTTGCATGGCTCGGTTGGGAATATGCTGACAAGCCGTTGGAAGAAATCCCCCTTGGGAAGCTCGTGCGCGAAAAACGAGCCGACATCCCCGAAGCAAAACTGGATATTTCGGGTTCCACTCAGGAAAAGCACCTGAAAACCGCCCTCTCCTCTGGCAAGATCAACAAAATCGAGTACTTCAACGGCAAGAAACTCGTCGCCTCGGCAACCGCGCCTCCCTTCCAGAATTTCATGAGCCTTTTCGACGGTGACAACGACCTCTGGGCCCGCGTTTACTACGATACTTCCCACACGGTGGACACTCCACACGTCAATCTGCAATCAAGCAGCGTTCTCGATCCCGCATGGAAAGTCCAAACCCATGGAGAAACCGGACTTCCCCATGCCATCAATGGCAAAAACGGAGCATTCCAATTCGTGGGTGAGGGGGAATACCTGGTCAATCGCCCCGTGACAGGAGACTTCGTCCTGACGGGCAGAATTCTTGCATCGAGCGATGCTGCTCTCGATGTCGGCAACGACTGCTGGGTTGGCCTGATGGCCTCCAAATCAGATGCTTCCAGTAACTACGACAACCAGATTGCCGTCTTTCGCACAGTGGGCGATGGCATGCGCTGTAGCGCCGACTTCAGCGACTACGGCACGAGCCGCAAATCATCCTTCCGCCTGGATGACAAGCACACCTGGCTCCGCATCACGCGCCGGGGCAACGAGTTCTCCTGTTTCACGTCCGCCGACGGCAAGAACTGGACCATGGGCATGCAACGCGTCATTCCTCTGCCGGAAACAATTCTCGCTGGCGTCACCTTCCGCACGATCCCCGGCAAGGGCAAAGGTGTCTTCACTGCATCCATGGGAGACGTCTCCCTGAAGCAGGGAACGATGAAAGCACCACAAGTTACACAGCCCGCCATCTCCGGATCGGTTATCGGTTACTCTGTACTGAATCCTCAGATGGCAGTTGTCCGCACCCGACGAGGGGCAGAAATCATCCGAAAGGATGGCGAGCAATACACCAAGCAAGCCCTCCGACTGCCCCAGGGCACCTCATTCGTCCGCTCCATGGCTCTGGCTGGGGAAAATCTGCTCATCGCTGTTTCCAACAGCAAGGGCGGAGGCCTATTCCGCAGTACGGACATGGGGAAAACATGGGAACAGGCCTGCCCTGAGTTCAAGGTAGATCCTGCCCTGCCTGCCACAGCTGCTGGAGAAATCATCTCCGTCCATCCCTCCAAAACACAGGAAATCATGGCTGGCTCAGACCGCGCCGGGATATTCTTCTCTGCCGATGGCGGTAAAACCTGGGAAAACCGAGGATTGAAGGGAGAAGCCATCTCCCATGTCGCCTACCACCCCGACATCCCGGAACGCATCGGCATCATGACAAATGACCGCACGACCCAAAGCGGGCGAGCTTTCATGTCGCGCAACAACGGCACTCATTGGGATCGCCTGATCGATGTACCGGGGACGGGGTTCTTGAAAATGCTCTTCGATACACGCTCGGACTCCCTGCTCTACCTTTTCTCCACCAACGGACTCTATACGACATTCAACATGGCGCACTCGATCAACCGCGTCTTGCAGGAACTACCCTCGAACCAACCCTGCCTCGCCGTTGATCGCAGACGCGACGACATCACCCTCCTCATCGCCGTGCCACTTGACGGCAACGGCGTTTACTGGACCAATCGCAATGCCATGAACTGGAAAAAACAGTCCGATGCCCTGGACTGGGGACACGCCTACGAGCTCCGCATCGACAAGGACAACTTCTCACACATTACCCTCTACGCCGAAAAAGGCATCTACGAATCCAGCGACGAAGGCAAAACCTGGCAAAAAGTCTTCCCCAAGTCATGACGACCGCTCACCGCCGCCGCTCCTTTTGATTACAACAAAATCCTGATATTCAGCATATTAGTTTTCATCTGAAGTCTCGGATTCCTTCTGTCTTTTGCGATAGGCCTCTTCCTGCATCCAGGCAATGCCAACCGTGACCAGACAGGTGATCATCCAGAGAGCCAGAGCCATCACCCACGGGAATTTGAGTGTCACAAAAAGGCTCGCCGGTCCCTCCGGATCACTGTGAGCCAGCAGACCGATAGCTCCACCTTCATTGGCAAGCATGCTCTTCTGGCACGCTTCCAGAAATTGGATATACAAATCCACCACACCCATGATCATGGCCGTTGCCAAAGTGCCGGCAATAACGCCAGCACGCCTCCAACGGCTTCCCATGATGATGCTCATCGCAGCTGTAACCCCCGTCGCGAAGAAGAGGTAGCAGACCAAAATAACAAAAATTAAAAGTATAGTTCCTGGTACCATTACTGCATGGTAGTACCACGACAGGTTTATTCAAGCTCTTTTCTTGGCCGATTTTTCAGGCATTCATTACGGAGAATCCCGGAAAATTGCGGATTCCTCAGCAAGCCCATGTGCGAAATTCCGTTGAATTCCTTGTAATTCACGAGTTTTGGAAACATTCGCGCCAGATTTTGAGCATGGTGCACGGGGATCACTTCATCCATCTTCGCTGCATAAATAGCTACGGGACACGTAATCCCGGGAGCCAGTTGGTCGGAATGGAAGGGGGAATCCAGCAACCAGGAGACAGGCAGCCACGGAACCATTTCCCCAGCAACGGATGCCAGGCTATCAAAGGGCACCAGCAACACCATCTTGCCCACCTGCCGTTGCGACGCAACCTGAACCGCTACTCCCGAGCCAATACTTTGACCGAGAAGCACGACTCGATCCCACTTCTTCCCCTGCTCTGATACGGCGAGATCCACCAGTGCCACAGCATCACTCACAACGCGTTTCTGCGACGGTGTCCCCGTACTTTTGCCGAATCCCCGGTAGTTGACAGCCAAAAAGGAACATCCCCATTCCACCAATTCACTCGACCTGTACAACACATCCTCGGCATTCCCCCCGTAGTACACAACGAGTGGTGTCCCCGGTACATTCCGGTACCAGCCTTCAAGACTTTCCCCATTCACGGAAAAGCTTCGTCTGTACGGTTCCAACTGTCTCTCCATGAAGCCAGGCCTTTCCATCGGATCAATCATTGATTGACCAGGGAAGACCAGCTTATTGGCACATTGCGGAAGCATCCCCCCCAACACCAGAACAACAAGGAGGAAAACTCCCAAAGCACCGATGCATCTGCCTTTTTTGATCTCGGACATCGTTTCTGTCTGGGCAGCCTGATTATTGACCGTCGGGCATGTTTCCGCCTTCAAAGCAAAACGCGCGGAAGGCCGTTTCGAATCCCAAGGCATCTTCCAGTTCCATGTGGCGGACGCCATCGAATTCCTGATACACACGAAGCTGGGGGAACAGCGTGGAAATGCGCCGCGCATGGTGCACCGGAATCACCTCGTCGCGCGTGGCGGAAAAGACGGCAACAGGACAGGTAATCGTCGGAGCCAGAATATCTGAGCGGAAGGGAAAACGAAGAATCCAGCGCACAGGGTACACGGGAAGCTTCTCACTGGCAACAGCCTCCAGACTATCGAAGGGCACCTGCAAGACGAGTTTGCCCGGAGGAAATTTGGCGGCAACCGCAGTCGCAACGCCGGAACCGATGCTTTGGCCGATAAGGATCACATCCTTCGAGGGGATCTTCATCTCCTCGCAAACCTGCTTCACGAGAGCCACACCGTCGTCCACAAGAGCCTGCTCCGAGGGAGTCCCCGAGCTGTTGGCAAAGCCCCTGTAATTAACCGCCAGGAAGGAGCTTCCCTGTTGCTTCAGGAAGGGAACATGCCAGGCGACATCCTCCCCATTGCCCCCAAAAAAGACGAGCAGAGGAGTACCTGGCACATGGCGCACCCAGCCTTCCAGTTGTTCTCCATCCACATGGAAGGTTCTGGCACAATCAGCCAGTTCCATCTCAAGGTAAGTCGAACGGAGCGACGGAAACACCATCCAGCGCCCAGGAAACACGACGTAACCCTGCAACAACACCAAAACAGCAAAGAGCAGCAAATAAATGCGGACGAGTATCATCAGAAGCTTGAGCCCACGCTTCTTACACTCCTGTTTACTCCACTTCATCTTATTGTCAAAGAATTAACATGCAATCTCCGTAGGAATAGAAGCGGTAACGCTCGCGGATGGCCTCCTCGTACGCACGAAGGACGAGTTCTCGCCCGGCAAAGGCGCTCACCAGCATAATCAGCGTGCTCTGGGGCAAATGGAAGTTGGTAATCAAAGCATCGACCACCTTGTACTGGTAGGGCGGATAGATAAAAATATTCGTCGAACCTTCCGCTCCCTTCAGCGGCAAGCCTTCGGTTTTCGCCAGATGCTCAAGCACGCGCACGGAGGTCGTGCCAACGGCGAAAACGCGTTTGGCGGCAACCATGGCATCCGCGGTTTCCTGCGGCATGACGAAATGTTCCGTGTGCATATCGTGTTCCTCAATGCGATCCACCTTCACCGGGCGAAAGGTGCCGACGCCGACGTGCAGCGTCACAAAACTGTGGGGAACAGCAGCCAACAACTCCGGCGTAAAATGCAACCCCGCCGTCGGTGCGGCAATCGCCCCGTTGTGCGCGGCGTACACCGTCTGGTAGCGTTCCTTGTCCTCGGGATCGCTCTCGCGGTTCATGTAGTGAGGCAAAGCCAGGCGTCCATAGGTCAATTCATCCACCTCGGAGTCAAACTGAATCAGGCGGTACCCTTCCTCGTCAATCCCCTCCACCGTGCCGGTGGCATTGCCGATCTGTACCGTTTTGCCAATCTTCATCTTGCGCCCAGGGCGAACCATGCACTTCCACAGAGTAGGCGACATTGCCCCGGCACGCACCAGCTCAATCGCGCCGTCATTGGAGAAAAACCGGGCGGGCACCACACGCGTATCGTTCAGGACAAAATGGTCGCCGTCCTGCACATATTCCAGGATGTCGGAGAAATGGCGATGCTCAATCACGCCCGTGTCCCGGTGGATCACCATCATGCGGGATGCAGCACGATCCGGCAGGGGGCGGTCGGCAATCAGTTCTTCAGGCAGATTGTAATCAAAATCAGTCGTAAGCACAAGACATGGGATTGCCCTTTCAGAGGCGAAGGTCAAGCAGAGAAAAAATGATGTCCTAAATAATATCCTTTCTTCTTTGCCAACAATTCCCATCCATGATAAGGAATGAACATGCCATTAGCAGAAATTCCCGGAGCTGTATTCGCCGTCGTTATTCTGGTCGTTATCGTATTCGTCCTGATTACGGGTGCCATCATTGCCAAATTCTTTAAAACATGGTTGCGTGCGCGTCTGGCGAAAGCCCCCGTATCCATGGCCAACATGCTGGGCATGTGGCTGAGAAAAGTACCCTACCCTCTCGTCGTCGATTCCCGTATCACGGCCGGCAAGGCAGGCCTCCCCATTTCCACCGACCAGCTGGAAGCCCACTACCTGTCCGGCGGCGACATCATCAACTGCGTGCTTGCCCTCATCGCTGCTGAAAAAGCCGGCATCCCTCTCACCTTCGACCGCGCATGCGCTATCGACCTCGCCGTCAAAGGAACAGAAAAAACCGTTCTTGAAGCCGTCAGAACTTCCATCAACCCCCGCGTGATCGACTGCCCGAATCCCGCTTCCGGCCAAACGCGCCTGACAGCCGTTGCCCGTGACGGTATCGCCGTTGCCGTCCGCGCCCGAGTCACAGTCCGCACCAACCTCGACCTCTTCGTCGGTGGCGCCACGGAAGAAACCGTTGTCGCCCGTGTTGGTGAAGGCATCGTCTCCGCTGTCGGTTCTGCTCTCTCCTACAAAGATGTCCTCGAAAAACCGGAAAACATCTCCCAGAAAGTCATGGATAAAGGCGTTGATGCTTCCACGGCATTCGAAGTCATCTCCATCGACGTCGCCGACGTAGATGTCGCCGGAAACGTCGGCGCACGCCTCCAGGCCGAACAGGCCGAAGCCGACAAGCAAATCGCCCAGGCTAAAGCCGAAGTCCGCCGTGCTGCCGCCGTCGCTACCGAACAGGAAATGTCCGCCCGCACCCAGGAAATGCGCGCCAAAGTCGTCGAAGCCGAGGCCGAAATCCCCATGGCCATGGCAGAAGCCTTCCGCAACGGCAACCTCGGCGTGCTCGACTATGCTCGCTACCAGAACGTCATTGCCGATACGAAGATGAGGGACGCCATCGCCACGCCCTCGTCACCCACCCCCGGCACCAAGTAAGCCAATCAGGCGGAATCGCCCGATTCCGCCAAACCTGGATCATCCTTCCCGGTACGGGGCGGGCTCATCCAAGCCCCGTACCTGCTGTAACAACAGGCAGCATTCATCCCCAATTTTCCATCCCTCCTTCAAGATACGCATCATGCCTACTTTCATTCCATGCCTGGCCGAAGCCAATATCTGGGCGAACCTCGGAATTCTGCTCCTCATCGGCGGAGTCATGTTGCTCGGCAAATTGATGGATTACCTGAAGGACAAGTTCGAACAAGCCAGGCACTCCTCGCATCAAAGCCCGGAGGAACGGAAAATCCGCAAAGTCATTGAGCAAGCCCGCACCCGCCAACCCGGTAACTATCGAAAGCAAGGTCAGCCGGGTCACCCCATGCGCCGCCAGCCCGAGCCAGTACAGCCCGCAACGACTCAGGGCAATTACTCAGCTCCCAGAGCCCTATCTCCAGCCGCTACATCAGTAAGCGCAACCAACAGCGAAGAACAAGCTGCCGCCTCCATCCAATCACTTTCCAATGCGGAACAGGAAGCTCTGGCGAGTCTCCAAAACAAGCATGCAACCACACCAGCGGCAACGCATCAGACAATCCACCTCGCCAACCAACCCGCTGCAACATCGGCTACAGATCTCCGGCACGACCTGAACAACATCCAGGCACTCCGCACCGCCATCCTCTACCGGGAAATACTCGACAAACCCGTTGCCCTGCGCGACACCTCCCGGTAAAGCCGCCCTTCCCCCCTGCCTCCACCCCCCTGCCGGGAGAAGTCTGTCCCCCCATGGGAAGTCCCAGAATTTTGGGTGCAAAATGCTCTTCTTGTAGAGCATCCCTGTTTTCCGAGCCACTAAGTCATGGTTCAAAACAAGAACACCATAATTATGTTGACATTGTATATGCAAAATCGTTTATACCAATAGATGAAGCTTGCTCTTCACCCTTTCTCTATTCTTATCCAAGCATCTCGCCATGAAAACAATATCTGTCTCATGCAAGGCGTTCACGAAAAAACTCGGAAGTATCTCCCGGCTTGCCCTTCCAGTCCTTCTTGCCGCCACCTCCAGCCTGGCTCTGGCCCAAAGCAAAATTCCTCCGCCGTCCGACATCCATGTCTCCCTCATGAAGATGAAGGCATGCTACATCACGGACGATCCCGCGAAAAAAATGTTCCTGAAATTCCTCGTCAGGTCAACGGAATACGACATCATTACAGCAAACTGGAAACCAGCAACCTCCGGCCCCCTGTACAAACAACTTGATGCCTCGGATTCGACCGGAGCACAATGGAAAATTTACATCCTGCTCTGGCAACGGGAGTTTAACGACATCGAACAGCCCATCATGCTAGACTACGAGGCATGTGGCAACAGCCTCCCCTCACCCAAGGCAACGTGGTTCAGCATCAAGGGCGATCTCGACCTGATTATCTCCAGGAAAGACAAACTCCGGGAAAGCACCTCCGTCACAACGGACGTCGATAGCCATGCATCGTGCGATCTGGAAGGATACACCATCAGTCCATCAGTCGATACGAGAGGCTCAAACACCAAAGGAGAGCAACGCGTTTGCATTTCCATCAAAGGAAACAATACCGAACTCATTCGTAATATCATCATCTCCTCGGAAGAAGGCGAAAAGCTGATCACCAAGAGTCTTTCCCCAAAGGACAATAAAGCATGTAACGATTTCAATATCGACGACAAACACAAGAAGATCAAAAGTCAACTCATCCTCTGGGACAAACTGGAAACCACCACGGTTCCTGTCGATATCAAGGCAAACCTCGGCAATGAAAGCCATGCCTGAAATGGCTGAAGCACCAATATTCCACCCTTTTCC
Source organism: uncultured Akkermansia sp. (assembly GCA_964448375.1). Taxonomy (GTDB): domain Bacteria; phylum Verrucomicrobiota; class Verrucomicrobiia; order Verrucomicrobiales; family Akkermansiaceae; genus Akkermansia. The sequence goes on from CAYVAI010000002.1 coordinate 107,541, forward strand.
CCGCTTCCCACTCATGAGAACCACACATTTTGCTCTGATCTTCACAATCGCCATCGGCATGATGGCTCCCTGCGCCCTGGCTCAGGAAAAGCCAAAGAAAGAAGGCGTCCAGGTGGCAGTCAAAGACCTCGAAATCAACTACATCTCCCTCCTTCCGGAAACATCCCCGGCAGAAAAGCTGAAACAGAAGAACAACCCATTTGTCCCAAAACGATTTTTCATCTCACTGGTATTCAGTTCCGAACAATATCCAGCCATCCATCCTGGACTCGCCCGTAACATCCAACTGCAGTGTACAGACTCCAACAACAAAAAATGGTCTGTCACAGCTCATACCCTAACGCGATACAATAATTTCACCGATCCCAGCCTTACACTGGCTGCCGACCAGCTCCCCTCCCCCGGCGCCACATGGATCCACCTCAAGGGAAGCATCCCCTTCGTCGTTGCCAAAGGCACAAAGAGCACCTCCATTCGGGGACTCCAGTTCGGGGACAAGAAAAAAGCAGGCCCACTCACCCTGCAGATGATCACCGAAACACGCAAAGACCCATACATCGGTTCGTCCTCGGCGGAAACCTTCACCATTGAATTCATCAAGATTACCTCTGACACAGCATGGCCCGTCCAGATCAGCACTCCCGACAAAACTCTGGATTTGCGCTCGGTATACCCAACAGAAAATGGAGCCTTCTCCTCCTTCATCCATTTCCCCGAGGGACACGATAAGAAGACCCCCATTGATGTGGACATCGACTACAGAACCACCGAGACCATCAACGTGCCCATCGACTTCACCATCACGCTTGGCAGCGCCACACCCCAATAGGAGGGCAAGCGAGAATTGATCCTGCCAAGCGCAACACATCAATAATCCTCGAAGTCCAGCCAAAGCTGCACCCAGTCCTTGCTCTCGTGTTCATCCATCGGATTGGACACCGACAGCCCTAGGAGGCGGAAAGCTCGCGACCCCGCCTCCAGACTCTCCAGCAACTGGTGAGCCAACGGCACAATATCCTCATATTCCACCAGGCATTCCGCCACCGTCACACTGCGCGTCCTCTGCGTAAAGTCCGGAAACTTGACCTTAATTGTCAGCGTATTACCACGAAACTTCGAGCGAGTGAGGCGGCCGACCAACTCGCGGGCAATCTCAAGCAATTCCCGGTTTCGTACATCATCCGCCGTCATATCCTCCGGGAAGGTGTACTCGCAGCCGACCGACTTCCGGACGTATGAGGACTCCACCGGGCGGTCATCAATCCCGCGCGCGCACTTGTAGTACAACACCCCGGACTTCCCAAACTGGCGGATCAGAAAATCCAGGTCGCGTTCGCGCAACTCGCGGCCATTCGTAATCGACAGCGCATGCATCCGCGACGCCGTCGCTTTGCCCACACCCCAGAACGCCTCAATAGGCAAGCGGTCAATAAAGTCCTGCGCCCGAGACGGATGAATCGTAAACAAGCCATCCGGTTTGCGGAAATCCGACGCAATCTTGGCCAAAAACTTATTGTACGATACCCCTGCCGACGCAGTCAGATTCAATTCCCGGCTAATATCCTCCTTAATCCTCCGCGCAATATCCACAGCCAGCCCGATCCCCTGCTTATTGTGCGTCACATCCAGAAACGCTTCATCAAGCGACAAAGGCTCCAACACATCCGTATAGCGATGAAAAATCTCGCGAATCTGTCGGGAAACCGCCTTATACACATCCATGCGTCCCTCCACAAAAATCAAATGCGGACACAAGCGCATCGCATTCATCGACGGCATCGCCGACCTCACCCCGAACTTCCGCGCCTCATAACTGGCCGTTGACACGACACTACGCGCCCCCTCTCGTCCCACAGCAATAGGCTTCCCCCTATACTCGGGAAAATCCCTCTGCTCGATCGACGCATAAAAGGCATCCATATCGATGTGAATAATCTTTCTCTGTTCGTCAGCTCCATCCATACCCTACCCCCGCACCAGCGGAAGCCCCATCATTACGACACACCCGCCTCAAAACGTCAACCAGCCAATCATCTAATTTCAAATCGCCTGTTTCATCAAAAATTGGTAGGCCCGGGGGGAATCGAACCCTCATCTTCGGTACCGGAAACCGACGTCCTATCCATTGAACGACGAGCCCACAAAAGCGATGGTGCTACCATAAATTCTGGACGTTTGGGTGCAAGCCTTTTCACCGCCATCACTCAAAATGAATGAGCTTGCGGGGGAATCCATGCCTGGTGGGGAGTGGGGGGGATCAAGGACGGGAGAGGGCAAGGATAAGGAGGCGTTGTCAATGGGCGGTGGGGAGTTGATCCCAGCGGGTAGTGTAGGAGGGAGAAAGCCAGTCTTTCCGCAGGTGCCAGGGACGCGTGGCTATTCCCTGCCCTGCGAAACGGATGTTTTTACCCTGCCGGTGGAGTTGATCCAGGGTGTCCATCAGGGCGCGGTTGCGGGTGTCGTCTTCGAGTTTGATGAAGCTCGTTTGTGCGCCATCGGGCGGGCGTAGTTCGGCCAACATGACTCCGGCTTTGCGGTAGGGGAGCCTGTCGTTCCAGAGTTTGTCGAGCGCATCCGAGGCGGCGCGGATGAGTTTGCGCGTGTCGTCGGTCGCGGCATCAAGCATGGTCAGGGCACTGTGGCTGTGCTTGCGACCGTAGCCGTCATCTGTCGTTTGTACGAAGACGGAAACGGCGCCTGCCAGCATGTCGATGGAGCGGAGTTCACGGGCGGCGTTTTCCATGAAGCGACAGAGGCTCTCGCGTAGCAGGGCTTTGTCAGCTACTTTGTTGCCAAATGTGCGGCTGCAGACGATCTGTTTGCGGGGAGCCTCCAAGGTTTCGGGATCCACGCAGGACATCCCTTGCAACTCGCGAATGACGCGCTCCACGGAGACACCGAATTTTTTCCGCAGAATGGTGGTCTGGGCATGAGCCAGGTCGGAGGCCGTCCTGATGCCCATGGCGCGTAGCGAGAGTTCCAGCCGTCTGCCGATCCCCCACACATCGCCAACGGGGATTGCGTCCATCAATTGCTCCCACGAAGGCGCATCGCACAGGCACATGATGCCACCCTGCGAGGGGTTCTTCTTGGCGCATTCGTTCGCTAGTTTGGCAAGTGTCCGGGTAGGGGCAACACCGATGCTAACCTGAATGCCAACCCATTTGAAGACAGTCTCTTTGATATCGCGAGCCAGAGCCAACAAGGCATCCGGCTCCAGCGAGGCCTGCAGGAAGGCTTCATCAATGCTATACACGTGCAGATCGGGGTCAAATTCCTCCAGCACGCGCATCACGCGCGAGGAGATGTCCGAGTAAAGCGGGAAGTTACCCGAGCAGACGCGCACGTTTTCGCGCGCAATGAGGGGGCGGAGTTTGAAGTAGGGGTCACACATGCTAATGCCCAGTGTCTTGGCTTCCGGGCTACGGGCGATGACGCAGCCATCGTTGTTGGAGAGGACGATGACGGGATCATGTTTCCAGTCCGGGCGAAACAGTTTTTCGCAACTTGCAAAGAAGTTGTTGCAGTCAACCAGGATGTACATGGGGGAGGGTATCAAAACAGGAGGGAAGAAGAGATAGCCAATCAGCAAGCTGGCAGAGTCATTCAGCGGTGGGGACGAAAGAAGTGGACGACGGAGGAGACGACACCGAACAATTCGCACTCTTCCCCATCCCGGAATACGATGGGCTGGTAGAGCGGGTTTTCCGGCAGAAGACGCACACCCGCAGGGCCACGCTCCAGGCGTTTGACGGTGAAGGCACCATCCCGGGCGGCTACGACGACATCGCCGGTGCGGGCTTCCAGTGAGCGGTCCACCACGAGGATGTCGCCATCGTGAATACCAGCGTTGATCATCGAATCACCCGCAGCGCGAACAAAGTAGGTGGCCGCCGGGCGAGGCACACACAAGTCGTGCAGGTTCAGCATGGCTTCCACATCGTCGCGAGCCGGAGAAGGGAAGCCGGCGGCGACGCCTTCCACAAAGAGCGGGCAATTTCTGGCGGACACGTCATCTCCCGCAATCTCCCCGGAGCCATCACTTGGCAGGAATCCGGCAGGCCGTGCAGAAAGAACAGTCGGCAGGGGGGGAGCCTGTGGCTCCGATGGCACCTTGGCATCATCCATGGGGCAAGTATAGATCACTCTGCCACCGGGGCTCAACTTTTATCACCATCCATCAATGGGGCTTGCCTGTCATCCCCTTCCTGTGATTCTATGAGGCCGTATGAAGTTCTCCGAAAAGCTTGCCGCCCGCATCAGCGCCACCCGCTCCGCCCTGTGCGTCGGGCTCGACCCCCGGCCCGAAACGAACGGAGTCGGCCAAATTCCGGCCTTCCTTCGCCAGGTTATTGAAGAAACAGCCCCGTATGCCGCTGCTTTCAAGCCCAATATCGCCTACTTTGAAGCCATGGGACTTCCCGGCCTCGAAATGCTGGAATCCCTGTTGGCTGAGATGCCCCGCGAAATTCCCATCGTCCTCGACGTCAAGCGTGGTGATATTGGAGAAACGCAGAAGTACTACGCACAAGCCTACTTCGAGCGTCTGAATGTCGATGCCGTCACCCTCAGCCCCTTCATGGGCTATGATACGCTGGAACCTTTTCTCGACTACGAAGGCAAGGGAGTGTACCTCCTCACTGTCACGTCCAACCCCGGTTCCGCAGACATAGAACGCCAGAACCTGGCCGATGGACGCAAGGTCTATGAACTCGTCGGCGACATGGTGCGCCGCTCCGTTGCCGAAGGTCGCAAGACTGACGTCGGCATGGTCGTCGGCCTGACAAACGCCGATAGCGAGATTCTCGACCGCACGCCGGATGCCCCGATGCTCATCCCCGGGCTTGGAGCCCAAGGGGGAGATCTTTCCAGCCTCACGGGAGCCGGACGGACGGCTCCGCCCCTGATCAATGTCTCCCGAGGCATCCTCTATCGAGACATGGAAAAAAGTTTTTTTCAGAAGGCAGCCGCTTACGCCGAAGAAATCCGGAAGGCACTCGGATACTAAGAGTCAACACATTATCCACCCATCGGAGCAACACTTGACTTTATAGTCAAGCTACTTGCAATAATAGCCGATTTACATTTTCAAAATCGTGCTAGGATGAAGTCAGTTGCTCGCAACAGGCAAGCACCCGACGCACCCGTAATCGCCGACAATCATGACTTACATGCATTCCATATCCCCGAGTTCCAGTGAAGCCTCCCCGGCTTCACTCGGCATGGAAATGCCTGCATCGATTCCGGCCCTGTGTGGAAGGCAGCCCGTTACGCGCTACTATCCATAACAACAAGAGAATACCATATTCCAATTATTCGAAGGGCCGGACATTGCAGCAGCGATGTCCGGCCTTTTTTTCACCCATCATGAACACACGATAATGAACAACGTCAAAATCTTTACGGACAACATTGACGAGTTGGCGAAGAAACAAATCGCCAAACTCTCTCAGGTGCCTGCCTTCACCGGCAGCAAGATCCGTATCATGCCTGATGTACACGCCGGAGCCGGCTGTGTCATCGGCTTCACCGCAGACCTCGGCGACAAGGTAATCCCCAACATCGTCGGGGTGGACATCGGTTGCGGCATGTACACCATCAAGCTCGGCAAGAAACTGCCCGACTTTTCGTCGCTCGACCAGGCCATCAGAAAGCGCGTCCCTTCCGGGATGGAAACGCACGAAACCCAGCAGGTTGATTTTCCGGAATTCGACGGGCTCAAGTGCCTGGATGATCTGAAATACCACAAACGCCTCCTCAACAGCCTGGGAACGCTGGGCGGCGGTAATCACTTCATTGAATTGGATGTCGCAGGAGACGGCGACGTCTATCTAGTGATCCACACGGGAAGCCGAAACCTCGGCAAGCAAGTCGCGGAACTCTACCAGCAGGAAGCTATCGCACGCCACGCTGGCACCTACGGAACGCCCGACAAGTGCCTCGCCATCATCGCCGAGTACAAGGCAAGCGGGCGGCAGTCCGAAATCCAGGAAGCCATCGACAAGCTCAAGCGCGATGCCGAGGAACGCCAGCCCAGCATTCCTGCCGAACTCTGCTACCTTGAAGATGACCCCCGCGAACGTTACCTGCACGACATGCGCATCTGCCAGCACTTCGCCCGCGTCAACCGCGAAGTCATTGCCCGCGAGATACTGGACGAACTGCGCCTGTCTCCGGAAGATGCCTTCCACACCACGCACAACTACATCGACCACGATTCCGGCATCGTCCGCAAGGGAGCCATTTCCGCGCGGAAGGGAGAACGCCTCCTCATCCCCATCAACATGAGGGATGGCGCTATCCTCGGCACCGGCAAGGGCAATGACGACTGGAACCAGTCCGCCCCGCACGGAGCCGGGCGCATCATGAGCCGAACCCAGGCACGAAAAAGGCTCAATCTGGACGAATTCCGCGAATCGATGACGGGTATCTACTCCACCTCCGTCTCTCTGGAGACCCTGGACGAAGCCCCGATGGTATATAAGAGAATTGATGAAATTCTCGATCGAATCGGCGACACCGTCGATGTCGAGGACGTCATCAAACCCGTGTACAATTTCAAAGCCCAGGAGGACGGAACTCCCCCCTGGAAAAAGAAGAAGCAATAAGTGAATCACTGCGCGGGGAGGCCGATGGCATTCCCTTCCTTGACCCGGTGTAGCGGCTTTGTTACACTCTCCGCGCAGTGCACCCCATTCTCTATCATACAGCCAGAAAGTGTCTCTTCAGCCTCAATGCAGAAACCGCCCACGAAGTAACTTTAGCCGGATTGCGCCTCGCTGAAAATTTGGGAGTTCTGGCCCCCATTGCCGGTCCCTTCCCCGAAGACCCGGTCGAAATTTTAGGTATGAAGTTCCCAAACCGTGTCGGTCTGGCAGCCGGAATGGACAAGGAAGCCAACACGGTTGATGCCTTTGGCAGACTCGGTTTCGGTTTTGTAGAAGTCGGCACGCTGACGCCCCGCCCACAGCCGGGCAATGACAAGCCTCGCTTGTTCCGCCTGATCCCCCACCATGCGATCATCAACCGCATGGGCTTCAACAACGAGGGTATTGCATCCGGGGTAGAGCACGTCAAAAAAGCCGAATATAAAGGTAAAGGAATCATCGGCATCAACATCGGTAAAAACAAAGTCACACCCAATGAGGAAGCCGCCATGGACTACCTCGCCTGCCTGCGTGCCGCATGGCCCGTTGCAGACTACATCGCCGTCAATTTTTCCTCTCCGAACACCCCCGGCCTGCGTGAACTGCAGGAGGCTGATTCCGCTGCTCGCCTCCTGGCATCCCTGAAGTCGGAAGCCTCCAATCTTGCCCGTGACACGGGACGCAATGTGCCCATTTTCATGAAAGTAGCTCCCGATTTGGAGGGTACCCAGATTGCTGAACTCAGCAAAGTCTTCCTCGATGAAGGGCTGGACGGCCTCATTGCCACCAACACCACACTTGCCCGCAAGGGAGTGGAAGAACACCGCTGGGGCAACCAGGCAGGCGGCCTATCCGGAGCTCCGCTCACCCAGCGTTCGACAGAAATCATTCAGGCTTTCGCCGCAGAACTCGGGGGCAGAATCCCCATCATCGGCGTCGGTGGCATCATGTGCGGACAAGATGCGGTGGACAAGATCAAGGCGGGAGCCAGCCTCGTGCAGCTCTACTCCGGTTTCATCTACAATGGCCCGCCCCTGATCGTCGATTGCGTCCGCGCCATGCGGGAACAATGCCCGGTGACAACAACCCCCTGATTGGTCTGACTGCCATGGAAACCAC
>CAYVAI010000002.1:115406-234287 GCA_964448375.1 uncultured Akkermansia sp.
ACCGGAAACCACACCGGAAACCACACCGGAAACCACACCGGAAACCACACCGGAAACCACACCGGAAGAAATTGAGGAACCCTATCCGGCGGATTCTTTCATTCACTTACATGTCCACACGGAATTTTCCCTGTTGGATGGTCTCCTGCTGACGAGTGAAATGTGCAAGGCCTGCACAGATTTTGGCATGCCAGCCATCGCCATGACTGACCATGGCAACATGTTCGGCACCATTGAATTTTACCAAAATGCCACGAAGGCCAAGATCAAGCCTATCATCGGCTGCGAGGTCTATTTGGCTCCCTTCTCCCTCCAGGAGAAGAAGCGCTACCCGGGGCGCCGCAACGCGACTCACCTCGTCCTGCTTGCGGAAAACGACATTGGCTACCACAACCTCGCAAAAATCGTCACGCGCGGTAACCTTGAGGGCATGTACTACAAGCCCCGCATCGACGTGGAAACGCTGGAGGAATTCCACGAAGGCATCATTTGCCTGAGCGGGTGCGTCGCCGGTCCGATCAACGAGTGGCTCCTGCTGGATGACTACCAGAAGGCCAGTGAAATGACGGCACGTCTCGCCGGAATTTTCGGCAAAGATAACTTCTTCATCGAGCTTCAAAACCACGGCATTCCTGAAGAATTGAAGGTTTTCCCCCAATTGATTCAGCTAGCGAAGGAGCACGATCTCCAAATCGTCGCTACTAACGATGCTCACTTCCTGACGCGCGACGACCACGATGCACACGACGTCCACATCTGCATCGGCATGGGCAAAATGCTCGCCGATCCCACCCGCATGCGCTACTCCCCGGAAGTCTATCTCAAGACCCCGGCAGAGATGCGCGAGCTCTTCAAGGATTATCCCGAAGCCTGCGACAACACCCTCCGCATCGCCGAACGCTGCAAGGTCACACTCAAGCTGGACTCCGCTGCCACGGACAAGTACCCGCAGTTCTCCACCCCGGACGATTCTCCACGCGAAGAATACTTCCGCAAAATCTGCGAAGATGGTCTCGTGGAACGTTACGGCCAGGAACGCGTTGACAATGATCCCGTCCTGAAGGAACGCCTCGATTACGAACTGGGCATTATCAACAAGCTCCGCTTCGCCTCCTACTTCCTCATCACTGCCGACTTCATCAACTGGGCCAAGGAACACGACATCCCCGTCGGACCTGGCCGTGGTTCCGCCGCTGGTTCCATCGTTGCCTATGCTATGAAGATTACGGACATCGACCCACTGCGCTTCGGCCTGATCTTCGAACGATTCCTGAACCCGGAACGTGTCAGCCCCCCCGACGTCGATATCGATTTCTGCCAGGCACGACGCCAGGAAGTCATCGAATACGTCCGCCGCAAGTACGGAGAACGCTCAGTCTCCAACATCATCACCTACGGCACCATGGGCGCCAAATCCGTCATTCGTGACGTCGCGCGCGTCATGGACATCTCGTATGGAGAAGCGGATCGAATCTCGAAAATCATCGAACCAGGCCCCGGCGTCACCCTCAAAAAGGAATACGCATCCAAGGAGGAACTGCGAAACCTAATCGAGAGCAACGAGACCTACATGGAACTCTGGAAGTATGCCACCCGGCTGGAAGGCAAGGTGCGCAACGTCGGCGTCCACGCAGCAGGCGTGGTGATCGGGGACTGCGCCCTCGACGAACACGTCCCGCTGGCACGAGATAACGAAGGAGGCGTCATCACCCAATACGACATGGGTGCCGTCACGGAAGTAGGATTGTTGAAGATGGACTTCCTCGGCCTCAAGACCATGACGATGATCTACGATTGCGTCCGTTATATCCGCAAAGATAAAGATCCGAATTTCGACATTTACAAGCTTCCCCTCGACGACCAGGCCACCCTCGACCTTCTCAACCGCGGGGATACAATGGGCGTCTTCCAGCTTGAATCCAGTGGCTTCGTCGAAACCTGCAAACGCTACGGTATCCAGAAGATTGAGGACATCATTGACCTTCTTGCCCTGTACCGTCCCGGGGCCATGCAGTTCATGGACGACATGATCAACGTCAAGAAAGGCGTGAAGCAGGCCGAATATGAGCACCCCCTCCTCGAAAAGGTCTGTGCTGACACCTACGGCATCATGATCTACCAGGAACAGGTGCAAAACGCAGCCAAGCTCCTTGCTGGCTACACGCTCGGCGGCGCTGACCTTCTTCGCCGCGCCATGGGTAAAAAAGATCCCGCTAAAATGGCGAAAGAACGTGCCCACTTCATTGAAGGTTGCAAAAAAACCAATGATATTGAAGCCAACCTCGCCGGGAAGATTTTCGACAAGATCGAAAAATTTGCTGGTTACGGCTTCAACAAGTCGCACTCTGCCTGCTACGGTCACATTTCTTACTGGACGGCCTACCTGAAGGCCAACCACCCTGTTGAGTTCATTGCTGCCCTACTGTCCAACGAAATGAACAACACCGACAAGCTGGGCGTTTTCATCACCGAAGCCAATAGGATGAGCATCGAAGTCCTGCCCCCCAACATCAACCACTCACAGATCAAGTTCGCCCCGGAACGCCTGGCATCTGGCAAGTGGGCCGTACGTTACGGGCTGGCTGCCATCAAAAATGTCGGCGGCGGTGCCATGGAACAATTGGTGGAAGAGCGCACCAAAAATGGTCCATTCCAAAGCATGGAAGATGTTTGCAATCGTCTGGACTCCAAGAGCGTCAACAAGAAGATACTGGAATCCCTCATCCGTGCTGGAGCCCTAGACTGGACGCATGAACCGCGCCGAGCCCTCTTTGACCGTGTGGACATGGCTCTCAGCGGAGCCTCTTCCCTGCACAAAGACCGAGCCATCGGCCAAGGGTCCCTCTTCGACATGGCCTTTGAAGCGCCTCCCCCTTCCAAAAAACAAATCATTGCCGAGTGGCCCAAGACACAGAAGATGACCGACGAAAAAGAACTTCTCGGCTACTACTTCTGCGGTCACCCGCTGGACGCCATGCGCGGCGTGATCGATGCCGACAGATACATCAAAATCGGCCTTCTGGATGACCTCGATACCGAAGAGATGAAAGGCACCCACCAGATGGCGGGCATGGTGCGTTCCCTCGTCCCCAAGATGAGCAAGGCCGGACGTAAATTCGCCATCATGGAGCTGGAGGATTTCACAGGCGTAACGGAAGTTCTCGTCTGGGGCGATACCTACGACAAGATGATGGCTGCCGAAACTCCCGTCGAAACGGGTGGTTTCATCAAGGCGCGCGTCCGCATCAGCCTTGACGAACGCTCCGGTAGCAAGCGAGTCTCCGCCAACGTCATTGAACCGATAGAGGTCAATGGGCGCAAGCGAGCTGCAAGCGGCGACGCCCCCCTCAGCGTCATCATGTCCTCCTCCCGCCATGATTCCAGCGATCTGAATAAGCTCCGCGATATCCTCTCCAACTACCCCGGGCGAACCCCCGTCATCCTGACCATCAAGGACACCCTCGGGCACATGGTTCAGCTGGAACTCGGAGAACGCTTTCGCGTCCTGAAATGTCCCAATCTGGAAGCCGAACTATCCATTTACAACTAAGTACCATGCCCTCCCCTTCCTCCGGCAACATAATGGAGCCCCAGCCGGGCTTCCCCCTGGCGGAGGAAGAATTCACAGCCTTGTGCCAAGTCGGCAAGGGGAGGATTGAGCGCATCATCTCAGATGGGCAAGCGTCTCCGGACGGCTTCTGGTACGATCAGGACGAGGACGAGTGGGTCATGATCCTGGAGGGAGAAGCCGATCTGGAGTGGGAGTCCCCCCGTCAAATCCGCACTCTTCGCCCCATGGACTGGGTGTTGATCCCTGCCCACCAACGTCACCGCGTCGCCCGGACGCAACCCCGCACCGTCTGGCTCGCCGTCTGGGGAGAGAAGAGCAACCAGAATCTCCCGTCATTTTCCTTAACGGATGACATGGAGTCCGTCATTCAGTCGTGACAAGAAGGAGGGCTTTTGCTATGGAGGAGGCGTAAACCCATGAAATTCCAAGGTCTTTATACTGCACTCGTAACTCCCTTTCGCGACGGTCGGGTTGATGAACCCGCATTCGAAGCTCTAATTGAATCCCAAGTGGCAGCAGGAGTCGCGGGCATCGTCCCCGTAGGCACCACAGGAGAATCCCCCACCCTGTCCGTTGCCGAACACCTAGAAGTCATCGAATCAGCCGTCCGCTATGCCGCCGGGCGCGTCCAAGTCATCGCCGGTGCCGGAGCCAATTGCACCGCCGAAGCCATCGAACTCGTCCGCGAAGCAGAAAGCGTCGGCGTCGATGGCACATTGCAAGTCTGCCCATATTACAACAAGCCTTCCCAGGAAGGTGTTTACCGTCACTTCCGCACGATTGCCGAATCTTCCGACCTGCCGATGATGCTCTACAGCATTCCGGGACGTTGCGGCATCGAAATCGCCGTTGAAACTGTCGCTCGTCTGGCTCGTGACTGCAAGAATATCCTCGCCGTCAAGGAAGCTGGAGGCAGCGTTGACCGCGTCAACCAACTCATTCAGGCTGTGCCGGATGGATTCTCCATCCTCTGTGGAGATGATGGCCTTTGCCTCCCCTTCATGTCCTGTGGTGCAGTGGGGCTTGTTTCCGTAACCTCCAACCTCGTACCCGTCGCCATGAACAAGCTGATCAATGCCTGCCTCAATAGCGACTATGCCGAGGCTCTCGCGATCCAGAAAAAGTACTATCCGCTGATGAAGACGCTGATGACCATCGACGTCAACCCCGTTGCCATCAAGGCAGCTATGGCCATCAAGGGAGTCATGACCGGAGAAATCCGCCTGCCGCTCGTTGAACTCTCCGAGGACAAGAAGAAGCTCCTCTCCGGCGTGATCTCGCAGTTTGAACTCAACTGACTTTCTCATGATATCCATCCTCGTCACTGGTCTCAATGGCCGCATGGGACAAGCCGTCAAGGCCGCCGTCGAACAAAACCCGGACACTGGCGTAGGCGGTACGCATGACATCGGCCAGGAATTGTCCGAATCCCTACCCTCCTGCGACGCCATCATCGACTTCTCCCACCACACATTCACCACGTGCATGTTGGAGAAAGCCATCGCTCTCGGTAAAACCGTCGTCATCGGTACGACGGGGCATACGGCAGAAGAACGTGCCGCCATTGTGGAAGCATCGAAAAAGATTCCGGTCGTATTCGCCTCCAACTTCTCCGTCGGGGTCAACACCCTGTTCTGGCTGACGCGCAAAGCCGCTGGCATCCTCCAGGAAGGCTTCGACATGGAAATCGTGGAAATGCACCACCATCACAAGATTGATGCCCCGTCCGGCACCGCCCGTTCCCTCGCCGAAATCCTCTGTGAAGTCTCGGGGATGGACTACGAGCGAGATGTTGCTCATGGTCGCGCCGGCAATATCGGCGCCCGCCCCACACGAGAAATCGGCATGCACTCCCTGCGTGGCGGCGATGTCGTCGGAGATCACACCGTCATCTTCGCTGGGGATGGGGAACGCCTGGAACTGACTCACAAGGCATCCAGCCGCATGACCTTCGCCCAGGGAGCTGTCCGTGCAGCGCTTTGGCTTCAAGGCAAACCCGCCGGTCTCTATGACATGGAAGATGTCCTGGGACTAAAAAACCTGTAATTCGTCTCCAAGAAACACGAGTCATGAGAAGGGCTGGCATCGCGCTTGGTTCCAACATGGGCACCAAGGTTCATTCACTTCAAGCCGCACGCGACTTTTTCAGTGAAATGAATGTCGAGGGTGATCCCTTTCTTCAATCCCGCCTGTATGCAACGACGCCCGTCGGTTGCCCCGAAGGCTCCGAAGACTACGTCAATGCTGTTCTGGAATTCACATGGGCCAGCACAGCGGAAGAGCTCCTGTTTCACTGCCAAAGCATTGAAAGAAATCTCGGACGCAGACGTTCCCGCGTCCGCAACGAGCCTCGTACAGCCGATGTCGATATCATCTATCTGGGTGACATCCGTATCCAGACGCCTTCCCTAATCATACCTCATCCCAGAGCCCACAGCCGCAAATTCGTCCTTCGTCCCCTTGCGGACTTCCATCCCGACATGATTTTGCCGGGGCAGACTCAAACAGTCGTGGAACTGCTCGCTGCGCTGGACACAGATGAACCCGACCCCGTCCCCATACAGGACGCCTGGTAACCACGGAATACTGATCACCTGCACCATGAACCAAGCCATGGAAAAAGCGGAAGCCATCCGCAAGCGCAAAGGGAAATCCCCATTGACCATGCTGACGGCATACGACTTCCCGACTGCTAAAATCCTTGATGAAGCCGGAGTTGATATGCTGCTCGTCGGAGACTCCGTCGGCATGACCCTCCTCGGATTTCCGGACACAACCCACGTCACACTCGACCACATGGTGCACCATGTCGGAGCCGTTGCCCGTGGCGCAGAACGCGCACTTGTCATCGGAGACCTCCCCATCAACACCTATCGCACAGTGGCAGAAGCGCTCGCCAGTGCTCACGCACTCGTCGAAGCTGGCGCCGAAGCCGTCAAGCTGGAGGGAGGTACCGCCGTCGAAGCCCAAATCACCGCCATCGTCAATGCTGGCATCCCCGTCGTCGCCCACATAGGTCTCCTTCCCCAAAAAGTACTGGAAGAAGGTGGCTACAAAATCAAGGGAAAAACCGACGCAGAAATAGCCAATTTGATGGACGATATTGACGCAGTCAACCGGGCTGGAGCCTGTTGCGTCGTCGTCGAAGGTACCCGCCCCAACGCCGCCCGCCTGGTCACGGAGCGCTCCGCAATCCCGACAATTGCCATCGGTTCCGGGGAATCGACCTGCGACGGATGCGTCGCCGTCATCACCGACCTCATCGGCGCCTTCCCATGGTTCGTTCCCGGATTCATCAAACCCAAAGGCAATGTTGCCGCCATCGTTGACCAATGCGCCCGCGAATGGATGGACGAAATCAAGGCATGGTCCCCCCCGTGTACCAGCCAGCCAGACTAATCATCAGCCCCTCTCCCCATGCCGGATCGCACGACAACACGCTTCATCTTTATCTTCCTCCTGATGGCAGGAGTCATCGTCCTGGGGTTTGCATGGTTTATGGCCCAGCGCGATGCCACCCCTAAAATGGCAACACAAAGGAACATCTACGATGCCGACATTCCGGCGCATGCCCAAGTATCCTTCGACCCTCGCTTCATCCTCCTGACTCCTTACGAATGTGCCAAAGCTCCGCAAGCCGATGTCTTCACCTCTCCGCTGGGAAGCGAAAGCGGAGCCTTCACCTACGATGCCCAGACCTGGGGGGAACAAAACGACAAGCGCGGCGGCCCCCACTGGGGCGCAGACCTTAACGGAATCGGTGGAGAAAACACCGACCTTGGGGAGCCCGTTTACGCGGCAGCCCGTGGACGCGTCATCTTTTGTGGAGAACCCTCACCCAACTGGGGTAACGTCATCGTCCTTCTGCATCGTATGCCGGATGGTTCCCTCCTCCAAACCCTCTACGCCCATCTGGATAAAACCCTCGTTCGCGTCGGCGATACTATCCCACGGGGCAAAATGATCGGCCGCGTCGGCAATGCCCATGGCAACTACATGGCTCATCTACACTTCGAAACCATCCCGTCCGTCGCCGTCGAGGCAGGTATGCCTGCCTACGGAGCTTCCATGGGGGGCCGACTCAATCCTCATGACATTCTCAAGCGCTATGCCCCGGCAACAGGAGCCCCCATGCCAGACCCCTTGCCATTTATGGAAGAAATCCAGAATGATCTTGATCTGGAGCGCATGACCATCAGTATCACCCCATCGGAACCTGCCCGGTAGGGACTGAATTCTTCATCTTCATCATTGCCAATCGCTATACTCCGTGCATAATGTCGGCGCGCCACTGCCGCCTGTATCCTCCAAGATTCCATGCCTATTCCGTTTTTTTCAAAACTTCGCAACCACAAGCATTATTATGATCTTGTGCGTCCAGGCTTGAAACAAGTCGAGGAACTTATCGAATCTCAGACGGAATGTTTCGACCCCACCGTTGCCGACTACATGGAGACGATCTGCAAGTCTCGCGGCAAGCTTTTGAGGCCGGCTCTGACCCTGTTGATGGGCGGTGCTACCGGGGGCATCAAACAGGAACATATTCAATTGGGAGCCATCCTGGAAATGGTTCACCTGGCCTCCCTCGTGCATGACGATGTCATCGACCATGCCGATACGCGCCGGAACGAAGCTACGCCCAATGCACTCTGGGGCAACAACCTCGCAGTTCTCCTCGGAGATGCTCTGTTCTCCCATGCCATGGTGCTTGGCACGGATTTTGGCAGTGTGGAATTCTGCAAGCGCCTCGCCATGATCGTCCGCGATGTCTGCGAAGGAGAAGTGGAACAATCCAGCCGCCTCTTCGACCTGGATATGACCCGCGAAGACTACTTCGCGATCATCCGCAAAAAGACGGCCTCCCTCTTCTCGGCTGCTACTGGTGGCGCATCATGGATATCCAAAGTTCCTGAGGAGCTGGAATGCTCCATGTACCGCCTCGGCGTACTCATCGGTTCAGCCTATCAGATTTACGACGACTGTCTGGACATGGTTGGCGACGAAGACAACGCTGGTAAAACCCTCCACACCGATGCAGAGAAAGGCAAGCTGACGCTTCCTGTCTTCAACCTCCTCGAGAGCGATGATGAATCCATTAGTGAAATGGTGCACGACGCTCTCGAACATCGCAAGGCTCCCGACTACGACCTCATCTCCCGCACGGATGCCTACCGGGAAGCCATCAACAAGGCTGTTCAGAATGCTCTGCGCATGACGGAGGAAGCTCGTGAAATCCTCTGGCTCCTTCCCCAGACACCCTACCGGGAAGCTCTGGCAGAAATGACCTTCTACATGGACGAGCTCCTGGAAGACTGCTGCGGCCACTAAGCCTGCGGCTAGCCGCGCCCAACATCCGGAGAGGAACCAGGCCATCCAACCCCATCCCTCCCGCCATGGACAAGAGAACATTGTTTATCCCCGGTCCCACCTGGGTTGACCCGGCAGCCCGTTGTGCCATGTCAGCCGACATGATGGGGCACCGTTCACCGGCATTCGTCGAACTCGTCGAGGCATCCCAACCCACTCTGCAACGCCTGGCCGGAACCGTCCGCCCCGTCTATCTGGCCACCTGTTCCTCATGGGGCATGATGGAAGCCTGTCTCCGCAATCTGGTACGCCCAGGCCAACGGGTACTCAATTGTTGCAATGGTGCATTCTCCGACCGTTGGCACGAAGTCAGCTTGCGCTGTGGCCTCCAAGCGGATGCCCTCCGCGCCGACTGGGGGCAGCCCATCAACCCTGTAGCCTTGGCTCAGACACTGGATGCACATCCCTACGACCTCGTCACGATCGTTCATGCGGAAACATCCACGGGAGTCCTGAATCCCCTGCCGGACATCGCAGAAATCATCAAACACTTCCCTGACACACTGCTCGCCGTCGATACCGTTTCCTCCTACTCGTCCACCCCCATCATGATGGATGACTGGGGAGTCGATGCCATCCTGGCCGGAACACAGAAAGCGCTGGCCCTCCCCCCCGGCATGGCCATATGCGCCGTCTCGGAACGGGCTCTTGCACGCGCTCGAGAAGTCCCCAGCCGAGGTTTTTACATGGATTTCCTGGAGTATGAAAAGAATGCCCTCCAGTCCATGACCATCTCCACCCCCGCCATCCCTCTGATCATGGGGCTGGCTCATCGTGCCCACGAAATTGAAGCAGAAGGCTTGGAAAATCGTTTCATCCGCCATCGGCAATGCCGCCGCTTCGTGAGCGACTGGGCAGAAGCTCACGGCTTCATCCCGGTTCCTCCCCCCAGCTTCCGGGCAGACACGCTAAACTGCCTCCTTCCACCCAATGGCATGGATACAGTTGCCTTCGCCAAAGCCCTCCGGCAAGACTGCGGATGGATCATTGATGCCGGATATGGATCGTGGAAAGGCAGATGCATTCGCATATCCAATATGGGGGTTTTGACACCTGCCGAATTGTCTCCTCTCCTGATGGATATAGGGAATAACCTCTCCATCTGATACTTACATCAATTTCAGATGGGTTTTTCCTACTGAAATATTTTTTAACGATTCGTAACATTTTGTGAAAATAAATCCTGAATCATATCGTATATAGTGTTATAGATGTTAACGAGCGTTGGGGAATGGCTCCTCACGCCGAGACACTTTCAATTTTCAGGATCAATCACAATGAAGCGCAGAGAATTCGTTCAAGGAGTAGGCAAGACAGCACTTGGGGCCTCCTTCCTGGCTGCATGCCCATGGTTTGGAGCATTCGCTCAGGAGCAGGAAACAATCGGAGCCAAAGCTCGCATCGGCATTATCGGCCCAGGTTCACGAGGCCAGCTCCTTATGAGTTTCCTGGCTACTAATCCTAAAGCGACCATCACAGCCTTGTGCGATGACTTCGAGCCCAGCATGAAATCGGCTCTCTCCATCGCTCCCAATGCCCGCCAATACACGGATTATCGCTTTTTACTGGATGATAAAAATATCGATGCCGTCGTCATTGCCACCCCGCCGCACCTCCATGCCAAAATCCTGCTGGACTCCTTCGCGGCTGGAAAACACGCCTTTGTTGAGAAAGCTTTCTCCATTCATCAGGATGAAACCTATGCCATGTACCAAGCTTACAAGAACAATAACAGGGTCATGTTCGTCGGGCACCAGCGCATGTTCGATCCTCGTTACATCAACGCCATGAGCAGAATCCATGATGGCGAATTCGGCTCCATCCAGTGTATCAGAACCTATTGGGACCGCAATACTGACTGGAAGCGCCCCCTGCCCACCCCAAATGACGAGCGCAAGATCAACTGGCGCCTCTACAAAGAATATTCCCGCGGCCTCATGACGGAGCTGGCCAGCCATCAGCTTCAGGTCGGCAACTGGGCCATGAACTCCATCCCCAACAAGATCGCTGGCTTCGGTTCCATCGTCGATCGCAAGGATGGGCGGGAAGTGTACGACAATGTCCATGTTTCCTACATGTACGACAACGGCGTCAACATGCACTTCAGTTCCACCAACTCCAACAGATTCTACGGGCTGGAAGAACAAATCCTCTGCACCAATGGCACGCTGGAGCTTGAAAAGCAAAAGCACTACCCGGAAAGCCCCCCGCCCGCCCCCGCCATGTTGCGCATGATCAACAAGATGGAAAACAAATTGTTTGAATCCGTGCCCTTTGCCAGCGGAAGCTGGGCTCCCGAAACCGCTTCATCAAACAAGGGTGAGTACATCCTCGGTAAAAAATCCATGGGAGATGGCACCAAAATGCTCCTGGAAGCCTTTGTCGAATCCGTCATCACCGGCAAGCGTGTTCCCCGCCTCATCGAGGAAGGCTACTACTCCAGTATGCTCAGTCTGCTGGGGCACCAGGCCATGGAAGAACAGCGCGTCATTGAGTTCCCGGACAAGTACAAGATCGACTATCTCAACCACCAATCCACCGCGCAATCATGAAAGACATCGTCATTACAGGAAGACGCAAAGTATTGGAAATCTGCATTCTGATCTGCTGCTTCATCGTAGCCTTCTCCTTCAACGTGTATAGCATCACGTCGCTGAACGCTTCCTGGACCGAGCTTTTCACCATGCTCCCGATGGTGTTTCTACTCACCATCGGGCTCTACGTAGCCATTATCGCCATCCGGCTGATCATCAAAGGCATCATCTTTCTTCTCTTTCTCCCTTTTCGTGACAAAAAGGGCTAGAAGAATCCTAATACAAGCAGACTCCCAGACACCTGCTCTCTGCATCTCGGCAGAGGCCCTCGACACGAAGTAAAATAATGAAAATAAGTAATATACTTACAACGATCTGCGCAATCTCCGCCATGAGCGGAGCCTGGGCAGGAGAATGGCAACCCCTTTTCAACGGAAAGGATCTCTCCAACTGGGAACCCCTGAACGGCAAAGCCGAATTCAAGGTTCAGGACGGCAATATCGTCGGCATCAGCGCACTCAAAACCCCCAATTCCTTCCTCGCCACCAAGGATAAATACAAGGACTTCATCCTGGAATACGAATACAAAGTCGCCGATGGTCTCAACTCCGGCGTCCAGATCCGAAGCCTCAGCACCCCGGAATACAACAAGGGACGCGTCCATGGCTACCAGTGCGAAATCGATACATCCCCCCGTGCCTGGAGCGCAGGCATCTACGATGAAGCTCGCCGGGGCTGGCTCTATCCGATGGATAAAAACCCGGCTGCCCAAAAAGCATTTAAGCCCGGTGAATGGAACAAGGTACGCATTGAAGCCATCGGCGATACGATTCGCACCTGGCTCAATGGCATCCCCTGCGCCAACCTTGTGGACAACATGACACCAGAAGGCTTCATCGCCCTGCAAGTTCATGCCATTGGCGACAAGAATCTTGCCGGCAAGACCATCGAATGGAAAAACCTCCGCATCATGACGGATGATCTGGACAAGGAAGCTACACCCGATAAGGGAGAGGCTCCACTGGTCAACGGGATGGACAACTACATTTCCGCCCGTGAAGCAGCAGAAGGCTGGAAACTTCTCTGGGACGGCAAAACAACCGATGGATGGCGCGGTGCCAAGCTGGACAAATTCCCCGAAGACGGCTGGAAGATAGACCCGGAAAAAGGCACTCTCTCCGTCCTCAAGTCCAACGGTGGTGAATCCACCAATGGCGGCGACATCGTCACCAGGAAGAAGTACAAGAACTTTGAACTCCTCGTCGATTTCAAAATTACCAAGGGAGCCAACAGCGGTATCAAGTACTTCGTCGATACCGACCTGAATAAGGGAGAAGGTTCCTCCATCGGATGCGAATTCCAGATTCTCGATGATCAGGTTCACCCGGACGCCAAGTTAGGTAAGAACGGCAACCGCAAGCTCGGTTCCCTCTACGACCTCATTCCGGCTCCAGAAAACAAGCCCTTCCATAAAGACAAGTTCAACACCGCCCGTATCGTCGTCAAAGGAAACCAGGTCGAACACTGGCTCAATGGTGAAAAGCTCATTGAGTACAAGCGCGGGGATCAGGCTTGGCGTGATCTCGTCGCTGGTAGCAAATACAAGGATTGGCCCAAGTTTGGAGAACTGGAAGAAGGCAACATCCTTCTTCAGGACCACGGCGATGCCGTCACGTATAAAAACGTCAAGATCAAGGAGCTGGACTAAGGTCCAACCTTGAGCAACCGAACCTCACTCAACCGAGGGCGGATGCCTCCTGCAGGCATCCGCCCATCTTTGCATCGGTCATGTATTATCCATTGATTCACAAAACGCTTCCGAATCAAACGGCCGTCTCTTACTCCTGGTTTGAATCCATGCACTCGCGCATGGACATCCTGCTATGCGGCCCGGATGAACAGGAGGCAACCCGCCTCACAACCCTGCTGGCCGATGAAACGGACAGGCTGGAAAATTTGATGAATCGCTTCAATCCCGGGAGCCTTCTAGCCGAAATCAATACCATACCCGCTGGCCGAGCCCTGGACATCCCTCAGGAACTTGCCCATATCCTGGCCACATGCCGGGAATGGCACCAGCGTACCCAGGGGCTCTTCGACATCACCATTCAATCACCAACGGCAGACAAATGTCCGCTGATGGATTTCTGGGAACTCACTACAGATCACACCGTCATCCGCCATCACCCCGACCTCATTCTCGATCTTTGCGGTTTTGCCAAGGGGTACGCCGTGGACGCCTGTAAGGAACTCCTCCTCCGGGAGGGTATTCAGCAAGCCTTGATCAACTTCGGCAACAGTTCCGTGCTGGCCATCGGCAACCAGCCCTATGGCCACGGATGGCTCATTGGCATGGGAGGGGCAACAAAAACAGAACAGGGTTCCCCCCTGGAATGCACCCTTCACGACCAGTGTCTGACGACGTCCGGTAACAATACCCATCACCGCCAACACCTGATACGCCCAGACTCCCGGCACTTCGTCACCGGGAAGAGACACCTCTCCGTTATCACCGAAAACGGAACCATTGGCGAAATCCTCTCCACGGCACTTTTCATTGCCAATGAAGAAGAAAAAGCGTGCATCTCCAGCTTGCCGGAGTGCCTCCACATCGAAGAATATGCCTGAGAAAGCCTCTTGCCTTACAATACTCACATTTTTTTCACTGGATACATACGGCAAGTGAACGAAACAACTTTTTTCAACAAATGTCAAATTTTGATCTTGCGTTATGAATACTCCTGTGGCTTTTGAGAGGCTCAGATCAAATTTACTTCGATAACACCATGTCATCCGACCTTAAGCTTGATGCTCTCGAGTATCATGCACAGCCCAGACCCGGCAAGATGGAAACCCTGCCGTGCAAGTCTGCCTTTTCGCAGAGAGATTTGACACTCGCCTATTCCCCGGGCGTTGCCGAACCTTGCCTGCGTATTCAAAAAGACCCAACCCAAAGCGCCCTCTACACGGGTAAATCCAACCTCGTCGGCGTCATTACCAATGGTACCGCCGTCCTGGGACTCGGCAACATCGGCCCGGATGCAGCTAAACCGGTCATGGAAGGCAAAGGACTTCTGTTCAAGGTTTTTGCCGACATCGATGTCTTTGATATCGAGCTCAATGTCCGCGAACCTGAAAAATTGATCGAAGTCATCAAAACGATGGAGCCCACCTTTGGCGCCATCAATCTGGAGGACATCAAAGCCCCGGAATGCTTCATGCTGGAGGAACGCCTCCGCGCTGAAATGAACATCCCCGTCTTCCATGATGACCAGCATGGCACCGCCGTAATCTCCGGCGCAGCCCTCCTCAACGCTTCGGAACTGACCAACCGCCGCCTGGAAGACATGCGCGTCGTCGTCGTCGGAGCTGGAGCAGCCGGCATTGCCTGCGCCAAGTTCTACATTTCCCTCGGTATCCGCCGTGAAAACATCTTCATGTTCGACTCCAAGGGGCTCATCCAGGCCGGCCGCCTCGATCTGCACTCCACCAAGGCCCAGTTCGCGCAAACGCACGACTGTTCGATGGAAGATGCCCTGCGTGGCGCCGATGTCTTCCTGGGATTGTCCACCAAGGGCATCCTCAGCCAGGACATGGTACGCTCCATGGCAGATTCCCCCATCATTTTTGCCTGTGCCAACCCGGATCCGGAAATCACCTACCGCGATGCTAAAAAGGCACGTCCGGACTGCATCATGGGGTCCGGCCGCTCCGACTGGCCCAACCAGGTCAATAACGTTTCGTGCTTTCCCTTCATCTTCCGCGCAGCCCTTGACGTCAACGCCCGTTGCATCAATGAGCCCATGAAGATTGCTGCCGCCCGTTCCCTTGCCGACCTCGCCAAGGAACCTGTCCCGCAGGAAGTCATTGATGCCTACGGAGGAGAAGCCTTCAGCTTCGGTATCGACTACGTCATTCCCAAGCCGTTGGATCCCCGAATCATCGATTGGCAATGCCCGTCTGTCGCCCAGGCAGCCATGATCTCTGGAGTAGCTCAATCCCCCATCCGCGATATGGACGCCTACCGTCAGGAACTGCAGGCCCGCATCCAGGGAGCACGCGCCCGCTCCCGCATGATCGTGGGAAGCTACCTTAAATAAGCACCCGCTTTTCTGAACACAGCAATACTTGAAAAACCGTCGGCATGCCAGACATGTCCGACGGTTTTTTCATGCCCTGGCCACTCAGTTCACACGCCTTTGAGTTGCTTGAGGAAAAAGGCAATCACCCGCTCGGCAACTGGGCGTACCTTGATCAGCCTAGGATTCCAGGCCAGGGAAAACTCTCGATTCAGAGGAGCCAGATCTGGACATTCGACCTTCAGAATCGAATCATCAAAGTCTCTCTCTGCCGTGTGCGGAAGAATAGCCATGTACGTCCCGGAGCGCAAAAGGCGAGCAGCAAAGGGGAAGGATTGAGTGCCACACAGAGCTTCACTGTCAATTCCCAGATTGCGCAGGCACGCGACAAGCATCTCGTGGAAGGTCGTGTCACTAGTCAGCGTCGTCATCGGCCTGTTCTCCATCAACCATTTGAAGTCCTTTTCCCTCCCGGCGGGTACCATGCCTCTAGGCACGTACAGGGAGTAGGAAACCGTCATAATCGTGTGGCTTTCCAGTTGGTCAGAGGATAGAGAGCTCGAACGGATAATGCCAAAGTCGAGTTCCATATCCAACAGCCCCTTCGAAATTTCCGAATTGCGGAGGTTCTTAAAGGAAAACTGCCATGGCAGCCCCTGTCGAACCATATCGGACAAGACCGGAACAACCATCCAGACATGCTGGCTATCACCCGCCCCCAGCGTAAAACGGTACATACTGTTGCGCGTCCGGCACTTGAAGTTCTCCAAGGCACGCATCGACTCTCGGGCAATTCGTACCAGTTCCTCACCTTCTGCCGTCAGAACGAGAGATCTCCCTTTTTTACGCGTCAGCTCCGCCCCGAAAAATTCCCCCAATTCCTTTATTTGGCGGGAATACTGGCTCTGCAACGTCGGATCTCCATGCACGGCCTGGGCAATGCTGCCCGCCGAAGCAACCTCGACCAAGGCTCGCAAACGGTCCAAAGACAGGCCTCGCTCTGAAAAAAGATGGGGAAACATGGTCATATATTTTCTTCCTTCAATATTAGCAGGCATCCGAGCCCTGTTCAATATCGATCTCTGCCGGCTTTTCATGCGAGCGCACCTTGGCAGAGCTTGAGTTTTAGCAGAGTCAGAGTACAATCCCACCTCATGAACCCCTCTGGAATCCTCGATACCTGCCAGCTCTATGGCATCCTCGACCTGGGCTACGTCAGCCATGAATGTGCCCTTGATGTAGCGATCCGGCTTTTGGAGGGAGGGCTATGCATCCTTCAGCTCAGAGCCAAAGGAGTGGATCATGCTGTCATTCTGGAGCTTGCTACGCAATTGGCTCCTTTGTGCAAGCAGTACAATTGCATCTTCATCGTGAATGATTATCCGGAAATTGCCAAGGCGTGTGATGCCGACGGAGTCCACATCGGCCAGGATACGCCCGATCTGGCAGCTGTACGTGCATTCATTGGCACGGGCAAAATCATCGGCAGATCCACCCATAGCCCGGAACAGGCGATTGCCGGCTTTCAGGAAGGAGCGGACTACATCGGCTTTGGCCCCCTCTTCCCGACCAATACCAAGCCGGGGCGCCCTGCCATCGGCATCCACGACATCCAATATGCCAAATCAGCTCTCCCGGCGGACTTTCCGATGTTCTGCATCGGAGGCATCAATGATCAGACGCTCCCGTCCGTCCTTGATGCCGGGGCAGAACGCGTCGTCATCGTCTCATGGCTCCTCCAGCAGCCAGACATCAGCGCCGCCGTCCGCGAACTCGTCGCACGCCTTGCTTCCATTCATTCCCACGACGGAATCAATTGACCTTTCGTCCATCATTTGAGATTTTGCATTCATGAACAAGGACTACAGGACATCCTCCATCCACCCTACAACGAAAGTTGTGGGTACAGCAACAGTGTGGGAAGAGTGGGTTTCCCTGAAAAACAAAGATCTTTCCGACACCTGCAACTGGGTGGAGCTTCGCCTTGATGCCCTGCCAGAAAGTATCACGCTAGGAGAAATCCTGGAGTTCCGCCCCTCCATCCCCCTCCTGTTCACAGCTCGAGCATCAGAAGAAGGAGGCATCCGCCCCATGACAACGGACACCCGCGTGGCCCAGTTATTGCAGACCATCCCCCACGCTACCGCCATCGACATCGAAATTGCCCACATGGAACAGGCCCAGGAACTGATCGCCACCGCGCGGAAAGCCTCGGTCAAGATCATCGCCTCCGCCCACGACTTCCAGCAAACCCCTGAGCTTCACGATCTGGTCGAACACGAACGCAAGGCCCGTTCCCTTGGCGCGGACATCGTCAAATTTGCCTTTGCCGTTCGCCAGCCGAAGGACATCCTCGTCGGCACTCAGCTTTTAGCTCAAAAATCGGGAGAAATGGCCGTCATGGGCATGGGGCCACTAGGTCCTACCTCACGTCTGCTCTATGCTCAGTGCGGATCATCCCTCATCTATGGTTACCTCGGGCAATATGCAGCAGCCCCCGGCCAATGGCCTGCTGGCAGCTTCCTGAAAGCCGTCTCCACACTGGAGAGGGTCGATCCAGCCTGACCCGTTTATCACCAACCGGCTACGCCTCCTGATGAACTCGGATCATCCCTCCATTTCCCCGCCCAAGCTGGAATCGGAAACCCTGCCCCTCTTGGGCTCGGAGGCTCCCATTCTCGTTGGCGTCAGTGGGGGGCGGGATTCGATCGCCCTGCTCACCCTTCTTGCCGAGCTACCGGGGTGCCGCCCCATCGCCTGCCACGTCCACCACGGCATCAGGAAATGCACGGCTGATGCCGATGCGCGCTTCACGGAAACATATGCACGGAAACTCGGCATTCCCTTCATGGTCGAGTACATGGATGTCCCTCGCATTGCCCAACGCGATGGAATTTCAGTGGAAACCGCCGCGCGGAAATTGCGCCAGGAATGCTTCGCCAAATGGCACCAGCACATGCCAGGTTCCATGGTTGCCTTGGCTCACCACCGCGACGACCAGGCAGAAACAATCCTCTTCCACCTCTGCCGGGGCACATCATTCCTTCGCGGCATGAAGCCCGTCGCCACCTGGCCGGGAGGCATGACCGTCCTGCGCCCTTTGCTTGGCACATCGCGCCAGCATATTACGGAGTGGCTCACCGACAGGCAGATTTGCTGGCAGGAGGATGAAACCAATGCGGAAACCGATATTGTTCGCAATGCCATCCGACAGAACATCCTCCCTGCCTTGTCATCCATCCTTAAACGCGATGTCATCCCCATCATCACAAGGAGCGTCCGGCTCGGTGAAGAACAGGAAGCAGCACTCAGCCAAGCCCTCGACATGATGGAGCTGACAGATACTCAAGGCAGGCTCTTCCTCCCCAAGATCAACGCCATGCCTGCCGAGCTCAAAAAGGCAGCCATCTTCCGCTTCCTGAAAAGCAAGGGAGTACCCGATATCACGGAAGAATGCGTGGAACGCACTCTGAACATTCTAGACATCAATGGCCCATCCCGCACATCATTGCCCGGCGGGCTACTCGCCTTACGCAAGGAGCACCGCCTGAACATCCTGCCTCAATAACCACAGGGCAAAGGAGCCAAGCAACTCAATAGAGCAGAGCCTGCCCGTTCGGGTACAGATCGTGGAACTGAATGGCTTCATTAGCTACCAGCAGGGCGGCACCGTAAATCTGGTCAAGCGTTGCCAGACGAGGTACTTCTGCAATCGGGAACAAAACATCCTGAATCACCATGCCGTATTCACTGACGCCAGGCAACATGGACAGGAGACGGCGAGCAATATCGGCAGAATCCAGCGTCGGGAAAATCAAAACATCGGACGGTTTTCTCAACACGGAATGTTGAACACGCATATTGTAGGCTTCGGGGGAAAGAGCAGCATCAATCTGGATTTCGCCTTCCACCGTAATATGTTCACGGAGATTGAGGTGATCCAGCTGGCTCTGAGCCAGAGCGGCTGCAGCATGCGCACGCTGAGACGGCACCCCGGGAATGGAACCATTCGTCGAAGCGCTAATCATGGATACCTGAACTGGATGCCCCAGCACGTGGCAAGCCATCTTGCCCGTTTCCACAGCATAGTAGGCCATGTCAGATACGCCCGGCACAGGGGCAATCCCCGCATCGGCGATAAAGAAGATACCATCGCCTCCGAACTTTTTGAGATGGTCGCAAACCACAACGCTAATGGCAAACAGAGGGTTGCCCTGCTCCGGAGCTTTCTTGTACCGCGACACAGCGCGGAACACGGGAGCACTACCATGCAGATTACCAGCAAGTACGGCATCAGCCTGACCGTACAAGGCCATCATGGAAGCAAAATTAAAGGGGGACTTCATCATCTCGCGCACATTGCCGGGATCATTGCCCTTCATCTTTTCCACGCGGGCGAAACGCTCGCAAAAGAGGTCGAAATCGGAACTCTTTTCGGGTTCGATGATGCGAACAAATCGCAGGGAAATCCCCGCTTCCTTCGCCATATTGACGATGATTTCGCGGCGTCCCAACAAAATGGGTATAACCGCTTCCTGTTCGACAAGATATTCGGCGACCTGAAGCAGACGGATATCCTCGCCTTCAGGAAAAACCAAACGCTTCGGGTGGCGCTTCAGATGTTCCAAAAGCGGGAGAGTCAACCCGTTACTCGAAAAATGTGCAGAATATTCGCTCATGAACCTTCAAATTGTCTGCTTAGAGTATAGAACATATTTTCAAAGTTGCAAATTGAATGTGCATTCTTTTTTGCTACCCTGCCGTTGGCGATGAAATTGACTGATTACCACACCCACACTCCGCTGTGCCTGCATGCCACGGGCAGCGTCCAGGAATACGTCCAGGCTGCCCTCAAAGCCGATCTTGCCGAATATGGTATTGCAGATCACGCCCCGATGCCGGACGAGCCCTTTGACGACTGGCGCATGCTCTCCAGGGATCTGCCACGATACTACGACTGGATCGAAGAAGCCCAACAACTCGCCCAAGGAACTGGTCTCCAAATCCGCTGTGGTCTGGAGTGCGACTGGGTACCTGGTATCGAACCATGGATCGCCCACCTTCAGTCTTTGCGGAACTGGGACTACCTCATCGGTTCCGTCCACTACCTTGGCAACAAGCTGGACTTCGACAACCCGCTCCACATGGCCTTCTGGGAAAAAGCCAATATCGAAGAGACCTGGGATCACTATTGGGCACTCTATCTGGACATGGTGCGCTCACGCCAATTTACGATCATGGGGCATGCTGACCTTATCCGCAAATTCGGGCACAGACCCGGCGGAGACTTGAAGCGATATTACATCCCCGTCATCGAGGCCATGGCGGATGCAGGTTCCGTACTGGAAATCAACACGGCAGGGTGGACCAAACCCTGTAAGGAACAATACCCGTCACAGGAATTTCTCAGTCTCGCCAGTGAAGCAGGCATCCCGCTCGTCATCAATTCCGATGCCCACGATCCGAAAGATATCGGCAACAGGTTCGACCAAGCTCTTGCTCTCGCCCAAGAAACGGGGTTCACCCATCTCGCCCGGCTCGAACAAGGGCACATCACCCGCATACCTATTATTTCTCAAATCTCCTCGCAGGCTGAACAATAGCGGGCGTCACTTTGGCGGGATGCACCACAGCTGGTGTCACTGTTGCCGGACGCACGCTCGACGATGGGAAGCTGGTGCCAGGACCAACGGAGATCGTGTTCCGCGTGGTTGAAACATTGACCGGGCGGGACGGCGGGCAGATATTGCGGGGAGGAGAAACAATCACTGTTTCACGTTGTACTGCCGGCACCACAATCCGAGGCGTCGTGTAGTAGGGTTCTCTGTACACCACCTTGGTTTCAGTCGGACGAGTGCTGACTTCCTTCAAATCCTGACGAATCGTGCTGATCTGGGAAGAAAGCTGAGCCATCTTTTCATTGGATGCATTCAGCGCCTTTTCATATTCGGAATGCATGGCCATCATACGCCGGGTATTTTCCTCCCGGCGTTCGCGCAGAGCAGTCAAGCCCGGTTCAAAGGCGACAAGTTGCACCTTGAAATATTCTGCCTGATCACTCATTCCAACGCGCGTTGCTTCAGCCATATTCCAGCGCAGGGCAGCCGCCTCTGCCTCAAGGGAATCCATCGTGGCATAGGCCGAAACCATCTTCAAAATATCCGTTCCACGAATATAACGAGGCATCTTTTCCGCTTCGGAAAGGGACTCCCGCAACTGGAGATCTCTTTCCTTTTGCTGGCGGGCATTCTCTTCATTCCGGGCAGCAAGCATATTCTTCTTTTCAGCCACCTGCTCAGGAAGTAAATGCAGTTTCTCTCGCCAGTCATTCGTCAAATTCGTAGCATACACGCGGGAAATACCTTCGTTGTGAGCCACGCGCACATAATCGACACCTTGTTCCAGGATATTAACATCGTGAAGGATCCGCCCGTCTTTCAAGGGCATGTCCTCGGCAGATACGAGCATGCATGAACATGTCAGCAAAAGGAGCGTTGAATGTAATATATTCATTGGTAGATCGTGGGCTGAATTGTTGAGGGTGAAACCCTGACTTAAAGTAATAGAGTCTGCCTGAAGTAAAATCATTCAAAATTACCCCAGAAAGGACTTGATATGATTTTATACGGCAAAAAACGAACACAAACCTGATATTTTCGTTTCTACTCTTCAAGCGTCACCGGAAAACAATTTTGTGCAAGAATTTCTTTTCTCCATGACAGTGCCTGCAATCAATGATAGAAACATGCAGACTCCCTCCCATGAATTTACCAATCGCTCAACTATTGGCTGTCATGTTCCTCGGAACAACGACAGTGCCTGCACTTGCCGAAATACCTCGAATTTCACCCTCTCACCATGCGATAGATGCCCTGCCCGACTCCATCGGACGCGCTGGCATGGTGGCGGCAACCCTCCCGGATCAGGGAGAGCAGGAAATCGTTCTTGCAGCGGGAGGGGCCAACTTCCCTCACGCCATACCTGGTGCCAAAACAGCTGCCGAGCGAGGCGAAAAAGTTTTCCACGACGACATCTACCTGCTCCGGGATGGACATTGGAGCTCAGCCGGGCAACTCCCTCACCCTCTCGGATATGCGGCCTTTGCCGGAACACCGCGTGGACTCGTCATTGCCGGAGGCTGCAATAGCAGCGGCCATTTGAAGGACTGCATGATCGTCTCCCTCAAAAACGACGGTAAAACAACTATCCAGGAACTGCCTTCCCTTCCTCACCCGGTAGCCTACCCGGCCTTCGCCCTGGCTGGAAACACACTCTATCTCATCGGAGGACAATTGGCACCCGACTCTACGGAGGCCCTCAACTCCATGTATTCCCTCAAGCTGGACACCCCCTCACCGCAATGGGAAAAACTACCCGATATGCCAGGCCCCGGACGCATCCTTGCCACTGGAGCTTATACACAGGGCAAAATATTCGTCATGGGCGGCTGTTCTCTGACGCCTGATGCAAAGGGGCAGGCAGAACGCAACTACCTCAGCTCCGTCCAGACTTTCGACACAGCCACGCGTCAGTGGAACACAAAATCAACCTCCGACATCCCCGAAACCCTCGTCGCGTCCGCCAACCCTGCTCCTATTTCCCCTCAGGGAACCATCCTCCTGATTGCTGGCGATCCCGGCAACTACTACCGCGCCACACTGCAAAACAAGGCTCCGTCCACTCATCCCGGCCAATCGAACACCATCTACTCCTTTGACCCCGCCACCAATACCTGGAACAAAATCGGTCAATGGCCCATCGGCATAGCAACGGCTCCTGCCGTCATCTACCGTGGAGACATCCTCACCATCAGTGGTGAGACTCATCCCGGCATCCGTACCGCCATCACTGGTTCCGCATCCTACACCCTGTAAACTCTCCAACTCACCTCCCTGCTATGAACTCTTCTATCATGAACCTCATTGCCACCAGTGCATTCGACTTCAAAGCCCATTCCGGCATGATCGACACCCTTGTGCTCGGCCTCATGGCCGTCGTCCTTCTCATCATCATTGTCAGCGCTATTAAAAATGGTGTCAAAAGTATCAGCGTCCTGGTTGATCCCACCACCAAACCTGGCAAATGGGCATGGATCGCTGTCGGCCTCCTGTGGGTCGTAGTAATGCTCAACTATTTTGACCGCCAGCTGCTTTCAGCCCTGCACGAGCCCATCACTGAAAGCATCGCCATGTCCGAAAGCCAGTTCGGCATGGTAACCTCCGTCTTCCTGCTCATCTATGCCCTGCTGAGCCCGGTTG
The DNA here is from genome assembly GCA_964448375.1 of uncultured Akkermansia sp. Lineage (GTDB taxonomy): Bacteria > Verrucomicrobiota > Verrucomicrobiia > Verrucomicrobiales > Akkermansiaceae > Akkermansia. Next base: position 139,216 of record CAYVAI010000002.1, read on the forward strand.
GCGGTTTCATTGCCGACCGCTATAGCCGTCGCATCGTCATCCTCTGCTCGCTCGTCGTCTGGTCCACCGTCACCTGGTGGACAGGCCACGCACAAGACTACACAAGCTTGCTTATCGCTCGCTCCGCCATGGGAATCAGCGAAGCCTTCTACATCCCTGCAGCCCTCGCCCTCATTACCGACTTCCACCGGGGCAACACCCGTTCCATCGCTACCGGTATCCACATGAGCGGCATTTACGCCGGCATGGCACTGGCCGGATACGGCGGCACCATGTCCGACTGGGTGGGTTGGCGCATGACCTTCGCTCTCTTCGGCCTGATCGGTGTGCTCTACGCATTCGTCCTCATCGTCTTCCTCAAAGACCCGTCCAAGGTGGCCTCCGAACAGGCCAACACGCCCGAAAAGAAAAAGCAGCTTGCCAGCGAACTGGAACCCAACGAAACCGCCTCATCCTTCCAGGTTCTCTCCCAGCTCCTCCGTGGCCGCGCCATGTGGATGCTGTTAGGCGTCGTCGCCTTCGCCGGAGCCGGAAACTGGTTCCTGCTTACCTGGTACCCCACTCTCCTTCAGGATACCTACAAACTCACAGCCGGTGAAGCCGGACCTGCTGCTACGCTGTGGAGTTCCCTTGCCAAGTACGCAGCCGTCATTGCTGGTGCCTTCATCGCTGATGCCTGGCACCGCCACAACCTCAAGGCACGCGCTCTCGTCCCAGGTATCTCCTTCAGTATAGCTGGGCCCCTGATCGTTCTGGCGCTGGTTCCCGGCATCTTTGGTCTGGACATCCAGGTACCGCTCACTCTCATGCTTGCCTTCATCGCCACTCAGGGGATCGCCCAAGGTTGTATGGATGCCACGCTCATGCCCATCCTGCGTTCCCACATCAACGAACGCTACTCCGCTACCGGGTATGGTCTGCTTAACCTGACATCCGCAGGCGTTGGAGCATTGATCTCCTTCTTCGGAGGCTGGTTCAAGGATCAGGGAATTCCGCTGACGACAACCCTTGCCCTGGCTGGATGCCTCATGTTCGTCTGCGGCATGTTGCTGATCTTCCTGCCCAAGCCACAAAAATACTAGTAAGTCAGGATGAAAGATGGAAAAAATCATGCAGAACGGCAATAAATTTCAAAAAACAGCAAAATGATTCTTTTCCATCTTGTTCTCATCCAAAAATGTGCCATATATTGGAAGAGTCATATAAATTGACGGATTGACTTAGTCCTGCCCGGGGTACCACCCCATTGGTTCCCCGGGTCACAGTGCCTTCCTCCACCTCCAAAAACTCTATCCTTTATGCGCATTCCCGCACTCATTCTCGGGCTCGTAGCGGTAACCATCTGGCATGCTTCTGCAGAATCGCGAACCTGGACCAACACGTCTGGTAAAACTATCACGGCGGAATTTGTCTCTGCCGACAAGACATCCGTCACCATCCAGCTCCCCAACAAAAAAACCACTCAAATCCCGCTCAATTCCCTATCCCCGGAAGACCGTGCCTGGATAGAGGAACAAAACAAACCCGGACAGCCCAACTTCTCCGCTCCATGGCCGGATGAAGCAGAAGTCAGTGAAGAATTCGACGTTAAAACTGTCGAAAACGGCCCGGACAAATACATTTACGAAACGCCCCACTTCCGCTTCACTTGCGATGCCCGCATCGGTTCAGGCGTTATCAAACGCCTGGCCTTCATCTTTGAGGGTACCTACGAAGCTAATCGCGTCCTCCCTCTGAACAACGCCCCGATCTCCGATCCGGACTACAAATTCGAGGCTTTCCTCTACGAAAAACGAGCCGACTATCACAAGGCGGGAGGAACATCACAATCTGCCGGCATGCAAATCTGGCGCCCGGAAATGGGTAAATTCGGCCGAGTCATCGTCCCCTTCGAATCACTCGGTGTCAAAAAACTAGGCAAGGCCTACGCCATCGACTACAAGGATGACGACATCAAAACTCTGATCCATGAAATCACCCACCTCCTCATGACCAATGAGACCAAAGAGGAGGCATGGTTCTGCGAAGGCTCCGCCGAATACGTCGGTCTGAGCCCCTACCGGACAGGAAAATTCACTTTCAAAACCAATCGCCGCCCCATCGTCCTGGCAGTCACCGCATTCGGCATTGAAAAAAAGCGCGGGCGCAACCTGGGCAAAAACATCAAGACTGTCTCGCTTGAAAAGCTCATGACCATGGATTACCCGAGCTTCGCTACTGGCCCCTCCGCCGACGAGCACTATGGCCTTGCTCCACTCCTCGTGTACTACTTCTACCATGTGGATGGTAAAGGCGATGCCGCGCGAATTAAAAAATACATCCAGGCTCTTCAAAAAGGCGCCACCCCGGATATTGCCCGCGAACTTTTGCTTGATGGCAGAGACTGGAAAAAGCTCTCAGACGAGATTTCCTCCTTCTGGAAACGCAATGGCGTAACTATCGAATTCGGCACCTGACCTTTCCTGCCACCCGAGCTATGAAACGGCAATACTGGGCGTACTATGTACTTCTCACTGCATCTTTCATCTCATGGTCACATGCGGAGACACCAAAGGAATGGGACACAATTGAGGGAAAAATACGCGGAGAATTCATCGAATTTACCGACGATGGCATACATATCCTTGAGGAAGGAGGGAAAAGCCGCTTCATAGATGAAGAGGAACTCACTCAGCATGATCGAAATATCCTGAAAGAAAGCATGCTGGAAGGGAACAATTTCTCCGATCCCTGGCCGACCGAGTCCAACATCGATACGGATATTCCAATCGAAGTCATTTCGGAAGCTCCCGGCCACTACGTTTTCGGAACTCCACACTTCAAATTTATTAGTGACGCCAAAATCACCGAGGCTGTCGTAAAACGATTCTCCCAAATCTTCGAGGCCACATACGAAGCGAATCGGGTCCTCCCCTTCAACAATGCCCCGCTCTCCGATCCCGATGAAAAATTCCGGGTCTTCCTCTTTGAAAATCGAGAAGATTATCTCCAGGCTGGAGGATTGCCCAACAGCGGAGGTTGCCAGATTTGGGACAAAACTCCGCGGAAATACGGCTACGTCATCGTTCCCTTTGAATCGCTGGAGATCAAGCAAACCGGGAAATCATACACCATCAACTACAAAGATGGCGATTCCTCCGCACTGACGCATGAAATCACACACATGCTCATGCGGGCGGAAGTCACCAGCCAACCCTGGTTCAGCGAAGGAGCCTCCCAATACCTCGGATGCACGCCCTACAGAAATGGAAGATACAATTTCAAGGACAACAAGCACGCCATCATCTCCTATATCACAGACAACGGACTGAGTGGACAAAATGGATTGGAACTTACCAAAAACATCACATTGGCTCCTCTGAAATCGCTGATGACAATGAGCTACTCTGCGTTCAACCATGATCAGAATGAAAGCTTGAAGTACGGAGCCGCCTTGCTGATCACCTATTACTTTTATCACGGCGACGGACAAGGAGATGCACAACGCATCAAAAAATTCGTCCGTGCTCTTCAAATTGGTGCCAGCATGAAGGCGTCACACCAACTTCTACTGGATGGAAGAACCTGGGAAGAGCTCTCTGATGATGTCATCAAATTTTGGGGTAAAAATGGCATCAAAGTATCATTCGCCAAGGAAGAGGAAAACAATTTAAACGATTTCCTGAAACAGGCTGCAGATATGGAAGGAGAATGACGCAGTCCACCTTTGAACCAGCATGTGTTCAGGCCTATGAACCATACGTCTGGATTGCTCGTATCTTGCTATGGATATCCCTTCTCTCATCCAACGCGTTCAGCAGGCCCCCGGTTTTCGGGAGGCCCTTGCCCGCTTGTCGAACAGAGATAAAAATGAGGTTCCTGCCCTGCTGGATCACACAGATCAATGCGGGGTGCCCTTCGCCGTAGCACTCGCAATCCACAGTATCCCCGCCGGGAAAAGAATCTGGGTGGTTACACCTCATCTGAAAGCCCAGGAAGTCGTTCATTCACAATTGTACACCTGGGGCATCAAACGGCCGCTCTTCCTGCCCGATCAAGAGGAGCTTGTGCCGGGTAACCTGCCTGACCCTGATCTGACTGCCGAACGCCTCAATATCCTGCAGACAATCGCCTCCACCCAAGGCTCACAGGTCATCGTATTGACGCGCCAGGCCTTGAATGACAAAACGCCCTGTATGGAAGCCGAAGAAGGCGACTCCATAGTCCTGACGGCAGGCATGAAGCTCACACCTGATGCTTTAATTGTGCGCTGTATCGACAACGGCTTCGAACAGGTGCCGCAAGTCATCTCCCGAGGCCAATGGTCCAAACGTGGTGGCATCATCGATGTCTTCCCCTTGCAGACAGCCAACCCTGTACGCGTGGAATTCTTCGACGATGAAATCGAATCCCTGCGAGAGTTCGACATCGACACTCAGGTATCCTTCCGCAAACCGCAAAGAGTGCTCCTCATGTTCCGGGAAAAGCCATCCGAAGCACCTCTGCGCTCCTGGATCACCCCGGACGATATCGTCATCACCACCCCCTTCAGTGCCGAGCCAGGTGACCTCGCCATTCTTCAGGCTCCTCCGGATGATGCCGAGGGTACCGAAAACTTCTCCAACGCCATCCTTGAGAACCCGCTTGGCACCTTCGAAGCCGGTGACTTCGTCATGCAGGAACTGAAGCGCGAATTGGCGGCACGCCAGCTCACTGAGTGGAAGGAAAAAGACTGGCACGTCGCAATCTTCTTTCCCAATGCCGGAGAAGAAGAACGTTTCCGCGAAATCAGTGGCCAGCACACCATCCTGCTTGAAGCGGACTTCCTCCGCGGAGATCTACCCCACGGGTTCATCATCCCCTCCGCTCGGCTTGCCATCCTCTCGTCATCAGAGCTTTTCGGCAGATATCAGGCCGCCGCTGCTCGCAAACGTGCCGACCGTGAAGAGCAAGCACGCAAAATACGATCCCAGGCATCGCTCCGCGAAATCAATCCCGGAGATCTCGTCGTTCACACAACGCATGGCATTGGCAAATTCATCCGCATCGCTACTTCGGACGACACCGGCGACGAGGAAATGCAAATCCTCTACAAGGACAACGCCATCCTCCACGTCCCACTCAGCCAGGCACATCTCGTCTGCCGTTACATCGGGCTGGGCAACAAAGCGCCCGATCTCAACAGGCTGGGCGATACTCGCTGGGCAAAGGCTCGCAAATCCGCGGAAAAAGCCGTGGCCGATTATGCGGCGCACCTGCTGGAAATCCAGGCCAAGCGCAACATGGACACCGGCTACCCCCATCCGCCAGACAACCACTGGATGTGGGAATTCGAAAACTCCTTCCCCTACCGCGAAACACCGGATCAGCTCCGCGCCATCTCGCAAACCAAAGCCGACATGGAATCCTCCAAGGCCATGGACAGACTCATCTGCGGCGATGTCGGATTCGGTAAAACAGAAGTTGCCATCCGCGCCGCCTTCAAATGCGTCACGGGCGGCAAGCAGGCTGCTGTCCTTGTGCCCACGACGGTTCTGGCCGAACAACACCTCCGCTCCTTCCGCTCTCGCATGAGCGAGTATCCCATTCGCGTTGAAATGCTCAGCCGCTTCACACCGGCCAAAGACGTCAAATCCATCATCGCCGGGTTGGCCAGCGGTTCCGTCGATATCGTCATCGGTACCCACCGACTCGTCTCGGAAGACGTCAAAATCAAAAATCTCGGCCTCGTCGTCATCGACGAAGAGCAGCGTTTCGGAGTCCGACACAAGGAAAAGTTCAAGGATCTCTTCCAAGGCATTGATGTTCTCACCCTCTCCGCCACACCCATCCCGCGCACGCTCTACATCGCCCTCATGGGAGCCCGCGATATGAGTACCATTGAAACGCCTCCCGTCAACCGCCTCCCGGTGCAAACCAGCGTCTGCCCTTATGACGAGCGCATCATCCGCACCGCTATCCAGAGGGAAATGGAACGCGGAGGCCAGGTATTTTTCCTCCACAACCGGGTCAAAACGATTGAAATGTTCCGGGATAAGCTCCAGCAGCTCGTCCCCAAGGCACGTATCGTCATCGGTCACGGGCAGATGCCCAAGGATGAACTGGAAGTCGTCATGCGTAGCTTTGTCCACGGAGAAGCGGATATCCTCCTTGCCACCTCCATCATTGAGAGCGGTATCGACATCCCCAACGCCAATACCATCATCATCGACCGCGCAGACCTCTTCGGCCTGGCCGACCTTTACCAGCTCCGCGGACGCGTCGGGCGCTCCGGTCACCTGGCCTATGCCTACCTCATGCTCCCGCGTAGTTCCATGACGACGGACGACGCTCGCAAGCGAGTCTCCGCCATCAAGCAATACTCGGAACTTGGCTCAGGCTTCAAAGTCGCCATGCGCGATCTGGAAATCCGTGGTGCAGGCAACCTCCTCGGCACCCAGCAAAGCGGTCACATCTCCGCCATCGGCTTCGACCTCTACTGCCAGCTCCTCCGCCAATCAATCGAACAACTTCAGGGGCAACAAAGTCTCCCACGCGTCGATGCTGGACTCCGGGCAGACTTCCTCATCTTCAGCGAAGCGCGCCTCGCTGATGTCGGCAAACGCGATGCCAGCTACATAGGTGCCTTCATCCCCATGGGCTACATGGAGGAATCACGCCTCCGCATCGCCGCGTACAAAGACCTCTCCAATGCCCGGGAAATTCACGAAATCACCGTCATCGAAGGAGCCTGGCGAGATCGCTTCGGCCCACTTCCCGCAGAAACGGAGAACCTTCTCATCTGTCAGAAGATCAAGATTCTGGCCTCACGGGCACAAATTTCCCAAGTTGAAATCAGCGGGCAACGCCTCATGCTCACTCGCAACGGAGACTACATCCTCTTGAGCAACAAGTTCCCCCGCTTGCTCAAGGCAAAACCCGCGGCAAGACTCCGCGAAGCTCTCGCCATGATGGAGCAACTCTAAGAGCCTGCATTGTCAAATATCAAAGGCCATTTTGACGTCAAACGCCATAATTTCCTGGAGCTCCTCGAAGCGGGAATTGTTACCTTGGTGGTGTTCTTTCAACAATTCAAGGATCAAATCCTTATTCTCCTGAACGCGATTGATAAAATAGTTCGTATCATCAGCCTGGGTGGAATACGGAAACAAGTCCACGGATTCCTTCATCATAGCCAGGCCTGCGTCGATATCCCCCTTCATCATCAGGATTTTCCCACGCATCTTTTTGAAATTGATCGCGGCCTGGATGCTGGAGCCGGCATTTTGTTCGGCAGTGTTCACAACCAGAAGAGCCTCATCATAACGCCCTGTATCCATCAAATTTTTCCCCTGCTCTGCAGCATAATTGAACCACACCAGGCCAGGCAGGAGCTTTTCTACCAAAAAGGCCTCCTGACTACCCGGATCAATTTTTTTCATCTCCTGAATCAGGGCATTCAACCTTTTTTCAACAACTTGAGGTGATTTGGTATCTATCGTTTCACTGACTCCAAGCGACATGATTGATGAAAAGCATATCAGAGATCTGATCTTGGGAGTCAAATCGGGATTATCAATCAGGGATCGATAAACTTTTTTGATTTGCGCGGCCTCCTCCGCGGAGCTCATCCCCGCCTCGTACACCCGGCTAGCCTCAGTATTGAGTGTTATCAGGCATTGCTGCCACTGGGCAAATTCTCCATCTTTCATTTTCCTATACTTCGCATATCCACTGATATCCGCCTTGTCCTGCGCCATCAGCTCTTTCGCCCAATCCGTATAGGGCTTACACATTAAAATGGTTCCCAGTTCCTGGCTTTGGATAATTTCTCCCATTTGACGGAAACGCTCTTCCCCCTGAAGCCCCTCCAATTTCTTGAAACGTGCTTCGAATTTATCACGCAATGTTTCAGCGTAAGCAAGTTCTTCCTTAAAGCAATCCGGACCATTGTCCAGAATCGCAGTACGTATGGAAAAATACGGTCTGTTTTCAGCATCCGCCAAAACAAGCAAGGTCATGGTTGTCCCATCACTGAATTGAGGGCTGGGCAATTCCAAAAAAATAAACTTGTCCTTCAGTGGCAGCATCAATTGATCATAATTAAGCATCCTGCTAATATCCCTAGAAGCATTTGCGCCCCAATCACTGCCTTTATACAAGATCATAAGGTCCTTATGTTGCTCCTTTGCCTGTCGGCAAGCCTCGGAAGCGTCCTTCCCCCAAGGCACTTCAGCATGCACTGAAAGAGAGGACAGGAAGAAGGCACAAGTAAACGCAACCAACAACCTAATGTTTATTTTCATCATCTTATCTAAACATATCCTCAACTGTTTTTCTACCTTTATCAAGACAAAAAATCATCGTTGATCTTCCACCCCCTGTAAACGCCACTGAGGGCTGTAACACCAGTGTGCCACAGCCCTCAGTGAGGAAATTAGTAATTGGAATGTTGAATATTAGAGTTCGGGGGCAAGCACGATGAACTTGTCACCAGTGCTAGTACCTTTTCTCTTGTTTTCCGGGAAGAGGCCTTCGATCTTGACTCCAGTTTCCTTCACTTCCTTTTTGCTCACGGACTGGTCGAGCAGAAGAACAAAGGCATTGCCACGGAAGCTATCAGCATCAAATGTCACGTCGTCGCCAGTAGCGCCAACTTCAAAGACGGGTGTCAGCACAACAGGAGTACGGGTATCCGGCACGGGAAGACCGCTCTTGTTGGCCTTCATCACATACGCGAAACCGCATTCACCCTTGGTCAAGCCCTTGCCACCAGCAATCTTTTCGTCAGCAGCGGGAAGAGTACGTCCCATTTCGCCCTGAAGCTTGCAGTAGAAGTTCTTTTCCGAGTCCATCTTGGTGAAGAGCTGGCGGAAGTAGTTGTTGGAGTACTCACCCGTCATCGGACCGTAGTTGATTTCCGGCTGGCGTTCCTGGATGAGGGCAGCCGTTTCATCGTCAGGATATGCACCGTAGTCATTGGAGAAATCATTGAGACCGACACCGATCTGCTTCATGTTCTGCAATGCCATGTTCTGGTCACCTTTATTGAGCTGATTGAGGATCGGGCCGTAGGACACGGATGCCAACGCAGCAATAATGGCAATCACAACGAGCAATTCAATCAGGGTGAAACCCTGACGCCTGGTTCTCGTATTGAGTGTGTTTTTCATGAGTTTAGTAATGAATGGTTTTCATGTGCGGATCTACACGGGGAAGACCCATCAATCATTTCATTTACGCTACAAACATTTCTTCGATTAGACAAGTCAATTCTTATCGAAATCATGCACGATGAGGAAAACAATCCTTCAAAGCCTCCAAAGCAGCCGGATCGGGACGCTCTGCTTCCTCTATCGCTTTCCTTTGCAATTCTGTCAATTCCCTTACACCTTTGCGTCCCAGCTTGAGCAACGCGTCCATTTCTTCTTCAGTAAATACGGCTTCTTCTCCGGAACCCTGGATTTCGACAAATTCGCCGCGATCGGTCATGACGAGGTTCATATCCACATCGGCATCCTTGTCTTCCACGTAACAAAGATCCAACAGAGGGGTGCCTTCCAGCATGCCAACGGAGATGGCGGAAACGAGCCGTTTCATCGGACTCTCAGCCAGTTTGCCGTCAGCAACCAGCTTGTTGAGAGCAATAGCGAGAGCCACTGATGCCCCTGTAATGGATGCCGTGCGCGTTCCTCCATCTGCTTGGAGGACATCACAATCGATCCAGATGGTGCGTTGCCCCATTTTTGCCAGATCAACGGCGGCGCGGAGGGAACGCCCTATGAGTCGCTGGATTTCACTGGATCTGCCATCGAGCCTTCCCGAGCTAATGTCGCGTTTCTTGCGATCGAGCGTTGAATAGGGAAGCATGGAATATTCAGCCGTCAGCCAGCCGCCTTCTACTTTTTGAATCTTCATCCAACGAGGAACATCATCCTCAATAGTCACAGCACAAATCACTCTCGTATTGCCAAAGGAAACGAGGACGGAAGCCGTAGCATTCGGGGCGATGCCAGAAACGAAGGTAATGGGACGGAGTTCATCCGTCTGGCGATTGTCATGACGTTGCATGCCTGCCATGATGACTCATTTCTCGGATATTACAAATTGAAAGGTGGACTTGTTAGCTATTCGTGCCCCATATTCATGACATGGATTCATTTCGCCCTCGCGTTGCCGTCATCGATCTGGTCGGACTTTCTCGCCGCATTCTATCCGGAATGCCCCGTCTGTCAGCCTGGACAGCCATGAGAACATGTACATCCTTCAAACCCGCCTTCCCTGCCGTCACCTGCACAGCACAAAGCACATACCTGACTGGCCTCTCTCCGGAACAACACGGTATCACGGGCAATGGGTGGTACAATCGCAGCATGAGTGAAGTCCAGTTCTGGAAGCAATCCGACAAACTGGTGCATGGCGAAAAAATATGGGAGACTCTTCGTAGAAAATACGGTCAGGATTTCACCTGCGCCAAGCTCTTCTGGTGGTACAACATGTATTCCGATGTTAACTGGAGCATGACGCCGCGCCCGATGTATCCCGCCGATGGACGCAAGGTGTTCGATATATACACGCAACCCATGGCGCTGCGCGAGGAGGTACAAAAGGATATCGGGCGCTTTCCCTTTCCGTATTTCTGGGGGCCTGCAGCAGGTCTCCCTTCGTCTCAATGGATTGCGTCCTCCGCCCGCTGGACGGAGAGTCGCTTCCGGCCCGACTTGAGCTTAGTGTACCTGCCCCATCTGGATTACGACCTGCAACGCTTCGGCCCCGATGCACCGGAAGCCAGGCTCGCGATCAGAGAAGCAGATGAGCTGGTAAGTGACTTGATCGAATATTATGAACAATGCGGCATCACACCTATCGTCTTGAGCGAATACGGCATCTCCCCGGTCACGCACGATATTGCTCTCAATCGATTATTCCTCCAAAAAGGATGGATCACCGTCCGCGAGGAGCTGGGCCACGATATGCTGGATTGTGGAGCCTCGCGCGTGTTTGCCGTTACCGACCACCAGACTGCCCACATCTACATCAATGACGCCACCCTGCGCGACGCTGTTATGGAACTCCTGCAAACGACTCCCGGCATCGCCGACATCCGGCAGATGGATATGGCGAGCCTTCCGAGGGTTACCGCCGAGCGTATGGCGGATATTATCGCCGTTTCGTCACCCGATGCGTGGTTCTCCTACTATTATTGGGAGGACGATCAGAGAGCTCCGGATTTTGCACGTTGCGTAGACATCCACCGAAAGCCGGGCTACGACCCCGCAGAGTTGTTCCTGGATTCCTCGCTATGGTGTCCCAAACTCAAAATCGGAACCTTCCTTCTGAAAAAAAAGCTCGGTTTCCGAGCGCTTCTGGATGTCATCCCGCTCCATGGAAACCAAGTGCGCGGATCACATGGCAGTGACCTCGTCGAGGAACAGGACTGGCCACTCTGCATTGCCCCAAAGGGGTCGCATGATGTCCTCCATGCGAAAGATATCCACAGTCTGATCATAAGCACCTTTGAATGAAGACGGCATCTCCGCTCCATCCTCAGCGCAAAATCACAGGTTCATGAAGTTCTTGAGCAGGAGCAAGCCGAGGCGCTGGCTCTTTTCCGGGTGGAATTGCGTGGCCACCAGACGCCCGCGACGTATAGCCGCGGCGAAGGGGATACCATAGGAAGTTGTCGCGGCAATCAGTTCGGGATCTTCCGGACAAGGATAGTAGGAGTGAACGTAGTAGAAATAAGGATCATCTCCCATCCCTCGCCACATGGCATCCTTTTTATCGCATAACTGGACACTGTTCCAGCCCATGTGCGGAACCTTGATCCCCATTTCAGGAAACCGCTCCACATGTCCCTTGTAGATTCCCAGCCCTTCAACACCGGGAGTTTCTTCACTGGACTCGAACAAAACCTGATAACCGATGCAAATGCCGAGGAAAGGCTTGTCCTGATTGATCCAGGAACGCAGGGGTACCGCCAGCTCCTGTTCATGGATTTTTTCCATGCAGTCGCCAAAAGCCCCAACGCCCGGGAGAACCAGGTGGGTCAACCCCTCCATATCTTCTTCCGAACGAACGATGACACCCTCAAATCCAGCAGCTTTGAAGCTGTTACATACGCTCCTGAGATTGCCCGCCCCGTAATCGATCACGCCAAGTTTCATAGCCGGATTCCGTTAGAGAGTACCTTTGGTAGATGGCACGAGGCCGCGCATTCCTTCATCGACGGAGACCGCTTCGCGCAAAGCACGGGCAAGCCCCTTGAAGATGGATTCGGCAATGTGATGACCATCCCTGCCGTAGAACACTTCAACATGCAGGTTGCAGCGAAGATTGTTCGAGAAGGCACGGCAGAATTCTTCACAAAGAGTCAGAGGGAAGTTGGGAGCATCCGGCAGGCCACCTTCAGGGATACGGAAAGAAAGGTAAGGGCGATTACTCAGGTCGATCACGACGCGGCACAGGGTTTCATCCATGGGGATATAGGCACAGCCGTAACGAACGATGCCTTTCTTGTCGCCCAGAGCTGTACGGATGCAGTCGCCAAGGACGATCGCCACGTCTTCCACCGTGTGGTGAGCATCGACATCAAGGTCACCGCGAGCATCAATCTTCAGATCCATCAGGGAATGGCGAGCCATTAGATTGAGCATGTGGTCAAAAAAGGCATGTCCAGTCGCGATGGCACCACAACCGGTTCCATCGAGGTTTACTTCCAAGGCAATATCGGTTTCGCCAGTTGTCCTTTTGCGAGCATCCTGTCTCATGTGGTCTTCTTATACCATATTCTTCCCCAGTGAAAGCGGAAATGGACATATGCCCCCGGAATACGGGACATATGTCCATGAAAAAGGTAACAGGGGAATGCCCCTGCATGGGGTTTCCGCAATCAATCAGTCCTTCTTGGCAGGAGCGGCAGGCTGATCATCCTTGGAGTCCTTGGGAGCGTCCTTGGCATCTTTAGCATCCTTGGAGGGCTTGAATTGTTCTTCAAGTTGCTTGATCTGGCCAGCCTTCTTGCGGCGTTCATCGATTTGCTTGCGGCGCTCTTCGATACGTTTTTTGGCTTCTTCTTCGCGGGCAGCACGAGCATCATCGCGTTCCTTCTGCTTGCCAGCGACGATCACCTCATCAAGTTCTTCGATATATTCCTTGTCCACGCGAGTTCCACGGATGATAGCGAGTTGTTCGCTGGCTTCCGTAAACTTTTTGGCATCGACATTTTCCCATGCAGCCTTGAAAGCATCCGTAGCCTTGCCAGCTTCCGACATGGCATCTTCCAATTTAACAGCCAGCACTTCAGCATCAGATGCTGCGACACGCTGCAAATCTTCCAGAGCCGGGAGATAACCGGGAACTGGCTTATACCAGCGAATACGCTTTTCACGGAGTTTGGACGAAAATTCCTGATACTTCTTCCTGTTTTCCGCATCCTTGGCTCGCTTGATGGATTTCTTCTTCTGGTAAGCTTCCTTCTGTTCAGTCGTCAATGACCTAGCCTTGGAATCCTGCTCACGTTCCTTCTTATCATCGGCACTCTTACGATCTTCTGCATCCTTGATCATTTTCGTAAGATTCGCCTGCACTTGCTTGGCAATCTGGCCAGCAACGGGATAAGCTTCAACAAAAGCCTTGGAACCAGAGTATTTCTGCTTCAGTGTATCAAACACTTGCATGGCAGAATAGGGATCCTGAGCCTTGACGTGAGCCTTCATGGTATCCAACAGACGATTGGCTTCAATATCGAAGCGGAAGCGCTTCATTTCTTCCTCGGAGGGCTCATTAGCCTTGGCTTCGGCTGCTGCTTTGGCTGTTTCTTCGTCATTCTTTTTGACAGTGTCTCCCAATTTGGTCTGCAAAGCCTGGGCTATCGCCAGCTTTTTGGACTTGGGGTATTTTTCCACAAATTTGTCGAGAGCTTCCTTGCCTTCCTTGAGTTCTTCAGGGGTCATGGAAGCGATATCATCATACCGGCGTTCCAGTTTGGCGATTTCGACTTCATCAGGAGTGCTCTTGATAATTTCCTTGATTTGGTCACGGGCGACAGTCTTTGTATCCTTGATGGATTTGCTGATCGGCACGACGAAGGAAACCTCCTTGGGGGTTTCAAAATCAATGGTACAGTCCTTGTAAACAGTACCATCCACCATGTGGATTTCATCGGCAAAAACCAGAGGGGTAGCGAAGAGAAGTGTTGGCAGGACGAAACGTTTCATAGCGTAGATGATAGTTTTAGTAGATTCTGATAGGCTACTATACAAAAAAATCGGGTCGACGCCACAAGAAAAAGCCTGAGACCGTAAAAACAGCCTCAGGCTTGATAAAATCGAAAATCTGAACGATTATTTATTCAGCAACAGAAGCAGCTGCGGTAGCTTCAATCACGGCAACGGGTGTGTCGCCATGAACGGGAGTCGTCACACCCTTGGGCAGTTTGACTTCAGAAAGATGCAGAACCTGACCGAGGCCAAGGGACTTGACGTCCACTTCGATCACTTCGGGAAGATCCTTCACCTTGCAGTGAATGTGAAGTTCATACACGTGCTGATCGAGAAGACCACCCTGGGCAACGCCAGCGGCTTCACCGGTAAGAACAACGGGAACAACGGAGTTGATTTCCGTGTTGTCATTCACAGCAAGGAAATCAATATGAACGTTTTCACCAGAAAGAGCATTGTGCTGTACTTCCTTGAGAAGGGCAAGCTTGGCTGCGCCGTCAATCTGGAGATTGACGAGGAAGTGTTCGGAAGAAGCTTCGGAAAACATTTGAGCAAATTCGCGGGCATCAACCTGAATGTTGATGTTGTCGCATCCGACGCCGTATACTACTGCCGGGATGAAGCCGGACTTACGAAGTTGGTTCAGTTTGCCGGAACCGACGGTAGCGCGCGTTTCGGCCTTGAGAGTGTGAGTCGTAGCCATGATGTTATAAGATCGATCGTTGGAGTTGAGTTGTTTTCGACGTCAGGTTCGGTGCAGAATTCCGCCGAATAAATGGGCCGCACCCGCAGTTGCGACCGGGCCGGGGGCAGGAATCTGCACCAGATTTACTTAAAAGTCAAACAAAGATGATACAGATTCTCCGTCATGAATACGCTTGACGGCCTGAGCGAGCAAATTGCCAACGCTGACGGTATCAACCTTTGCCCCATGAGCCTGAGGTACGGTATCGGTCGTCAGAAGACATTCGATTTCGGAATTGGCAAGGCGTTCGCGAGCCATGTCGCCGAGCACCCCGTGGGTGACGCAGGCAAACACACGTAACGCGCCGTGCTCCTTGAGTATCTTGGCGGCGGCGCAGAGAGTGCCGGCCGTTTCGGTCATGTCATCGACGAGCAGGACGTTGCGTCCAGCCACGTCACCAATAACACTCATGGCTTCTACCTGAGTGGCATTCACACGGTTTTTGGCGACGATGGCGAGGGGAGCCCCCAGAGCTACAGCATAGCTACGGGCGGTCTTGACTCCACCTACATCGGGAGAAACCACGACGAGGTTCTGCAAATCCTGCATGTAACTTTCACGCAAATGCTTGATGAGCACAGGCTTAGCATACAAATGATCCACGGGAATATCGAAGAACCCTTGAATCTGGGCAGCATGCAAGTCCATCGTCAACACACGGTCAACACCCGATGCAGTCAAAAGGTTGGCAACCAACTTGGCAGTAATAGGCACGCGGGGCTGATCCTTGCGATCCTGACGAGCATAGCCAAAGAAGGGAATCACGGCAGTAATACGCCCAGCGCTGGCGCGGCGGGCAGCATCAACCATGACGCAAAGCTCCATCAGGTTATGATTGGTCTTCGGAGGACATGTCGGCTGAATCAGGAAGATATCCTTCCCGCGAATGTTTTCGTTGATTTTGACCCAGCTTTCGCCATCGGGAAATGTGTTGACCGTAACGTCGGTCAACGAGATCCCTACATGCTGCGCAATGCTTTCGGAAAGTTCCCTGTGTGCAGTACCACTGATTATTTTCATATATGGATGAGTTGGAAGGCGCGGCTATTTTTGACACAGTTTTCCCAGTTCGCAATCCTTAATTGCAAAACAGACTTTTTTCAGTTACACTTGCCGATAAGCTCCATGAACAGGACCATTCATCCATCATCTATCAGGCCTCACCTGGTTCTGGCAATCTTTGCCACTCTATTTCTCTTTCCGACGGCTATCTTTGCAATACGAGAGGCCAAGAAATGTTCCCTGGCCTTGGCTGAAAATCATTGGGACACAGCTCTCGTACATTCTCGCTCCGCTAGGAACTGGATCATCATCTCAACCGTACTCGGCATCGCCACCCTTTCCTTCCTTGCATGGATCGTCTATCTGCTCTGGCCCCAGTTCACCATACTCTGGGAGAACATCCAGTTCATCATGACCGAAGAGTATCCCTCCTATAATATATAGGCAGATCACTCGACGTAGCGCAAAAAACGCCGCAAGTACTGAGGGTATTTGTCCGGGTTTCGTGAGAAAATGGTGTTGTGATCGCCCTTAGCAGAGAATTGGACAACGCGTTCGGACTGACTCTTAAACAATTCGTGAAGAGCCTCGCAGTGGCGGTAAGGCACAATCGAATCCTTCAGCGCGTGTATTAAAAGGACGGGGTTGTGGTAATCCTTCACCTTCTCCCGATAATTGAAAAAGGCGTCGATCCCTTCCATCTGGGTTCTTGTCACCAGAAAACGTTTGGCGACAAACTCCGACAGACAACTGTAGGCACTTTCGATGATGACACCGGACACCTGCGGACAGCAGGACAAACTCTCAATCGCCGAAAATCCGCCCAGAGAGCGACCGAACACGACGATTTTTTCGTTCCCTTCCCGAACAACAGCTTCCATCACCTTGCGGACATCGGACAGAATGTTGACAATGTTCAGCTTTCCCGTGGACATCCCATAGCCACGGTACTCAGCAATGAAGCAATTCCAGCGGCCATCGTAGGTGATTTCATCGACCAGGCTGGATTCCGCCGTGCTTTCTGCACACTCGCCATTGCCATAGAACATGACCACTACACGCTTCACTCCGGGGTGGCTGATGTATTTGCAGTGGAGAGTACAATCATCGTCCACGAGGATCGGATAGGAATTTTGCATGGTGTATGTCGAAGGGAAAAAGGCCTTCCTGCTCAGATCCTCTCTCTCAAGCAGGGAGATGGTATCAACCCGGTTAAGGAAGTTGCGTACATTCTCTAGGTAAGCGTCTGGATTCAGCGTCAACACATTGTTGTGCCCCCCACGAGTCGCCAATCTACTCACCTGAGTCGCCTGCGCTTCGAACAACTCCTGAAGAGCATCACTATGATGAAAGGGAACTGCCTCATCCTTCATCCCGTGAATCAAGAGGACGGGATGGTGGTAGCCCTTGATCTTCTCCCGGAAATTGAAAAAGACATCAATTGCCTTCAATTCTTCATCCGTCAGTCCAGATTGCCTGCCAATAAACCCCGATAGCCGACTGGATGCGCTCTCCATGATTACCCCACATACCTCCGCACAACAGGATATCCCCTCAATGACGGAATACCCCCCCATGGAGCGCCCATACAAGACGATCTGGTCGTTCCCGGCACGGATAACGGCATCCAACACCTTTTGGACATCCCCCAGGATGTTGATCATATTCAACTTGCCAGTGGACATCCCATAGCCGCGGTATTCTGCAATAAGGCAATTCCATCCGCAAACCTGTGTAATTTCCTCCACCAATTCGGATTCCGCGTAGCTTTCCGCACACTCTCCATTACCGTAGAAAATGACGACAGCCTTCTTCACATTTGGCGAATGGATATACTTGCAGTACAAGGTACTATCTTCAGCTACCTTGATGGGAAAGGAATCTTCCATCTCGTATGTAACAGGCGCAAACAGGCGAGCATTTACATCTTCGCGTTCAAGCAACGAAATAACATCTATATTCATCATGATATCTCCTTCTGGTGTTTATTGTTCCCTGCTGCCAGGCGGGCAGCCAACATGTCAAGAGGCGCCTCCCCACTTGTGGGCGCCTCATACATCATGCTTTTGGGATACTGGTGTGAAAAGCGCAGTCCCCGGCCAGGCACGTCAATCGTACCGTCATAGGCCATGTTGACATCCGCCCCCTCACAAGCGCCCCAGCGCCCTCCAACACGAGGGACGACATCAAGCCACCCCCCTCCGCAGGATAAATATGTATTGATCCACAAGCCCACCCCCTTCGCTCGCTCCGAGGGCTGGCGGCGACTCACCGCATCAACCGTCAGAACATCAATTCTCGACGCATCCTGAGCTAGAAGGCGTGCTACCTGCATGGATGCACTGCCTCCATAGCTATGCCCAATCAGGACGAGGTGAGTCTCTGGAAAACGACTTAGCAAATGATCCAGATCCGAGGCAATGCGGTCACACTTGTCACTCGCCATTCCCCACCCATCGCCATCCCAGTGGTAGTAGCCGGAAATCCAGCGGCCCGGTACATCAAAACCATTGAATTCTTTCCACAATCCATGGGTAATACCCAGCCACTTATCACCAAATCCACCGACGAATACAACGGCGTAGTCTGGAGGCAGCATTCCATCCTTCAAGGATATAGGATTTTGGTGATAAATTTTCATCAACACCCCGTTTCTAGCATAGAAAATGTCAGGACTCCACAACGATTTGCGCACATCATGCTTGACCAATACGCGGTGTACGCCATGGTAACAGCATGCAAATCATCGTTCACCAATGGGCGTTTCCCGGTTCGTTCGAACGCCTCGCCGATCTCCCTCGCCAGGAAATTGTCAATGAATGGTACGGTTACGATATCGACCCCTCCGCTCAATACTGCTTTGCCACAGATGGCACCGACCTCTGGTTCCTTGCCTCGCGCGAAACACCCTGCACCATCCATCCCGATGCTGGTCCGGGGGAGTTCCAGAAAGAGCTTTGGAAGTATGATGTAGCAGAATGGTTTATGGCAGCCGATGATGGAAACAACTATTGGGAATTCAATCTCGCGCCCAACGGAGCCTGGTGGGCAAGCGCCTTCTCGGATGTCCGCACCGCCGATGTTGACACCCCTACCCCCCAGGGTGTGGAAACCCTCTACACCGGAGACGATGGTGCCTGGACGGTGATGGCCAAAATTCCGCTTGCATCCCTCCCTGGAGTAGACATCCGCCACTGTAAGCTCGCCGCGGCCTTCATCCTCAACAGCCCGGAACAACTCTTCCTGACGACGACAGATGACCTCAACGGCGAGCCGGATTTCCACCGCCCCGAGAACTTCCCCACCCCCATTCTCAAATAACCCCTGCCCCCCGGGAAATATGTCCTGGATTGACGAACTCCGGTCCCTGCTCGGCCATGCTGCCGTCCTCACCGACGATGCCGCCCGACAAGCCTATTCTGGAGACAAGTGGTACGCTACCCATCTGCCGAATGCAGTCGTCCTGCCCGGTAGTACGCAGGAAGTCTCCGACATCATGAAGATTGCCTCGGCAGCCGCCATCCCAGTGACGGCGCGCGGCGGCGGTGTCGGCTATGTTGGAGGTTGTGTACCAGTACAAGGCGGCATCCTGCTCTCCCTGGAGCGCATGAACCGCCTTCTGGAGCTCAACCCCGAAGATGGCGTCGCAGTCGTCCAACCCAACCTCATCACCGCCGAGCTTCAAAGCCGAGCCGATGCCGCAGGGTGGTTCTACCCGCCCGACCCAGCTTCCCGCAAGGAATGCACGATTGGGGGCAACATTGCCACCAATGCAGGGGGCCCCCGGTGTCTCAAGTACGGAGTCACTCGCTCGTATGTCCTCGGCCTCATCGTCGTCCTGGCCAATGGAGACATCGTGAAATGCGGCGGGCGCACACACAAGAATAAATCCGGCTTCGATCTCACTTCCCTCTTCATCGGCTCCGAAGGCATGCTGGGCATCATCACAGAAGCCACCCTGCGCCTCATCCCCCACCCTCAGGCCCGCATGGCTCTGAGCGTCAGCTTCGATACCTTCCCCACGGCGGCTCATGCCGTACAGGACATTCTCAATGCCGGACACCTGCCCTCCGCTCTGGAGATCACGGACAGCTTCACACTCAACGCCGCGAGAGAATACCTTCAGTCCGATGCCCTCCCAGCTGGCGCCCACGGCCACCTCATTGTGGAAATCGATGGCAGACAAGGGGGACTCGAACAGGAACTCCAGGAAATCCAGCACATCGTCCGCCAACTTGGTGCCATCAAAATCGACCGTGCCATTACCGAAGAATCCGTCGAATCAATCTGGCAACTCCGCCGCGAATTTTCGTACAGCCTGAAAGCCACTGGTATGACGAAGCTCAATGAAGACATCGTCATACCACGTTCTCACCTTGTCGAACTCGTCGAATTCTGCCAACGCTTGCAACGCGAAACGGGCATGAAAATCGCCTGCTTCGGCCACTCGGGAGATGGCAACATCCACACCAACATCATGGTGGAAAACTACAAGGATCCCGAACAAAAAGCCCTGGCCGATTCCTGCGTTGACCGCCTCTTCCAATGGGTACTTGCCCACAGTGGCTCCATCACCGGCGAACACGGTATCGGCCTGGCCAAAGCCAAGTGGTTTCCAGGAGCCATCGGAGCCCCGGCCTTTGAACTCCATGCGCGCCTGAAAAGTGCCCTGGATCCGCAAAATATACTCAATCCCGGCAAGATGGGGTTGCCTTGACGGAAAATTGTGCTTTCATCTTCCACAAGCATCCCCCATCATTCTGTTTCCAGCCACTACCTGCCGTGACATTTCTCCTCCAACTCATCAATGTCTTCCTCGACCACTGCCTGACGTGGTTTTTGCCAAAATGGCGGAGAAAGGCTCTACTCATCCGTAGCGGCTCCAGAAAGTACGTCAATTACAAGCGCGATATTCTGCCGACAGACCAAATAGAACATCTTCAAGGTCTGATCGGCGCACTGTCTGCCAGCCTTCTCACTTGGAACAAGGAAGAAGCCACCACCAATGCCAACAAGTTGGAAGCAGCAATCGATGCCATGCCCAACTCCTCCGTCTCATCGCTGGCAGAGAATGTGGAAGTCCTCTTCGTCATCCTCGTCATCTTCCTCGGAATCAAGGACTACATCATTCAGCCCTTCCGTATTCCAACGGGCTCCATGTACCCCTCGCTCAACGGCATCCGCATTGTCGAATGCGATGAAAAACCCGGTATCCTGACCCGCCTGAGCGATGCTATCACACTGGGAAGCTCCTATGTCGAAGAGACAGCCAAATCCCACCAGACCATCGTCAGTTACCGCCAAGCCACCAAGTGGCTCCTCTTCACACAGACGACCGTCGTCTTCAATACCGGCGAAACGATCGACATTCCTTCGGCCACAAACGAAGTCCAGGAATACTTCCTCCGCACCAAGGGAAGCAAAAACGCCAGTTTCACCCCCGGTGAAACCATCATCAAGGCTAACGTCAATGCAGGAGATCTCATTCTGGTTGATAAAATCTCCTACCACTTCCGCAAGCCGAGCCTGGGCGAAGTCTTCGTTTTCAATACCAACGGCATTACGCCACTGAAATATTACACAGGAGACCAGGCCAATGCCACTCACTACGTCAAGCGCCTCTGCGGGTTGCCTGGTCAAACCCTCACCATAGACCACCCCAATCTCCTGATCGATGGCAAGAACGCCGATTCCTGGACAATTCGCCGAGTAGAAGCCCGCAAGCCCCCCTACAACCCCGTCGGCTACCATCCCGTCATCCCCGTAATCGGCCAGAACGAACGCCCCATCCGCTGTTTCCTTGCAGAAGGCCAATCTCTGCGCCTGCAGGAAAATCCGCACAACCCACTTTTGAATCAGTACGCTGCCCTTGGCGACAACACCACGAGCTCACTGGACTCGCGCTACTGGGGCCCTGTGTCCCAATATAACATCGTCGGCCCGGCAACCTTTGTCCTGTGGCCCTTCACCAGCCACTGGGGGCTTATTCCCTGAGAATCCGTACATGTCCCAAGCCGCAGAAATTACCCGCAAGGCACAGTCCAACCTGGCCTTTGCTCTGATTGATCTCCCTGAAACCGAGCGCCGTCACATGGCGGAATTCTATGCCTTTTGCCGCACTGTCGATGACATTGTGGACGAACCCGGCATGACGGATGATGAACGCCACTCAGCCCTTACTCGCTGGGAAAAAGTCATCCTTGGAACAGCCGATGACCTCAATGAACTGGAAAGTGATGTCTCGCGCCTCATCACCGAATTGTCTCTCGACATCACCCCGATGATGAAACTCATCGCCGGATGCCGGGCAGACATCAACCCCGTCCAACCCAAAACCCGCGAAGAACTCCTCCAATACACCTACTGCGTCGCCTGTTGCGTCGGGCTGACCAGCACGCGCGTTCTCGGTGCCTCTGAAGCTGCCTTCCCCTACGCCATCGCCATGGGGCATGGACTCCAGATGGTCAATATCATTCGCGACGTCGCCGAAGACTATAAACAGCACGGCAGAATCTACCTCCCGGAAGAAGATTTGGAACGTTTCCAGTATTCCCGGCACGACATCGCCGCTGCCGTCCACTCCCCCAAACTCCAGGCCCTACTCCAATACGAAGCAGAACTTGCCGAGCAATTTTTCGCTGAAGCCGAGGAACTGTATGCCGAACTTTCCCCCCAGGATCGTAACGCCCTCATCCCCGCCCAGGCCATGGGCTTGATCTACGGCAACATCCTAGCAAAAATGAAGGCGGATGGCTTCCACATCTACGCCAAGAGGTATCGTCTGAACACCTTCCAGAAGCTCTGGTACCTCTTCCGCGCAAGATTGGGCATCTCGCGCCCCGTTGCCTGACAATCGGAAGCGTTCCAATCTTTCGCTGACACGGATTTCCTCGATATCATCGACCTCGACAGCATCAACTATATCTCCTTGACCAGCAATACTCCATTCTCGATGCCGCAATGCAATCAAGCGCGAGCTTGCCAAGAAGAAAAAAATAGTTTATACTCTGGTCGCCATGAAATTGACTGGTACCACTCACGAAGCTGCTAAGAAGTGGGTCGAAGAAATCGCCCAACTTTGTACGCCCGATTCCATCTACTGGTGCAACGGTTCTCAAGAAGAAAATGATGAACTTTGCGAAATGATGGTCCAAAAGGGCACATTTATTAAACTGAATCAGGAAAAGCGCCCCGGTTGCTTCCTGGCTCGTTCCACTCCTTCCGACGTGGCTCGCGTCGAAGACCGTACGTACATCTGCTCCGAAAAGGAAGAAGACGCCGGCACGACCAACCATTGGGCTGATCCTGCCCAAATGAAGGAAACCCTCCGCGGCCTCTTCAAGGGCTGCATGAAGGGTCGCACCATGTACGTCATTCCCTTCTGCATGGGTCCGCTTGATTCCCCTCTCGCCAAGATCGGTATCGAAATTTCCGACAGCGCCTACGTTGTTGTGAACATGCGTATCATGGCCAAGATGGGTGCTGAAGTTCTCAAGCGCCTCGAAGACGAAACTCAAGGCGGTGGCAATCCGAAGCGTGACGGTTACGGCACCTTCGTCCCCTGCCTCCACACCGTTGGTTCTCCGCTGGAACCCGGTCAAGTGGATGTCTCCTGGCCCTGCAACGAAGAAAAATACATTTGCCACTTCCCTGAAACCCAGGAAATCTGGTCCTTCGGTTCCGGTTACGGTGGTAACGCCCTGCTCGGCAAGAAGTGCCTTGCTCTCCGCATCGCTTCCTCCATCGCTCGCAAGAACAAGTGGATGGCTGAACACATGCTCCTCCTCGGCATCGAATCCCCCACGGGTGAAAAGGTGTATGTCGGCGGTGCTTTCCCGTCCGCTTGCGGCAAGACCAACCTCGCCATGCTCGTTCCCCCTGCTTCCTATCGCGAAGCTGGCTGGAAGACCTCCATCATCGGTGACGACATCGCCTGGATCTGGCCCCACGAAGACGGCACATTCCACGCCATCAACCCTGAAAACGGCTACTTCGGCGTTGCTCCCGGTACGTCCTACAAGACCAACCCGATCGCCATGGACACCATCAAGAAGAACGTCATCTTCACGAACGTTGGCCTGACCGACGACGGCGACGTTTGGTGGGAAGGCATGGACGGCGACGCTCCTGCTCACGCCATCGACTGGCAGGGCAATGATTGGACGCCGGATTGCGGCAACAAGTGCGCTCACCCGAACGCCCGCTTCACCGCTCCCGCCTACCAGTGCCCCACAATCGATCCCGAATGGCAGAATCCGGAAGGTGTTTCCCTCTCCGCTATTCTGTTCGGCGGACGCCGCGCCACCACCATGCCTCTGGTCTTCCAGAGCCGCAGTTGGGATCACGGTGTGTACGTCGGCGCCACGATGGGCTCCGAAATGACCGCAGCAGCCTTCGGCCAGATCGGCCAGGTTCGCCGCGACCCGATGGCCATGCTTCCCTTCATCGGCTACAATGTCGGTGACTACTGGCAGCACTGGCTCGACATGGGCAAGACCGTTTCCAACCCTCCTTTGATTTTCAACGTCAACTGGTTCCGCAAGGACAAGGACGGTAACTTCATCTGGCCGGGCTTTGGCGACAACATGCGCATCCTCGACTGGATCCTCCGCCGCATTAAAGGCCAGGCAGAAGGTACGGAAACCACCCTCGGTGTTTCCCCGACCTACGCTGAACTCGACAAGACCGGCATCGACTACTCGGAAGAAACGTTCAACACCAACATGCAGCTCAACAAGAGCGAGTGGATGGCTGAACTCACAAGCCAGACCGAACTCTTCGACAAGGTCGGCGACAAGCTTCCGAAGGAACTCGAAAACATGCGCCAGACTCTGCTTCAGGCTTTCGCCTAAGTAAAATCTGACATCATAGTTTGAAACTTCTCACAGGGTTGTCCTCTCCGGACAACCCTGTTTTTGTACATGGAAGCAGCCTATTCTCTCTCCTCACCCTGCCCTATTCATCATTCCCACTTGTGCGAGCAGGGCATCACAACCACCATTCCCATACGATGACGCCCAACCCATCCAATATTCGCGATCTTCTTGAAGAGATAGAAACACGACTCCAGTCCGTCAAAAATAATGCCTGGGGAGACTACGATAACTTTCCGGAATACAAAGATCATGACATCCAAGCTCTCAATGACTTAAAAAGGAACATCATCACCCCGCCCAAGTATTCCAAAGGCCGCATTCAGGCGCAGTGCCTGCACATTGCTGCAGCCATGGCCCTAACCAAAACAAGCCTCCATTTCCTGCAAACCGGCGTTTCCATCAATTCGACGGATCCCTGCGGCTACACGCCATTGATTCTGGCCTCCTCTAAAAACGCCTTCATGATCGTTTGCGAACTGCTAAAACGCGGAGCAGACGTCAAGCACAAGGCTAACGACGATGGCGTCACCGCCCTGCACATGGCGAGCGGCCCGGAATCCACACAGCTTCTACTTTCGGCGGGGGCCAATCCCAACACGTACGACCTAGAGAAAAATACCCCTCTTCACTGGATCGCTGGCAATGCGGGGGAACAAGCCCTGCACTCTGCTCAACTCCTTCTTGAATCCGGTGCAAAAGTCAATACACCTAATCGCGCTGGAGAAACCCCGCTCTTTCGCTCCGCATGGACGGATGTCACTCCGGAAATGACCAAACTCCTCATCGAGAGCGGAGCAGATATCAACCACACCACCCCCACCGGTGAAACCCCTCTCTGGGCTGCTATCTTCAGCGGCAATCTTCCCGTCATCCGCATCCTGCTGGAGCATGGAGCCGATCCAAGCGCACAGCTTGATGACGGGCTGACACCCCTGCAATTCGCCTTGGAACAGGCCATGGATGAAGAATTCATCCAGTGCCTAGCTGACTATGGCGCACAGGGATGAAAAGCCCAACTATTGGATGATCAATCCACGTAATCGTAGAAATAGGTAACCGTAACAGGCTTGCCATCAGATGGAATCGTCAAATTCCATTTGATGGTGCCATTCGGATTGCTGTTTCCCGTCCAATTAGGTTCCGTCGTGCAAACACCACCTTCGGAAGCAGACTGAGGCACACCGAGAACCTTCTTGGTGACTTCCAGCGGGACATCCTTACCGGACAAATTCCTGACTTCCAACGTTCCATAGACAACATTGAGTGTTCGATTCTTGTTGTCGGGAACTTCCCGGCGTTCCATGATCTTCTCGGAACGCTCGGTCACAATGTCCATCGACTTGTTAAGGCGTACCGTCGACATCTCCCGAGAACCAGTAAACATCAGCGTGCCCTGACCAGCAAAACGATTGCCGGAGGTAAACTCAATCACTCCGGTGGTGAGAGGCAAATTGAAAGTATTCTCCAAACGGATACAATGCCAGATGTCACGGGACGGATCCTGCGAAGTATTTGATTCCTGTTCTGAGTAACGGGCCAATACTCGCTGATCCGGTATCTCCCAGGTGTACACGGTCTTGTAAGGCACTTCCCCGGAGAAGAGCGGGAAAGTCACCGTTTCATTCCGCTTGCATGTAAAATTTTCGACCGGGTAATAGAATAAATCTTCAGTACGGACTGTCCCCAATGGCGCCCCCGGTCCGGAAAAAGAGTCCGCAGAGATTGCTCCGGCATCACTCCTAATAAAAACATTCGACATCATGGCCGAGCGTTGCTGTCCAAGAAGCATCGATCCCCGGGGAGCATTCTCCGACAAACCGGAGAGGAAACCATTGAGATTCATCTTCATGGACAACGGAGAAGGCAACCACGGATACTTCAAGGTAGGCACCCCGGTAATCAGATCAAGCTTGACGCCTTCCATATCCATCAGCTCATTCATGACGGAGGCCTTGACGGACATCACCGCCTTGCCGGGATTTGTCATATCGAGGTGATAAGAGGGAATCCATGAGATCCCGGCCGCGACACTTGTTGCCGTCAGAATGGCACCGGGCACCGGCTTCTCCAAAACAAGCTCCACACAGGGCGTCTCGACATCGCGCATCGGCAATCTGGTATGGGCGTCGGCAAATTCAAGCTGTTTGATGCGATCCCGACTCAGCACAGCAACGGATCCCGATGGCGTCCGTACGATTAAAAACGAGGGTAAATTAAGACGTCCCTCTCCACCACCATCAGGCATGTTGAAAAATGCCTGACTATTGACCTTCTCTTCCACTCCCCCAATCATATAGGGATTCGATTCAGCCTCCTTGCTCCTCTCTTCAGACAAACTCATAACCGTCCCTTCAACGATACCATTATCCGTCACCACACGAATTTGTTTACCAGGATTGGCATTAGCCACATCCATCATGCCAGCATCCCACATCGGCACCTGTGACTTCTTTTTACTGCTGACAAGACAGGCAATTTTGGCGGGATTCGAAGCAGAAATCCAGAAGGTGCCGAATGCAGGCACTGGCAGATTCTTCAGCTCCATCGAAGCAGCATCGCATGTTTTGCCACGCATCGTGATAAAGCCGTAGCCATTCTTGAACAAAGAAACCCGCACGGGCTTCATCGTCACGGAAGCCGCCTCATCGGCTTGTGCCATACCGCTCCCCATGCCCAGTGCGGACAGGCAAAGACCAGTCGCAAGCAGTTTCTGAAGTCGAGAATTCATCATTCTCTTATGGTAAGCGAAGACGGAGTTCCGTCAATATGGAAAACCGTCTTTCGAACGCTTATTTCAAGGCTTCCAGAATGGCATTGGCATCCAGATAATCCTGCCCGTGGATCAATTCTTCAATCACGGGAACATCAACCATCGCCTCCAGCATCGCACGGTTGGTAATGCTTGCCGTGTCCCATTCTTCCTGAACATTGTTGAAGATGATTCCGGCACAGCGGAGACCGCGAGCCTTGATTGCATTGATCGTCAGCACGGCATGATTGAGTACACCAAGCTTGTTATTCACCACCACCAGCACGGGAAGAGCCAGTTCGGCAGCGTAATCGCTGAAGTTGACACCCGGTGCCATCGGCACTTCCCACCCTCCTACACCTTCCACCAGCACGCAATCGTGCTCGGAAGCCAAGCGGTCATAACCTTGGCGAATCGCGGCGAAGTCCAGTTCCGTATTTTCCAACTGGGCTGCCACACAGGGAGAGGTGGCATTCTTGAGATAGACAGGGTTGATGCGCTCCAGAGTCAGGCTTTCCAGCCCGGATGCGGAACGGAGCAAACGCGGATCCTCACGACTGCCACAGGCCACCGGTTTGAAGCCGACAATGTCGATCCCCTGTTCTCTGAGAGACTTGATGATTAAGCAACTGACGTAGGTCTTTCCCGCGTCCGTATCCGTACCGGTCACAATAAAATTCTGCATGGAGACAATGAGATGAAAAATTAGGGATGGGAGCGACGGATTTCATCCTTGCGGTATCCGGGATCCTGAGAAACGTATTGCTGTTTCACGAGCGTCCAGACGCCCAGTGCCAACAAAAGGCAAAGCAGCTTGGCTGGCCAGTTCTCAACGAGTAGCTTTATGTTCCTGATCATGAGTAGCTTTCTTTTGAAGGAGAAGGGATTCAAGGCGGCTCTTCAAAGTGTCCTGGTCCACATTGCGCTCCAGCTTGCCACCGACGGCGATAGAAATACTGCCCGTTTCTTCGGAAACGACGACGACAACGCTGTCCGTCTCATCCGTCATGCCGACGCCCGCACGGTGACGCAAGCCCAAGGTACGATCGGACATCTCGCGCGAAGTCACCGGAAACACGCAACCGGCAGCAACCATACGCTCACCGGCAATCACAACCCCTCCGTCGTGCAGAGGAGCCTTCGTGTAAAAAATGGACAATGCCAATTCCGGGGAAAACTGAGCATCAAGCATCACTCCGGAATCTTCAATCGCCTTCAGGCTAATACCGCGCTCAAAGGCAAACAAAGCCCCGAGGCGCTTGTTAGACAACAACGAAACCGCCTTGCAAAACGTATCCAGGAAATCCACACGCTGGATTTTGACGTACTTAGACAACAATGGGTGGCTGCCGAGCTTCGCCAGACCATTGCGCAACTCCGGTTGAAAAATCACCACAAGAGCCACCGCCAAACCGGGCGCCAGCACTCGCGTAATTAGGAATCCAATGACATTCAGGTGGAACAGGTAGGTCACCAGCGTCAACGCCACCAGGCAAAGGATCAACCCCACCATGATGCGAGCTCCGCGCGTCGCGTGGAATGCACGGTAAATCTGGTAAAAAAGAGCCCACAGGATGATGATTTCAACGACGGCACGCAGCACATCCTTGATATCCTCCTGATTCTCGACAATCCATTGCCACATGCGAGTATGCTACAGGAAACAAAGCCCGTTTGCAATAGCGGAGCCAGCGTCCTCATATTTTGAGGCAACCAACAGTTTTTTTCTTCTTTCAGCCTTTTTTCGATCTCCAGACTCAT
This sequence comes from uncultured Akkermansia sp., assembly GCA_964448375.1. Taxonomy (GTDB): domain Bacteria; phylum Verrucomicrobiota; class Verrucomicrobiia; order Verrucomicrobiales; family Akkermansiaceae; genus Akkermansia. The sequence continues at coordinate 168,529 of CAYVAI010000002.1, forward strand.
GGACACAAACGCATATAATACTTACTGTTAAACATCTATTTCTTTTTCAAAATCGACTATCCAAGCTCACTCAAAAGAATTGATACGCTCCTCTCTCTTCAATTCGGTATTTGTGACTTGCTTCTCGAATTCGGATATCACTAATAGAGGGATATGAATCAATCCCTCTTTTTCATTGCAGCTTTTGCATTGCTTCTCAATTCCTGTGGGTCCACTCAGCTGAAGTCGGATCCCTTGTTCGTTCGTCCAGAAGAAAGAGCCTCGGTAATAGCCGCCGCCCAGCAGGGGAATGCTCACGCTCAATACCGCCTTGGCATGACCTATGACTCCGAAACCCGATCAAAATCATTCGATTGGCTGCAAAAATCCGCCAAACAAGGATTGCCGGAAGCGCAATTTCAACTCGGTGTTCGTTATCTTCACGGCGATGGAATCCCTCAAAATTTCAAAAAGGCAGCTGAATATTTTTCTTTAGCTGCCAATCAAAATGATCCTGTAGCACAACAATGCCTTGGGGTTTGTTATGAAAAAGGCAAGGGAGTACCTCAAAACCCGAAAAAAGCCTTTGAATGCTACGCTTTAGCTGCGAAATCGGGTAATTCCGTAGCGCAACATTATCTTGGAAAATGCTATGAAAAAGGCATAGGAGTCCCTGAAGACCTAAAAAAAGCAGTCGAATACTATACTTTAGCCGCCAATCGATATAAGTATGCATATGATCGAGCGCAATTTGATCTTGGAATCTGTTATGAACAAGGTCGAGGAGTACCTCAGAATCTGAAAGAAGCAAAAAAGTGGTTCCAAAAAGCAGCAAGTATGGGAAACGAAGACGCTAAAAAAGGACTGGCTCGCCTTGCCCAAAAAAGTTAATGCTACTCCAGCATGTTGGGGTAACCATGCTATTCGTTTTGCCCTCCTTCGGCATCCTCATATTTTGAGGTAACAGACCTCCACACAACAGCAGTTCACACGCCACGAAAATGCGGGGAGCCCGCCATAAAGATAGCCGGATTTCGCAACACAAGTGATTCAATTGCAGAACGAGACCACCGGCGGAGGGCGAGTTCCATCCCCAATCGTGGTATCGCCAGAGGATCGGAATCCCCCCAGTCACACGCGGAATTAACCCAAATACGCTCCGTTCCGTGCACCTCCAGCATATCTGCCGCGCGGGCAGGAGTCAGTTTGCTCGTCGGGTACAGCGTCAGCCCTGCCCAATAACCGGCATCACGCACAAGAGGCAAGGTGTGTTCCTCGCAGTGATCCACCAATACGCGGTCAGGGGATAAATCCGGACGATTCTTCAACGCGGAAAGAATAATACGTGTGCCCTTCAGCTTATCCTCCATGTGCGGCGTGTGGATCAGAACCAACTGGCCGAGCTCAATCGCCATATCCATTTGTTCCTCCATAATCGCAATCTCATGCGCCGTATTGCGATTCAGACCAATTTCGCCAATGCCTAGCACATTCGGCTTCTCCAGGAACTCAGGAATCATCGCCATCACCTCCCGCGCAAAGGCGGGATCCTCTGCCTCTTTGGGGTTCACACAAATCCAGCAATAGTGATCCAGCCCAAATTTGGCTGCACGACGGGGCTCATGCTCCGTCAACTGCATAAAATAATCCCGGAAGCCATCCGGTGAACAGCGGTCAAAACCTGCCCAAAAAGCCGGTTCGCCGATGGCAACGCAACCCGCCATCGCCAGTGCCTTATAATCATCCGTCGTCCGGCAAACCGGATGGGCATGGGGCTCAATAAAATTCATAGCTGGTCAGTAAGTACATGGATTCAAATCGGGGGCACCACAGGCAGATTTGCCCACGACCGATACGGTTGGTTCCTCGCCCGGACAAGACAAAGCTTCCAGCAGACAACGCGTCCGATCCGTACCGGCTTCCTGCAACAAAGGCAGGGCATTCACCAATGCCGTCCATCGAAAATCCACCTCACCTTCAGCCCGTTCCACCCGATCCAAAAACGCTGACAAATCCAGCAGACTCGCCCGCGCAGCCGCAAAATCGCGATCCAGAACATCAGTTTTCCTGTGCATGTCCGATATTCTATGTCCCCCGCCCACCAAGGCAAGATTCAATCTCGCCTCAACAAGCAAAAGCCCGCCAGCACCTTCTCATTCCTGTTCCCCGCCCGAATCGCCTGCATCGTCTGAAGTTTCTGTTTTGGCTGATCAATGTGAAATTTTGCCTTATCAATAGGCCATTGATAAGGCAAAAGATTATATTTTTTCAGTAATTGATTAATCTTCTTTCTGTTTTTCATCACATAGTCAACTTCCTGCTTTCTCTCATGTGATTCACTGGATTCAAAGCGCGAATAATCCAAATACGGAATAGACCTCACTTCTTCCAAAGTGCTTCCATAAAACAAGGATAGCAGCATTAATCTTGTCTCAGGATTTCTGGATTGCCACCAAAGCAATGTCGGGACATGATGTCTCCTGGCTCGCCATAAATTGAGCATGGCAAAACCTGCTGTTTCAAAAAATCCTCATCCCTGAATTTAGCTTGCATTTTCCATTCATAAAATTTCCCGGAATCACCCTCGGGAATCTTTTCTGGTTGATATGCCGCTAAATTTTTTCTAATGCCGGATACCAATCGTCAACTGAATACGCTGAACATGAAATCGCAAAAACAACAGCCAATAATACAAAAAAATAGATTTCATTGTTATGCACCAATACTCCTATTATCCATATTTTATTTCATAAAACAAAACTCATTGGTCAATCACTATAATAGAAATCATCTCTTTCTGAAAATGAAAACTCGGAATTGAATATTTTCATCCATTTTTTATAAAATTCAAAAGACCTCCTCGCCGAATCATCACGATCCATCATTTCTCTATACGATTCATCTGAATCAGTAACCATTGGAGAATACAAGAATGAATACGATTCATCACCTATCACAAAATACAATATAATAAATTGACTATCAGGAATAAACACACCTCGAATCTTTTCTTCCTTTAACAATTTAAAAGATTCCAAAAAATCATTTTCAAATTTATTTTTATGAAAAAAGTTAATACGTATTTCTCTACAACCAATATCTTGATATGCAACATAGCTACTTCCAGGATTACTTGTTTTTTTGCGAAAATGATAAATAAGCAATCGCTATCAATGCAACCATGATGATGGACGCTCCTATTATAATTCTGTTAGAAATACTGAGCTTCATTATTTAGGCTTCTTGTTTACATGATCTGTTGCAAAGCAACGATCAAAATTTTCCTTCGCATCAGGATTCCCCTGCCTGACAGCTTTTTTATACCATGTAAGAGCTTTTTTGGTATTGGCAGGAACACCAATTCCCTGCTCATAGCATAATCCCAGCCGGTTTTGAGATGGGCTATATCCCCGCGTTGCCGATTTCAAGTACCATTGCGCAGCCAACTCGGCATCTGTATCAACTCCATATCCATCTTCGTAGCAAATGCCAAGGTTATATTGAGAGTCAACATTCCCCTGTTGCGCCGATTTGTTCCACCATTCCAGAGCCATGTCTTTATCCTCGCAGGCCATGGCCCCCAACCCATTTTTATAGTAATGTCCCATAACATTCTGTGCTACAGAATGCCCCTGCTCTGCTGCCTTTTGGAACCATTTTAGAGCTTCCTGATCGTTTTGAGGCACGCCTGTTCCCTTTAAATAACGAACAGCGAGTTCAAACTGGGGATGGACATACCCCTTATTCGCAGCTTCCAACAATTCATTTGCAGAAAAATTCGGAAATCTCACATCAGGCAACCTCTCATTACTGCTGCCGCCCCTTCCTCGATCATTGATAAGCTGATCAAAATCCTTCTTGAGCTTTCTGGTCGTAGCAGAAGTCGGCAAGGTCAATTTGATAGTATTATTTCAATTCGCACATGATCAAAGGAGCACTGACCAGTTTTCCTTTGATGACAATAGCCACGCGAAGAGGACAAGCACTTTGTCATGCTGGACAATTTCTTCGCTCCGCCTTCCTTGAAAACAAGCATCATACTCTCTTCATCCGGCAAATGTAATTGATTGATATTGCAAAAAACAGGGTCAGCATTTCCCTGACTATAAAACATGTACACATCTTTCAAATCCGAAAAATCAATATAGGTTGCCTTCTTCTTTAAAATATCCTTTGATTCAATCCATATATCTTCATGCAAAATTTTTCCCGAGGCTAATTCAAATGAATAATCAAGCTTTTCATAGCCATCCTTTGGCATATCTCTCGACTGGTTAAAATCCAGAACAGGAAATATCTCAAATACATCACTGGAAACCTCTTGAGCTCCCAATTGATGTGACACAAACAAACAACAAAAAATAATCGATAAAATTTTCATTTTCAACTTTCCCTTATTCATTTAACATTATTTCATTTCGGATCTCGCCTGACAGGGTAAAAAAACAAATCATTGTAATCGAGATTCTCCACCGATCTGATAAATGAGGCACAAGGATGATTTTCTGCCACATTGCCTCTTGCAATAAGAGTCGTACTTTTATCTTTCAATATTTCAATATTCGAAAAAACCAATAATTTCGGATTACCAATAGGTGTTGTATACGCGCCTAACCAACCACTATTTGTTCCCTCTACTTTTCGAGGACTGTCAACAAGGCAAACAACTTGATGTCTTTGATCACCATCATCCATGTCGATGATGTCACCCTTGTTTATTTTCATCCCATTCATGTACATTAAATCAATCATTTTATAAATAATATATAACTAATTCTAACCTATAACCAAAATCGAATCCAGTCCAAATGAAAGAATTCCGAGACTTTGATTTCATTGACGCCATCAAAGAAGATGCAGTTAACACTCCTCCCATTACTTTAACAGCCCCCCTATACTTTCAGTTAAACCAATAATTGAACTCTTAATTTCGCCAACTTCACCTTCTCCTTTTTATTTTTTTCATTGCTTGATGATAAATTATCCTGGAAAACGTTTCCTTTCTTGAACCAAATCCAAATTTCATATAGAAATCAATTCTGTTTATAAGTTGTTTTAAATTGCAACATCCTTGAATAATTCTACTTGAAAATTCATCATATACTTCAAGTTTTTCACTTGCGTATTTTGACTCTTCATACATCAACCAATAATAATCCTTGTATGTGAAAAAATCGCAAAAGAACATATCTCCCTTCTTAATGATATAGGCAAGTACAAATTTGTATTTAATATAATTACTCCTGCTCACCGTTTTTTTAAATTCCAACTCGTAGAGCAACTTCCCAATGATTTGATAGTTTTCCATTACAATCATCTATACGTAATTTTTGCAAAACTCTCTTTTGAGAAATTTTTACTTATCCCAAGTCTATATAAAAGATATTCCTCGAAAATGCGAATAGCCTCTTCAATACTATCTGCTGTAATAGTAGAATGAGGATTCCAAAACATACATGGCTGAACCCATATTTTCTCTTGTCCGTGACTATATTTTCTTCCTTCCACATAATATTCTTCCAGGATTGACAAACTCGGCTGTACGATCAATTTATCGGTTATGTAGAAATAGAATTCAACATTCAATAATAAACCGGCAACATCATATTTACACGAACTATGCAAATTATATTTTTTAACACCATGTAGATCCATATGTAAAAACAAAAAAATGATTCAGCTTGTCATACCCAAAATTCATTATAACATTTTATCTTTCCACTATAACCATCTATCGTTAATTTTCGCAAAGTTTTCTTGGGGAAAATTTTCATTCATTCCAAGCTTATATAAAAGATATTCTTCAAAAATACAAATAGCATCTTCCACACTATTGGCTGTAATCGTAGAATGGGGATTCCAAAATGGAAATGCCTGCACCCATATTTTTTCTTTATTGATACTATTTTCTCTCTCCATATAATATTCTTCTATAACCGATAAACTTGGTTGTACAACAATTTTATCAGTAGTATAGAAATAAAATTCAACCTTCAAAAGAAGCCCAAAAACATCATATTCACATGAACTATGCAATGAATATTTTTTAACTCGATTCGGTTTCATACTCGAAAACAAGCAACGCCAAGATGTTTTGCCTTACAACCGAGAGGAATACTATCGTTTGCTGATTTTTTTTCAATTTGGGCAGCTTCGGGCATTTCATTTGCAACACCGAATCCAACTACCCGCTCTGGGCAACATGCATTAGGGTCAGGATTAGGTGTATTACTTTTCATCGTATAACCTGTAGCTATACATACATATGATTTATTTCTTGGCTTGTATTTTTTCATAGGAGTGTAAAAATTCGAAAAGAGCCCTTCCCCCCCCTCTCCTCCTTGTCGGAGCGTAACATAGACAAGGAGGAGGGAAGAAAACCTTGAGAGCCTCCGTCAAAGTCAGCACAGTTGGTGTGCAAACAAAAACAAACACCAATAATGACAGAGCCAACTCAACTTAGCACAGAATCTGCACTTATCAACATGCTTTTCGACTACGGCCTCACCGACGGGATGCCCGTAATGCATCAAAAAAAGTCACCGAAGGTCCTTTCAGTGAAAACCGGTGAAATGAGCAAACTATCACGACTTGAGTTACTAAATGGGGCTCGACAAGTCTACGCTTAAACTTGAACGCACGAAGGAAAAGTTAGAGACATTACATAAGGGTCTAAACCCATTAAGTCCAAGAGATCAGTCGGAGAACGCGCCAAGGGCTTTTTTTGACTTGCAAACTCGTCTTGAGAAAGAAGAAGAGGGGCTCCTCTCCCCCCTTGCCTCCTCGGCAGTGTGTGACGATGCACCCGGGAGATTAGCTCACGGAAGAGAGGAATACTCGACTTTTTCGGGATCATCTTAACTTGAACACTCTCACACAAAAAGAACTCTCACATATATAAACGAGAAGGAGGCATCATCATGAAGAAAGTTGTTTTGCTCCGCCATGGAGAAAGTGTTTGGAACATGGAGAACCGTTTTACGGGGTGGACGGATGTTGATCTGACGGAGAAGGGTGTCCACGAAGCTGTCAGGGCTGGTGATTTGTTAAGAGAACAGGGATTTCTGTTCGGGAAGGCCTATACATCCTTGTTGAAGCGGGCTATTAAAACACTTGATGTAGTCTTGGACAGACTCGATCAAGACTGGGTTCCAGTGGAAAAGGATTGGCGCCTGAATGAGAAACATTACGGAGCACTCCAGGGGCTGAACAAGAGCGAGACTGCCCGGCAATACGGCGACGAACAGGTGCTTATCTGGCGACGAAGCTATGATGTTGCCCCTCCTGCGCTAACGGAGGCGGATCCACGCCACCCCATGCATGACATCCGCTATAGCGGCATATCTCCACTTCAGCTTCCCGACACGGAATCCCTGAAGGACACGATTGCCCGCATTCTTCCCTATTGGAACGAATCTATTCTGCCTTCACTGCGAAATTATAATCAGATCCTCGTCGTCGCCCACGGCAACAGTCTCCGCGGCATCATCAAGCATTTGAAAGGCATCTCCGATGAAGAAATCGTCCATCTCAACCTCCCCACGGGTGTCCCCTATGTCTTTGAATTCGATTATAATCTGTCACCAGCCCACGATTATTTTCTCGGCGACCCGGAAGAAATCCGCCAGTTGATGGATGCCGTCGCACATCAGGCCAGTCCGGGACAGTAACATTACACAGCCAATACCAGGATCAGTCATGGAGTCCGTCAAAATCGCCTTTTTCAGTGCCAAGCCCTACGACATCCAGTTCTTCGATACCGCCAACAAAGAGTATGGCTTTGATATCCGTTATTTCAAGGGTGCCTTGAACATGGACACCATTGCCTTGGTACAGGATATGGATGCCGTCTGTATTTTCGTCAATGATACAGCCGATGAACAAATCATCGCTACACTGAAAAACAAAGGAGTCCGGCTTCTGGCCTTGCGCTGTGCCGGATTCAACAATGTGGATATCCCGGCAGCGGTTCGTTTGGGACTGCCTGTCGTGCGTGTTCCTCAGTACTCCCCTTACGCCGTTGCCGAACATGCTGTCGCCCTGATGCTCTCCCTGAATCGCAAGATTCACCGTGCCTACTGGCGCACCCGAGATGGTAATTTTTCACTGCATGGCCTCATGGGGTTCGACATGCACGGCAAAACAGCTGGCATCATCGGTACAGGAAAAATCGCCCGTATCGTCATCCGCATCCTCAAAGGATTCGGTATGGATATTCTCGCCTACGATCCCTTCCCTGATGAACAATACGCCCGCAACGAAGGCATCCTGTATGTCGAGCTTGACGAAATCTACTCCACCTCCGACATCATTTCGCTCCATTGCCCTCTGACCGAGCAAACGCGCTACATCATCAACAGTAATTCGATAGCCCACATGAAACCCGGGACGATGATTATCAATACGGGCCGAGGTAAACTCATCCACACCGACGCCTTGATCGAAGGATTGAAAACGGGACAAATTGGAGCAGCCGGACTCGATGTTTACGAAGAAGAAGGAGATTACTTCTACGAGGATAAATCCGACAAGATTATTGATGACGATACCCTCGCCCGCCTCCTCTCCTTTAACAACGTCATCGTCACCTCCCATCAGGGCTTCCTTACACGGGAAGCTCTCCACAATATCGCCGACACCACCCTGCACAACATCGCCGATTTCGTAGCTGGCCGCCCACTGACCAATCCTGTTCCTTCCATCCCTTGACAGCTTCAGCTGGATGGCCTTACCCCCATTATTAGGCATCCTTCATCCACGCCCACTTGACGTCAGCAAGTTAGAACCACATTACATGGAGCTTTCTGCTTGCAATGGTAAAAAGTGCCTACTAACCTGCCCCCCGTCCTCCATCCAGCAACCGGGCTCTCTCCATGTACATCAACGGCACTTTCTACTTTTTGCTTTGCCTTGCCCTGCTTGTCACAGGGTATTTCACCTATGGGAAATTGATGGAGCGAGTCTTCCGCCCCAGCGAGAAAAGGAAAACGCCAGCGGTCGCCTCCCCGGATGGCGTTGATTTCATGGTACTGCCCGCGTGGAAGATCTTCTTCATCCAGCTTCTCAACATTGCCGGGCTAGGCCCCGTGTACGGAGCCATTCTCGGCGCCCTGTATGGCCCTGTCGCCATGTTGTGGATCACATTCGGTTGCATCCTGGGAGGAGCCGTCCACGACTACTTTTCCGGCATGATGTCCCTGCGGCACGGCGGCATGAGCCTGCCGGAGCTCATTGGCAAATACCTGGGTAGCTCGTCGAAGTACATCATCCGTTACCTCTGCATCATCCTTATCATTCTCGTCGGTGTCGTCTTTGCAACGGGTCCTGCCCAACTCCTGTCGAACATGACCGGAATGAGCATGCCCCTGTGGGCCGGCATCATCTTCTTCTACTATTTTGCCGCCACCATCCTGCCGATTGATGCACTCATCGGGCGCATTTACCCGTTATTTGCCATTTGCCTGATCCTGATGGCCGCCTCCATGCTCGGAGCTCTCTTCTTCTGCGGGTACGAAATCATCCCAAACTGCACCATCTCCGCCAGTGCGCACCCGGACGGACTCCCCGTCTGGCCGATGCTCTTCATCACCATCGCCTGCGGTGCCATCAGCGGATTCCACGCCACACAATCCCCGATGATGGCGCGTTGCATGAAGTCGGAACGCCAGGGGCGCGCTGTGTTCTACGGCCCGATGATCACCGAGGGCATCATCGCCCTGATCTGGTGTGCCGTCGGCCTCACCTTCTACAAATCCCCCGAGGCCATGAATGTCGCCGTCAAGGCCGGGAGCGCCAGCAAAGTCGTTTTTGAATCCTCCAACACCATGCTCGGACACACCGGCAGCATCCTTGCCATCCTGGGCGTCGTCGTCCTACCCATCACATCCGGAGACACAGCCCTGCGCAGCGCCCGGCTCATGATCGCGGACGCCCTGCGCATCTCCCAGAAAAGCATCGCACCCCGCCTTGCCATTGCCATCCCGCTGCTGGCTATCTGCCTGCTGATGACCCAAATCAGCTTCGACACCATCTGGCGGTACTTCGGCTGGTTCAACCAGTGCATCGCCTGCTTCACTCTGTGGAGCATCGCCGTCTTCCTCCGCCGCAGTGGCAGGCTCCACTGGTACGCCACCGTACCCGCCGTCTTCCTCACCGCCGTCTGCATCACCTATGTACTCACAGACAAAATCTGCCTCAACTTCCCGCACGATGTCTCCATGATCGTCGGCTGGTGTGCCTCGCTTGCCCTCGTGCCCGTCCTCATCAAACGCGTCACACCCCACCGCCGCGTCCATCACGGGAAACACTCTTGAATTCCACCGCTGATCAATCCCAATCACACCAAAGCACCATTCCGAGGACTAGATTGGAATCATTTTAATCTAGCTCCATAAAAGTTCCCTCCGGGCAACTCGACGCTTGCCATGCGGCCTCCATGAGGGTATGTCCTTCGGTACGCACTTGCTAAAGCGCCTATGAATGCACTAGTAAAGACAGCCTGCACATTTGTGACATCCTCTATCGGCCGCAAAATTATTGTGGCACTGACGGGATTGTCGTTGGTCCTATTCCTCGCCGGACACCTGGTCGGGAACTTATTAATCTACGGGGCACCTGATGCAATCAACATGTATGCCTACGGTCTGCACTCCATGCCGGAAGCGGCACTGTGGGGCATCCGCCTTGGCCTGTTGGTGATCTTCCTGATCCACGTCTGCCTGACCGTCCAATTAAAGTTGGAGAACAAGGCTGCCCGCGGCAACGATCCCTACCAGTACAACAACACCATCACGGCAACGATTTCCTCCCGTTACATGATCTACACCGGTCTGACGATCCTCGTGTTCGTCGTGTACCACCTGATGCAGTACACGGTACGCGCCGGATTGAATCCTGCCGACTTCCAGTTCGTGTTCCAGACGGGCTCCCTCGCCGGAACGGAAACATGGGATGTACACAAGATGATCGTGGAAGGCTTCAGCAACGTATGGATTTCAGGGTTCTACATCCTGGCCGTCGTCATGCTCTTCTCCCACCTTCGTCACGGCGTACAGTCCATCTTCCAGTCGCTGGGGCTGAACTCCAGAAAGGTACGTCCTTTCTACAACTTCATCGCCATCTGCTACGCTTTCGTCATCTGCGCAGGGTTTGCTTCCATCCCGGTTGCCATCCTCCTCGGCCTTATCAAGTAATTTTCAACTCACGACACAGCCATGATTGATTTTCCTACAAGCGACTGGATGCCGGATGCAAAAATTCCCGCCGGCCCGATTCAGGACAAGTGGACCAAGTGCAAGCTTGAAACCAAGCTCATCAACCCCAACAACAAGCGTAAATTCACCGTCTTGATCGTTGGTTCCGGTCTTGCTGGCGGCGCAGCCGCTGCTTCACTCGGTGAACTTGGTTACAACGTCAAGTGCTTCTGCTACCAGGACAGCCCCCGCCGCGCTCACTCCATTGCGGCCCAGGGCGGTATTAACGCAGCCAAGAACTACCAGAACGACGGTGACTCCGTGTACCGCCTGTTCTACGACACCGTCAAGGGCGGAGACTTCCGTGCTCGCGAAGCCAACGTGTATCGCCTCGCCGAAGTTTCCTCCAACATCATCGACCAATGCGTCGCCCAGGGCGTTCCCTTCGGTCGTGAATACGGTGGTCTGCTGGACAACCGCTCCTTCGGCGGCTCCCAGCTCAAGCGTACCTTCTACTCCCGTGGTCAGACCGGCCAGCAGCTTCTTCTCGGTGCCTATCAGGCTCTCGAAAAGGAAGTTTCCAAGGGATCTGTCACCATGTACCCACGCCGCGAAATGCAGGACATCGTCCTCGTTGACGGCGAAGCCAAGGGTATCGTTTGCCGCAACCTCGTGACCGGCGAAATCGAATCCTACGCTGGCGACTGCGTCCTGCTCGCCACCGGTGGCTACGGCAACGTGTTCTTCCTGTCCACGAATGCCATGGGTTGCAACGTAACGGCTGCCTACAAGGCCTACCGCCGCGGCGCCTTCTTCGCCAACCCCTGCTACACTCAGATTCACCCGACCTGCATTCCGGTCAAGGGCGACTACCAGTCCAAGCTGACCCTCATGTCGGAATCCCTCCGTAACGATGGCCGTGTCTGGGTGCCCAAGTCTCGTGAAACCGCTGAAAAGCTTCGTCGCAAGGAAATCAAGCCCATCGACGTGCCGGACAACGAACGCGACTACTACCTGGAACGCAAGTACCCCTCCTTCGGCAACCTGGCTCCGCGTGACATCTCCTCCCGCGCCGCCAAGGAACAGTGCGACGATGGTCGCGGTGTTGCAGTGACAGGCCTCGGCGTGTACCTCGACTTCAAGGATGCCATCAACCGCGTCGGCAAGGACAAGATCGCCGACCAATACGGCAACCTGTTCGACATGTACCACGAAATCACGGACGAAAACCCGTACGAAACCCCGATGATGATCTATCCCGCCGTGCACTACACGATGGGTGGCCTCTGGGTGGACTACAACCTCATGTCCAACATCCCCGGTCTGCACGTCCTCGGTGAAGCCAACTTCTCCGACCACGGCGCCAACCGCCTCGGTGCTTCCGCCCTCATGCAGGGCCTGGCCGACGGTTACTTCGTGATTCCGTCCACACTTCCTGCCTACCTGACCAACACCAAGCCCGGTGCCGTCACCACGGCCTCTCCGGAATTCGCCGTTGTTGAAAAGGAAGTCAAGGATCGCATCGACAAGCTGATGTCCGTCAAGGGCAACCGCACGGTCGATTCCTTCCACCGTGAACTCGGCGTCCTCCTGTGGGAAAACTGCGGCATGGCTCGCACCAAGGAATCCCTCATGAAGGCCATCGAAGAGATCCCCAAGATCCGCGAGTCTTTCTGGAAAAACGTCCGCGTCCCCGGTTCCCCGGTTGGCGTCAACGCCGAACTCGAAAAAGCCGACCGCTTGGCCGACTTCCTCGAATTCGCCCAGCTGATGTGCTACGATGCCCTGCATCGCAATGAGTCCTGTGGTGGTCACTTCCGCTCCGAATACCAGACCGACGACGGCGAAGCCCTTCGTAACGACGAAGAATACGCCTACGTTGCCGCCTGGGAATTCACGGGAGTCGATTCCCTGCCTATCCTGCACAAGGAAATGCTCACCTTCGACAACGTCCATCTGGCCGTCCGCAGCTACAAGTAAGCAAACCGAGAACCATTTACAGAGAAAAGATTCACCATGGCTAAAACCCTTAATCTCACGCTCAAAGTCTGGCGCCAGGAAAATGCCCAGGCAAAAGGCCGCATTGAGACCTACGCAGCCAAGGACATTCCCGAAGATTGTTCCTTCCTGGAAATGCTCGACATCGTTAACGAAGGTATCGTCAACGGTGGCGGAGAGCCAATCCACTTCGACCACGACTGTCGGGAAGGTATCTGCGGCATGTGCTCCCTGACCATCAACGGTGTGCCCCACGGCCCCGAACGCAAGGTCACAACCTGCCAGCTCCACATGCGCAAGTTCAAAGACGGCGACACGATCTGGATTGAACCCTTCCGTGCGAAGGCATTCCCGATCCTGCGCGACCTCGTCGTTGACCGTACCGCACTGGACCACATCATTGCTGCCGGTGGCTACATCGACATCCGCACGGGCTCCGCTCCGAATGCCAACAACATTCCGATCGAAAAGCACCTGTCCGACGAAGCATTTGACTCCGCCGCCTGCATCGGTTGCGGTGCCTGCGTTGCCTCCTGCAAAAACGCTTCCGCCATGCTCTTCACCTCCGCCAAGGTTTCCCAACTGGCTCTGCTTCCGCAGGGTCATCCGGAACGTACGCGCCGCGTGCTCAACATGATGAAGCAGTTTGAAGCCGAAGGCTTCGGCAACTGCACCAACCTGTACGAATGCGAAGCCGCCTGCCCGAAGGGCATCAGCGTTGACAACATCGCCCGCCTCAACCGCGAGTACATGATTGCCTGCGCCAAGGAAGGTATCCGCCCGTAACACACGGTCAAAACACCGTTTTTTTTCAAGAACCCCGCCCGAGGTTATTCACACCTCAGGCGGGGTTCTTCGCATATCACCCATCTCACGAATGATCATGTGCAAGAAAAGGTTAAACTATTGAGCGAGAACAGAGCGGCAAATTGAAGAAAATGAATGTCCCAGAATCACTCGATTCTGCCTTGGAAGGGAGTCGGTTATGTTCTAGTATGCTGTATATGAAAAAACTTGTCGTTCTTGTTGCCCCGGGATTTGAAGAAATCGAATTTTCAGCTCCCGTGGATATTCTGCGTCGCCTCGGGTTTGATGTAATGACGGCTGGCATTGAAGGGCGAGAAGTCAAAGGCGCACATGACGTCACTGTGTTGACGGATACAACGCTTACTGAAGTTTCCCTGGATGACATGGAAGCCCTTATCCTGCCGGGGGGGCCCGGTTCCTGGTTCATGCGCGATACGCCAGTGGTCACCGACCTCGTTGCCCAGGCCTGCGCTGCGGGCAAAACCATCGCCGCTATCTGCGCAGCTCCGATTGCCCTTGCCAAAGCAGGCATTCTCAACGGCAAAAAAGTTTCTGCCTACCCCGACCAATCAGTCCATGACGAAATCCAAGCTGCCGGAGCCACCATCATGCCGGATCGTGTTACCGTGGATGGCAATATCGTGACCGCCAACGGCCCCGGCTCCGCCATGGCGTTCGGCTATGCCCTCGGTAAATACTTTGGGAAAGCCGATGAAGTCGCTGTGCTCAAGCAAGGCATGATCTACGGCTGCCCCGCCAAAGACTAAACCAACCCGATCAACTTATTCCTTCAACACCCCTATCACGATGAAACACCTTATTCTCACGAGTACCATTATGGCCGTCGCCGCAGTAATGATGCCTGCATCAGCGGAAATCACCTGGCTCACGTCACAGGACGAAGCTTTCGCCAAAGCCCGCGAAACAGGCAAGCCAGTCATGATTGAATTCACAGGTTCCGACTGGTGCGGATTCTGCAAAATCCTCCGTAAGGATGTCCTCGATACACCGGAATTTGAAAAGGCTCTCGCCGATAAATACGTCTTCCTGGAACTGGACTTCCCGCGCAAGAAAGCCCTCCCCGAAGCCGAACAAAAGGTCAATAAGGAACTGGCTCAAAAGATGGGCATCACAGGTTATCCCTCCATCATCATGACCGACAAAGATGGTCTGCCCTACTCCAAGAGTGTAGGAGCACCACTGAAACCAGAGGAATTCATCAAGTCTGCCGAATCCTGGGATCAGAACAAAGCCAAACGCGACGAGGCCTTCACCAAAGCCAAAGGCCTCTCCGGCAAGGAAAAGGCAGCCGCTCTCTATGAAGGCCTCAAGACGATGGATTCCTCACTTTGGGCGCCGTACTACAGCGAAGTCATCGCAGAAATCATCGCATCCGACCCGGAAGACAGTTGCCAATACAAAGCCGATCTTACCCGCAAGGAACGTATTGCCGCTCAGCGCAAGGAAATCATGGAGGTCTACAAGGCAAACCGGAGCGATATCGCAAAAATTGGCGAAGCCCTGGACGCCATGTTGAAGCGAGAAGATCTGGAACCCAGCGTCCGCCAGCAAATCATGATCCCCATGGCCGTTGGAGAATTTCAGAAGCGACAGAAGGAATCGACCGAGCTCTACAAGAAGGATCTTGATGCCATCATCGCCGTTGATCCTGCTTCCGATGAAGCCCAGGCGGCGGAAAAAATCAAAAAGCAATTGGAAGAAGCCGATGGCATACGCCCAGCAAACTCCATCCCGGCCGCTCGGATTCGCTAACACAATCTCTACTTTATCCAATGAAATTGGCACCCGTCATCATTCTACTCGCTGGCATGTGCATGGCTCATGCATCGCCCCCCGTCGTGACCGATAATGATCTGGTCATGGCTCGTCAGTCCTATGGAGAAGCACGCCGCGATCTCTCCGTGGAAGGCAAACCCTTAAGCATTGCCGGTCAATCTTATAAGGAAGGAATCGGTTCGCACGCCACATCCATGATCCCCATTAACACCCCGGGCGGCTACAAGGATATCCTCCATGGTGCCTGCGGAATTGACGACGAAGCTCAAGGGGGCAGTGTTCGCTTCCGCATCATGTCCGGCACCAATGTCCTCTGGGAATCTCCACTCATGAAGAAGGGGATGCCAGCCGCAGTATTCTCAGTCACCGTTCCGGTAGATGCCAAAAAGCTCTACCTGATGGCGGACGATGTGGATGGCAATGACAACGACCATGCCGACTGGGTGAATCTGCGCTGGGAATTGAGCCGAACCAAGGTAGAGAGGAAGGCCAGCCCGGAACGCGTCGATGCCTCAACATTTGGCTTGAAGCCCGGCATTCGCGAAGACCAGACGCCCCAGTTGCGCGCAGCACTGGATGCCATGAGAGAATGTCCGTGGATCAAGCGCACACTCGTCATCCCAAAGGGTGAGTACCACTTTTATGCCGACAAGGCCCTGCGGATGAGCTTCAATATCTCCAACCACGACCAGCCCGCAATCCATCCCATCGGAGTCCCACTGGCTGATCTGGAAGGTGTCACTATTGAAGGCAACGGTTCCACCTTCATCTTCCACGGCCCCATGCTCGCCATGCTGATCATGGACAGCACCAATGTTACAATCAATAATATCGCCATCGAATTTGAACGTCCCATTTACTCCGAATGCACCATCTCCGAGATGACCGGCGATGGCTTCAAGGCTGATATTGATCCCAAAGTCTTCCCCTACAAAATTGCAGACGGCAGACTGACCTTCATCGGTGAAGGATGGGAGAGTGGCATCTCCAGCGCCATTGCCTTCCGCAAGGACACCAAACACATTGTCGAAGGAACTTCCGACATCGGGTATTCCGGTACAGTGGAAGACCTCGGAGAAGGCAAGGTACTCTTCAAGGGCTGGGATCTCAAAAACAAAGGGCTCCTCCCCGGAGATACGCTGACGCTCCGCACCTGGGGACGCCCCCACCCTGCCTGCACCATCTACAGAGCCAAGAATACAAGCCTCAACAATGTTGCCATCCATCACAGCTTCGGCATGACCCTGCTGGCACAGCGCTCCGAGAACATCCACCTCAATGGTGGCGGCATTTTCATCCGCAAGGGCACCAACCATATCTCCACAGCCGGAGCCGATGCCACCCACTACTCCAACTGCAAGGGCTTGATCCTCTCTGAAAACGGCCTCTATGAAGGGATGATGGACGATGCCATCAATGTCCACTCCACCTGTCTGAGTATTCAGGAAATCATGGACAACAAAACGCTCCGCTGCAAATACATGCATGGGCAATCCGTCGGGTTCGAGGTCTTCCTGCCCGGAGAAACGCTCCGCTTCATCGCTGGGCCCACGCTGGAACCCGGTGAAAAATCCCAGGTAGCGCACGTGCGAAAGCTCAGCACCAATGAACTGATCGTCACACTGTCTTCACCCATCCCGGCGAATGTCAAGGTGGGGGATGCCGTAGAAAACGGGGACTTCTACCCCGCCGTCACCTTCAGGAACAACACGATCCGCAACAATCGCGCCCGAGGCTCCCTGTTTACGACACCCAAAAAAGTCATTGTGGAAAACAACAACTTCGACCATTCCTCCGGCTCCGCCATCCTTCTGGCTGGTGACGCCCAGGGCTGGTATGAGAGCGGAGCCTGCGAAGATGTCCTCATCCGCAACAACAAGTTCACCAACAACCTGACCTCTCGTTACCAGTTCACGGAAGCCATTATTGCCATTTACCCCGAAGTCAGACAGTTACAGAACCAGAAGGAATATTACCACCGCAACGTGCGCATTGAAAACAACGAATTCAATACCTTCGACGTGCCCCTCCTGTTCGCCATCTCAACGAAGAACCTCCTCTTCAAGGACAACACCATCACCTACAACAATGACTTCAAAGGCTGGAACCAAAAGCCCTTCATCTTCCGCCGTTGCGCCGACATTCGCATCCTCGGCAACAAGGTGACACCAGCCCGAACCTGGACCATCAACGACTGCAATCTGCAACTAACGCCGGAATCCGAAGTTTCCTTCAAATAACACCGCCGCTGCAAACACCTCGGTACATCAAAAAAGCTCCTTCGATGCCAACAGAGGCGTCGAAGGAGCTTTTTATAACAGGATCAATGTCTCCTACTTGGCGAATGCCTTGGAGGCATTGATGGCGGCCTTGCCGTAAAGCGAGTTGGGCGCCAAGTCGTGCATGAGCTTATAATTTTCCTTTTGTTCGGCAGCAGAAGCCTTCTGCCAGCGCAGAAATGAACCACGAAGGCCGTAGATTTTCTGCTTCTGTTCGGCCGTCAAACGAGGCGTTTTCAAGGCTTCATCGAGGATTTTCAGCCCATCTTCCTTGGAAACTCCTTTCAGTTTGGGCTGCAAGTCAAATACGTTGAAAGTGTAACGTCCGAGGTAGCCGGATTTGTCCTCCGGGTCGCATTTCTTCAACTCCTTGAGGATTTCCGGATCTCGGTTAATCCCCCGAACCTCGCCAGCCGAGCACAGAAGGCGAGCCTGTTCGGCGCCTTCCTTCCGGGAAGCTTCCTCCAGCAGGGCATCCCGCTTGGAGCGGAGTTCCATCGTCTGGCGAATTTTCGTCGCAAGTCCCGCCGAATCCTTCGGCAGATCTGAGCCGGACAAAGTAGCGTAACAAAAGCCCTTCCCGTCAAAGAAAGCAATACCGGGCATGGAACGTACATTCGCTCCCACCTTTTTGCGCACATCTTTCTCGAACTTGTCGCCTTCTTCCTGCGAAAGATTCTGAGGGACTTCCAGCACGGCACTCAGCGTCTTCTCACCCATCACCTTCTGAACGGAAGCCTGGTTCCATATCCGTTCGCGGAAGGCCGCGCCAACACGATCCCAGTCCTTGCCGTACACCAACACAAGGCAATCGACTTTGTCAGCCATCGCCTTGTGGCGGGCTTCGACTGGAGAATCCACCTGAACGGCAGCCTGAAGGAGCGAAACACCCACGGCTAACAAACAACATGTAACGATCAATTTTTTCATGCGAGCCTCCTTCCGTAAACAAGAATGCCATCCAAGTGATAGAAATCCTTTTTCGGACACCTCAGTCGAACATACCTGGCTCGGATATTCTTCCCGCCCAAGTCGATTCTCTGCACTTGTTGCATCTTTTCAATGGAGCCGACCTCTTTCCAGTCGGAGCCATCCTCGGAAACTTCTATAATCGTACCATCGCCGCGCCCCATGTGAGACTTGCGGGAAACAACCACAATGCCGGAAAGCTCACCCATACGCGGCATAAGCACTTTCACCTCCGTGGAATCCTCCTTGTTATTCGTGTGGAATGATCCACCACAAGCTTCCAGCACACCCCAATGCTGCCAAGGCGGGCCATAGCGTTCGTGAACAGAATTAGGCATGAGCATGCCGCCGGACGACAGCAGTTCACCGGAGAAGGGCTCGAACTTCGGCAATTTGGGCTGGAAGCGATCCTTGAGCAGGCTGCCTGCCGACTGGAAGGACTGGATGTCCCCCGTCTTCTCGGCCTGCATAATGATGGACGATGCCAGCTGCTCCAGCACCTTGTCTCCAATCTCACCACCGGCAGAAGCCACTGACTTGTAAAACTGATCCTTCAATTCGGGATGCGTCATCATCAACTCCGAACACCAAACCAGAGACGGAGCCACATAGTCCTGAGACTTCAAGTTGGTCTCCATCAGAATCTTCATCATGGCGCCGCCAGCAGCTTCATCTCCACCCAACAGATTTATCTGCTTGTCCAGCGCGCCGGGGAAGTCCCAGGTGGCGGGCTTCATACCGCCAAGCCCCTGGTGGAACCGGGCTATCTCCCCGGCTTTTTCCGCTGGTGTCGTCAGCAAAGGCATAAGAGCTGGATATACCTTACCGGAAAGGAGCATCCATGCAATTTCCGGGTAATCTTTTCCATAAGCCTCCATCACCTTGCCAGCGATATCCTTCCACTGTTGCTTGTCCAGAGAACCTTCCTGGACAACCCAGTCGAGATACTGTTGCCAATTGGCAAAATTGACAGGCTGGGCATCCAGAGCGGCCATGTAGAGTTCCCCTGCACGATCCTTTTTTCCAGCTTTCAAGGCGGCATCCCCCAGAGTCATCAACTTGCCGGATAGATCACGGGCAGGCTTGTCGCCGAATGTATTCTGTGTAGCAATCAAAAGTGACCAGTTCGATCCATAAAAATTCCAGTGGCACCCGCGCTTCCATGAGAGAGAGTAGGAGGGCACCCAATCCTTATCCGGACGAACCGTGTAGGCACAATGCCCCGGTTCTCCCATCGTCAGAGCCGGGATGCCGTTGGCAATAGCCGCCGTCGCTCCGTAAGTAGAAAGACCGCCACAAACGGCACCCACCTCGCGGGTCATCTCGGAGCGCCCGCCCTTATACAGCCCATCAAAGGGGGCATAATAGCTGGCACCACTGTGGATGCTCTCGCCGAATTCGTTATGCAATCGGTACGGTGCCTGCCAGCAGGCTCCCGTGTATTGCTGGGCAGGCAGGCGCACATTGTCGCGGAGCCAAGCCATAGACTCCGGAGACGTCCAGTCGTTGACGCCGCGACCAGTCAGAATGCGCATATCCCAGTAATCCAGAGTATCGAACACTGGGTTCAATAAGCCCTTGGCATGGCTGCTTCGGTAATAGTCGTAGGTTTGAAGCATGCGTTCATCAGTCCAGGAAGGCGTGAAGTTCTTCTTTTTCTGCGGCTCGTTCATCTCCCTGTCCCCATGCCGGGCATATTCGAGAGCCGTCGCCGTTGCCAGCTTACGGTAAAGAGGCTGGTTCACAATTTTCCTGTCGTGCTTGACAAGAGTCGCGAGTTTCTCCAGAGCCAGTCCGATATTCGGCACCGGGCCGGAATTGAAAAATCCCTCCATCCACTCAGGATCGCTGGAAAAGCGTCCCAGGATGCCATCCTTCCCCAGCTTGTCCAGTGTCTCCTTCGGCACGGATGTTTCGATCAACCAACGGTACAGAGGTTTGGTCGAGTCCGGCGATTTGGCAAAGTCCAGACAAGCCTGAATATTGCCTCCAAGAATGGCTTCGAGCGAGTTGGCCTGAGATGCCTGCGGCGGTGTCTCATCCCCCGCCTGGGCACATGGCACCCAGACCAAAGAAAGACAACTCAACAATAGTGCAATGGAATACTGTTTCATAGGAAAAGAGAAGAGGCTCCCAGCTTACGCTGAGGGATTGCCATTTCTCATATATACGCTGGATCAAACATAAAAATTTCCATTTTCTCCCCATGCAGAGAAAAATATGCCTGAAACCCGCTTACTTCAGTCTGTCCGGGTCAGTCAGCTGGTTGTAAAAATGCTCCACTACCTTGGCAAAAACGGCCCTTTCTTCCGGAGAAACCGAATCCATCAACCTGTTGGTTTCCCCATCCATATAGGAACACAAAGTTTTGAAGTTCAATTGCCCACGTTCCGACAAGGTGATGCAGACCGAGCGTCTGTCATGAGGATTTTGCGTCCGGACAAACAGCCCTTTTCGCACCATGCCCTCGACAAATACGGAAGCAGAAGGCAAGGCCATTCCTAACACCTCAGCCAAATCCTTCAAAGGAATCCCTTCCGGCGTCTTCAAGGTCATGTGACTGACGGCAACCAGAGCATGCTTTTGACGAGCCGTCAGGTTCAAGAGTACATTGACATCCTCCTTCGTCCGGGTCGACAGGAAATTTTCGTGCAATTTATCAAGAACACGATGCATCCGAAAGAAGATCTGATTGCCTGGAGGAGGGGGGATATCCACAGAACTTTACTAACTCCAAGGTATTTTGTTGTCAAACAACAACTATTCCTGAATGTAAATATTTCACACCTTTGTCGGGTTCTCTTGCCCCCCTTCCAATTAAATCTCCTTGAATTCACGCGAAAATAGCATGCAAGACCATCGCTAGCTTGACTTGAATGAGGTGTGGAAATACTCTCCCTCAGACCTAAGGCTTGCATTGGCAACTCTGGTCATTTTCTCCCGCTCCTCTTCGCAACAGGACAACAAAAAGGAACAACATGGCTCAACGTACAGACATCCACAAAATCCTCATCATTGGCTCCGGTCCCATCATTATTGGCCAGGCCTGTGAATTCGACTACTCGGGCACACAGGCTTGCAAGGCCCTCCGCAAGGCTGGCTACGAAGTCGTTCTGGTGAACTCCAATCCGGCCACCATCATGACGGACCCCGCCATGGCCGATCACACCTACATTGAGCCCCTGACCATCGACCGCATCACGGCCGTCATCGATAAGGAACGCCCGGACGCCCTGCTCCCCAACCTCGGTGGCCAGACCGCCCTCAACCTTGCCTCCAAGCTCAGTGAAGAAGGCATCCTCGCCAAGTTCAATGTGGAAGTCATCGGCGTGGATTTGGAAGCCATTGCTCGCGGCGAAGACCGCATCATTTTCAAGGAAACGATGGGCAAGATCGGCGTGCCCGTCGCAGCCTCCGAACCGATCTACACGGTGGAAGAAGCTGAAAAGGTTGCCGAACAGCTCGGTTATCCCGTCGTCCTCCGCCCCGCCTACACCATGGGTGGCACTGGCGGCGGTATCGTTTACAACATCGAAGAACTGCGTGAAGTCGTCGCTCGTGGCCTTGCTGCCTCACTCATCAACCAGGTGCTCGTCGAAGAATGCGCCCTCGGATGGGAAGAACTGGAACTCGAAGTCGTCCGCGACCAAAAGGGGCAGAAAATCACCGTCTGCTTCATCGAAAACGTTGATCCCATGGGCGTCCACACCGGCGACAGCTTCTGCGTCGCCCCCATGCTGACCGTTTCCCAGGACGTCCAAGACAAGCTCCAGGACTACTCCTACCGCATCCTCGACGCCATCGGCGTCACCGGCGGCACGAACGTCCAGTTCGCCCACAATCGCGAAGATGGCCGCATCATCGTCATCGAAATCAACCCCCGTACGTCCCGTTCCTCCGCTCTGGCATCCAAGGCCACAGGCTTCCCTATCGCCTCGGTTTCCACCCAGCTTGCCACAGGCATCACGCTGGACGAACTTCCCTACTGGAGAAAGGGATCCTTGGAAAAGTACGAACCCTACGGTGAATACGTCGTCGTCAAGTTCGCCCGCTGGGCCTTTGAAAAGTTCCCGAAGGCTGCTGACAAACTCGGCACCCAGATGAAGGCTGTCGGCGAAGTCATGAGCATCGGCAAAGACTTCAAGGAAGCCTTCCAGAAAGCCATCCGCTCCCTCGAAATCGGACGTAGCGGCCTGGGTCGCGTCAAGAAGATCGCCGCCCTGAGCGACACGGAATTGAAGTCCCGCATCACCTACGGCAACAGCCAGCGCTTCTTCCAGGTGTACGAACTCCTCTATCGTGGTACGCCCGTTAACGAAATCGTCAAGCTTACCTGCATCACCCCCTTCTTCATCGAACAGATGAAGGAACTGGCCGACTTCGACGTCGCCCTCAACCAGTACACCTGGGACACCCTGCCCCTCGACGTACTCAAGCAGGCCAAGAAGGAAGGCTTCTCCGACAAGTACCTCGCCCATGCCTTCAGCGTGGAAGAAAAACTGGTGCGCCAGCGCCGCATTGAGGCCAACATCATCGCTTCCTACCACACGGTGCCCGTCAGCGGTGTGGAAAATGCGGAATACTACTACTCCTCCTACAGTGGCCTGGCCGACGAAGTTCCTACGTCCGACCACAAGAAGATCCTCATCATCGGTGGCGGCCCGAACCGCATCGGCCAGGGTATTGAGTTCGACTACACCTGCGTTCATGCCGCATTCGCCCTCCGCGATGCCGGTTATGAATCCATCATGATCAACTGTAACCCGGAAACCGTCTCCACGGACTTCGATACAGCCAACAAGCTCTACTTCGAACCTGTCACGGTGGAAGATGTGCTGACCATCTACGACAAGGAAAAACCCGAAGGCGTCATCGTCCAGTTCGGCGGTCAAACCCCGCTGAACATCGCTCAGGCGCTGAAGGACGCCGGCGTCAAGATCCTCGGCACCCAGCCGGAAGGTATTCGCCTCGCTGAAGACCGCGAATACTTCCGCGAACGCATGATCGCCCTAGACATCCTCCAGCCGGAAAGCGGCACCGCCCGTTCCCTGGATGAAGCCATCGAACTTGGCCGCAAGATCGGCTACCCCGTCATGGTGCGCCCGTCCTTCGTGCTCGGCGGCCGTGGTATGGAAGTCATCTACGACGAAGAAACCCTCAAGAAGTACGCCATCGAGGCTATCCAGGTCAGCCCGGAATACCCGATGCTCATCGATCGTTTCCTCGACAACGCCACGGAAGCAGAAGTGGACGCCCTTGCCGATGGTACGGATACCTTCGTTGCCACCGTCATGGAACACATCGAACTTGCCGGTATCCACTCTGGTGACTCAGCCTGCTCGATTCCCCCGACAAGCATCCCGGAAAAGCACATCCGCACGATCGAAGAACACGCTGCCAAGATTGCCCACGACTTCAAAGTGTACGGCATCCTGAACGTCCAGTTCGCTATCTGCGACGACAAGGTGTACATCATCGAAGCCAACCCTCGCGCGTCCCGCACGGTGCCTATTGTCTCGAAGGTAACGGGCGTGCAGATGGCACGCTTCGCCACGCAGATCATGCTGGGAGAAACGCTCAAGAGCCTCGGCGTCACGCCACAGCCCACGCGTTTCATCGGCGTCAAGGAAGCAGTATTCCCCTTCAACATGTTCCCTGAAGTGGATCCCATCCTCGGACCGGAAATGCGCGCCACGGGCGAAGTTCTGGGCGTTGCTGAAGACTTCGGTATGGCCTACTACAAGTCCCAGGAAGCTGCTGGTTGCACGCTTCCGACCTCCGGCAAGGTGCTTCTGACGGTTGCCGACCGCGCCAAGAAGGATATTGCCCCGATCGCCCGCGAACTGGCCGAACTCGGCTTCACGCTTGTTGCCACCGAAGGTACGGCAACCTGCCTCAGCCAGGACGGTATCGCCACGGAAGCAGCCCTCAAGTTGCATGAAGGCCGTCCGAACCTCGCGGACATGATCAAGAACAAGCAGATCAACCTGATCATCAATACGCCTGCCGGACGCGACAGCAAGCTGGATGACTCCTACATCCGCATGCTTGCCATCCGTCACAAAATCCCCTACATGACCACGATCGCCGCTGCCAAGGCTACGGTGGCCGCTATTCGCTCAGCTCAGAAGGAAACCTGCATTCCCAAATCCTTGCAGGAATACCATCAGGCCTGATAAGCCCGCGTGCCAGAATAAATTCCTCACACCCCTCCCGATGTCTTCACGCATCGGGAGGGGTGTCTTTTTGTCCCCCCAATGCCATGTTTCTGTAATAATCCACGGGAAATGAGCGTACTTGACTTCAGAAATAATTGCCATGAAACACTTCATTCTCTTTAGTACACTCGCCGGTTTGGGATTCTCCGACACCGTTCTGGCGACAGAACCGTCCGTTTCCCTGACTTCTCCAGATGGGCAACTCGCCTGGAAACTGGACGCAATCGATGGAAAAGCGACACAGTCCTTGCAAAAAAAAGGTAAAAGTATCCTGCAAAATTCTCATCTCGGCATCACCGTCAACAACAAGGATATCGCCGACGGCATCAAGGGATGGGAGCTTCAGAAAGTCTCTGAAAATACACGAGATACCTTTGAAACACGCGGCAAATATTCCACCGGTTCCGTCGAGTTCAATGAATACCTCGCCTCGGGGGATAACGCCGATATCCGTATCCGCGCCCGAATCTTCAACAACGGCGTCGCCTTCCGTTACGAGTGGACAGACGAGATGAAAACAGCCCCCACCCTTAGCATCGGTGAAGAAAAAACTACCTTCACCTTCCCTGCCAACGCCACTCTCTGGACCCAGGATGCAGGCTCCGCCCTCGGCCCCTGCGAAGGAATCTGGACTCCATCCAAAATTTCGGATTTCAAGAAGGACAAAAAGAACCCCCGCAGCTATGTGAGAAGCATGCCCATCACTGCGGAACTGCCCGATGGAGGCCTGGCCCTCATCCAGGAAGCCACCAACTTCAACAAACAATGGAGCGGCATCAAGTTCGCCCTCTGTGAAGACACGTGTAAAGCCATTCATTTTCAGGACGCCCAGGGATTCTCCGTCCCTTCCTCCATCGCCATGCCCTGGAGAGTCATCCTCGTTGCCGACGACCTGAATGCCCTCGCCCACAACGACATCATTGCCTCGCTGGCCCCCGAACCCGACAAGACCATCCTGCCCGAAGGCAGCAAATCCTCATGGATCAAGCCGGGGCGCTCCACTTGGACCTGGTGGGATCGCGGCAACGTGAAGGAAGACGACCAATACGGCTTCGTGGACATGGCTAACGACTTCGGATGGGAATACCACCTCGTCGATGAAGGATGGAAAAAGTGGGGCAAGCCCCTCGATGAAAGCATGGGAAAAGTCACCAAGCTCGCCCAATACGCCGCCGATAAGAATGTTGGCATCTGGATATGGCTCCGCTGGTCGGATGTCAACGACCCGGCCAATGACTGGGAAAGCATGCGCAAGTTCTTCGAGCAAATCGCCAAAACGGGCATCAAGGGAATCAAGATCGACTTCATGGACTCCGCCTCCAAAGAACGCCTCGGCTTCTACGATGCCGTCGCCAAAAACACGGCCAACAACAAACTCATGGTCAACTTCCATGGAGCCAACACCCCCACGGGTGAAGAACGCGCCTGGCCGCACGAAATGACTCGCGAAGGCATCTATGGCGGAGAACAGAACATCTGGGCCACCATCAACGGGCAGCACTACTGCGCCCTGCCCTTCACCCGCCTCATCTCCGGGCATGCGGACTTCACAGGGGGCTATTTCGGCCATGGGCCGAAGCTGCGCGGTTCTTCCTGGCCTCTCCAGATGGCCACCAACATCATCTACACTTCGCCGGTCTTGCACTGGGTCTCCAACCCCAAGGACATGGAAGCAGCTTTCCCGAAGGGATCGCTCGAACGCGAAGTCGTCCGCAACATCCCCGCTACCTGGGATGAAACCATTGTCCTCGCTCCCTCGAAGATCGGGGAATGTGCTGCCTTTGCCCGCCGTTCCGGCGACACTTGGTACATCGCCCTCATGAATGGCGACGGACAGGAACGCACGGTCTCCATCCCCCTTGACTTCCTGGAAAAAGATACGGCTTACAAAGCTACCATCCTACGCGACCTCACCGAGAAAAATGACGGGTGGAAGGTAGAATCCCGAGATGCCAGCAACCAGGACAAGCTCGACTTCACGATGCGCATCAAGGGAGGCGGCATCGCCCAACTTGTACCAGCAGGCAAGTAAAGACCAGCTGCTTGATTATCTACGGCAGGGTTGGGACGGAAGGTTCCTTCCCTGCCTTTTTTATTTAGGGCAAGCCCCGCCTTTGACTTGCCTTTCGAAAATGCCGGACGCACAATCTCGCAGAACCGTGGGACTCTGGTTCTGCCTCTGTTTTCCGAGTTGATTACTGACCTCAAACTATCTGATCGTTTATGAGTGCAACCGCCTGGATCGCCATTTTTATCTTTGTCGCCTCCTACACCCTGATCGTCTCCGAGAAGATCCACCGCACCATCGTGGCACTCTTCGGAGCCGTCGTCATGATCCTGGCGGGCATTATCACCCAGGAACAGGCGCTCACCCACATCGATTTCAATACGATTGGCCTCCTCGTCGGCATGATGATCCTGGTCACCATCACAACGCAGACAGGAGTCTTCAGCTACATGGCCGTCTGGTCGGCCAAGAAAGCTCGGGGCAACCCCATCCTCCTGCTGGTGTTCCTATCTGTTCTAACGGCTTTCTGTTCAGCCTTTCTGGACAACGTGACCACTGTCCTTCTGATGATTCCGGTGACCTTCAACATTACGGAAGACATCAAGGTGCCAGCCCGTCCCTTCATTATTGCCCAGATCATGGCCTCCAACATCGGGGGCACCAGCACGCTCATCGGAGACCCGCCCAACATCATGATCGGCAGTGCCGTCAAGGAGCTGGACTTCTTGTCCTTCCTGACCAACCTGGGCGATATCTGCCTGGTCATTCTAGCCATCACAATCGCCATCATAGTCCTGATTTACAGAAAGGATTTGAAGACGACTCCGGAGCTGCGCCAGAAAGTCATGGAGATGGACGAACGCCGACTGATCAAGAAACCAATTCTGTTGAAAAAATGCCTCGGTGTGCTGGCGATGACCGTGCTCATGTTCATCTTCCACGGCCAGCTTGGGCTTGAATCCGGCACCGTCGCTCTGGCGGGGGCTTCTTTCCTCATGCTCCTGACACTCTCCAGCAACACGCGCATTTTGGAAAATGTCTTCAGCAAGGTTGAATGGACGGCCATTTTCTTCTTTATCGGCTTGTTCATTCTGGTGGGAGCCCTGGTTGAAACCGGCGTCATCCGGGAGCTGGCTCAGGTCACCATGAACGCGACCCATGGCGATCAAACGATCACCACGATGACTATCCTCTTCCTCAGTGCGATCATGTCCGCCTTTGTGGACAACATTCCTTTCGTCGCCACGATGATCCCCTTGATCAAGGACATGGGCAACATGGGCATGACGAACCTGGAGCCCCTCTGGTGGGCATTGTCGTTGGGAGCCTGTCTGGGCGGCAACGGAACAATCGTTGGAGCCAGTGCCAACGTCGTCGCCATCAGCATCGCCTCCAAGCGGGGATGCAACATCTCATTCCTTCAATTCATGAAGGTGGCCTTCCCGCTGATGATGCTCTCCGTCTTCATTTCGGCCATCTACATCTACGCCAGGTATCTGTAAACAAGCCTTCAGGCATCAAGCCTGTTCAGCAAGCCAAGAAACAACCTTTTCCAGGGCGCGGCCACGGTGGGACATGGAGTTTTTGACTGAACCGGGCAATTCAGCAAAAGTCTTGTCATAGCCATCCGGCATAAAAAGAGGGTCGTAGCCGAAGCCGCCTTCTCCGCGCTTTTCCATCACCATACGGCCTTCAACGCTCCCGGAGAACTCGGCAATCACCTGCCCGCCCTTCGCCAATACCATCACGCAACGGAAACGGGCAGTTGCCTTTTCGGGAGTGTCGGCGCCAACGCGCTTGAGCTCGCTCATCATGAAGGTATTGTTTTTGGCATGGTTGCCTTCTTCCCCTCCGAAGCTGGACGACCACACGCCAGGCCTGCCGCCCAAGGCATCGACTTCAATGCCGGAATCATCCGCAAGAATGATGCCCGGGATGCACCGAGAGGCGGACACCGCCTTCAGCGTCGCATTTTCGGAGAATGTCGTCCCCGTTTCATCGACGGGAGGGGCATCAGGAAAGGAGGATAAATCGAGGACTTCGTAAGAATCCGCCAGCATGGAGCGGATTTCATCCGTCTTGTGAGCATTGCGCGTAGCAATGACGAGAAGAGGTTTCATAGAGCAATGAAAAGGAAATAAACTTATCGAGAATCAATCGATTTCCAGCGAGACCGGGCAATGGTCAGAGCCCATCACATTCTGGTGAATGGAAGCCGCCTTCACGCGTGGCATCAGCGACGGAGAGACACAGAAGTAGTCGATGCGCCACCCGACGTTCCTTTCGCGAGCCCCGCCACGATACGACCACCAGGAGTATTCATCTCGCACATCAGGGTGGAGGGTGCGGAAGGTATCGACAAAACCCGCCTGGAGCAGAGCTGTAAAACCAGCTCGTTCCTCATCAGAGAAACCGGCGGAAAAATGGTTGGAATCAGGTCTTGCAAGGTCAATTTCCTCATGGGCAACATTCAGATCGCCACAGAAAATGACCGGCTTTTTCTCCGCCAGCCCGGAGACATAGTTTCTGAAAGCCACATCCCATTCCTGACGATACGGAAGGCGGGCCAGTTCATTCTGGGAATTGGGAGTATAGCAATTGACCAGGTAGAAATCCTCAAATTCCATCGTGACAACGCGTCCCTCACGGTCGTGTTCCGGGCAATCGATCCCCGTCGTCATCGACAGCGGAGCCTTGCGACTCAGAATCAACACACCGGAATAGCCGGGCTTTTCAGCCGGGTTCCACAGCTGATAGGGCCAGGAAGCCAGCCATAAATCAGCAACCTGATCCGGGCGAGCCTTGATCTCCTGGAAGCAGACGATGTCGGGGTGCAGGGAGTCCACTGCTTCGGGAAGTCCCTTTTTCAGCGTGGCTCGGAGTCCATTGAGATTCCAGGATACCAGTTTCATATTCTTATTGTGTGTCAGGTTTTCTCGCTCCCCGATCCTACAGGGAATGCAGGGAAATCTTATGTTTGGCGCAAAGTTCGGCAACTTCCTCGCGCTGGAGGAGAATCGTCCTGCCCGCCTCCATCACAATCTGGGAAATCCCCGCATCGCGGCAGTTTTCCAGCGTGTGCACGCCCACGACGGGAACATCGAAACGCATATCGTGGTTGGGTTTGGCTACCTTGGCCAAGGTCACATCCTTGCCTCGTCCCAAGGTGCCGCCTCGCTTGATACACTCGTTGGTTCCTTCAAAACCCTCCACAGCCAACACCGTCCCATGGCGAACGATCACGGTCTGCCCAATATCAAGCCGGCTGACTTCCTTGGCAATACTCATGCCGAACTGGGCATCTTCCATCTGCCTGCCCGTAGGTACAGGTCCGGCAATGTGTCCTGGAACAGGGATATAGTCTTCCATAAAGGTTGTCGAAGAAATCACTTCAAGACCAAACCCGCTCGCTTCGTCGGCAATCGCTCCAAAAATCGTTTCGGCGTTGCGACGCGGCAAACGTGCCAGCATCATCAAAGCTCGAAGGTCGGGGCGCAAGTCAAAGAGGTTTTTCGGAGCCAACTGCCCCACCATCACCACTTTTTCCACACCAGCCTTCTTCAGGAATTTGAAGGGTTTGGTAAGCTGACCGACGCGGAACCATTCCACTTCATCGGACAAATCATCGATATCGCTTTTCGTTTCTCCCTGAAAAGCCACAGCTACAATACGGATACCCGGAACCTGCTTCCGGGCACCTTCGATAATCAAACGGGGATACATTCCGTTCCCGGCAACAACACCTAATGTCAACAATTCACTCATCATTGCCATTCCAACAAACGAAAATTACAGATATTCGGGGCGTTGCAGGAGTTCTGCAACTCGGCGAAGCAATCTGCCGGCATCGCCGCCGTCAATGACGCGGTGGTCAAATGTACCAACAATGTTGGCCTTGGACACCGGGATAAAGGCCTCAACTTCATCGCTCCACACGGGGGACTTCGTCACAGCTCCCACCCCAAGAATCAGGGATTCACTCGGCATCGGCATCGGGGACGCCATCGTCAGACCAAAACCGCCAAAGTTGGTGACAGTTGCAATGCCTCCCGTCTGCTCTTCCAGTGATAAACGACGGCTACGGGACAAGGCGACAAGGCGATTGTATTCGTCCAGCAACTCATCCAGGGTGTACTCGTTCACACGGCGCAAGACGGGCACCATGACGCCGTCGGCCACCTGAGCGGCGATGCCGATGTCTATCGTCTTGGGTAACAGGATGTTCTCACCAACGAGGTAACCGGCGCATTCCGGATGTTCCGCCAAAGCCAGGGCAAAGGCGCGGACAAAATACAGCGTCACACCGGGCTTGCGCGGGTGATTACCACGATGCTTCAGCACCGGGTCCATATACACAGGTCTCCCGGCAGATGCCAGAGGACGCGACCAGCTGCGGCGCATCGAATCAGCCACGGCAAGACGCATCGAAGAAGCCCGCTTGTGGGGCCACTCGTGAACGTATTCCAAAAAGTCTTCAAGGTCATCAATCGTCACACGCCCCCCGGAACCGGAACCTGTGATGAAAGCAATGTCGGAAGCGCGCATTCCCAATTCGTCCATCCTTGCCTTCATGCGCGGGGACAAATAGTGAGCACCCTTCATGCCAACGGGCACGGGCAATCCACGGACGCTCGGCTGGACAATCGGGTGCGATTGCTCGCGGAATTCTCCCGTCACCTGGAAGTGCACTCCAGTATCATTTCCGGCACCGTCATCGGATGACGGCAAGGTAGGCACGGATTCGGGGCTGCCGGGCAGAGAGGGCTCTTCATCGTCGCCAAGCGCACGTGCGCCCGAGCGTTCGATCTCCTCTTCACTGGCCTCAACCATGGCCATGCAGGAACCGACGACAACGGAATTGCCTTCCTTGATCAGAATATCAGTCAGGACACCGCTGCAAACCGTCGTCACCCCCATGGTGGCCTTGTTGGTTTCCACCTCAAAAATTTCCTGGTCGGCTTCCACCTTTTCACCCGTGGCGACAAGCAGGCGCAACACGGTTGCCTCGGCGATCGATTCACCGAGCTGCGGCATGAGAATGGGTACTTTCGGCATGATTGTATGAAGGGAGGTAAAGTTTTAAATGGCAAGAAGATGGCGAATAGCTGAGGCAATGGACTCCAGCGTTGGGCGATGGACTTTCCAAAGGTTGGGGTGCTTGGGAATCGGGCAGTCCTTGGAGTTCAGCCTCATGGGAGGAGCATCCAACAGATGGAAGCCTTCCGCTACAATGCGGGAAACGACTTCGGCCGTCACACCACCCCAGGGGAAATCTTCACCGACGACGAGAACGCGCCCCGTGCGAGCCACGGAAGCAATCACCGTATCGATATCCAGCGGCTTGATTGAGCGCAAGTCCACCACTTCGACTTCATACCCGCTTTCCTCAGCCAGCAAATCGGCGGCGCGCACGGCTTCGTGAACCATCGCACTGTAAGCGACTACCGTAGCATGCTTGCCCGGGCGGGCAATGCGAGCGTGTCCAAAAGGCAACACCGGCTCCTCGCGATACGACTCCGCCTTCAACCAGCGATACAGGAACTTGTGTTCCATGAAAATGACGGGATCGGGCAACTCGACTGCCTGGCGCAGCATCCAGTAGGCATCAGCCACAGTCGCCGGAGTCATCACATGCAAGCCCGGGAAGTGGGCAAACAGGGCTTCGACACACTGGCTGTGGAAGGGGCCTCCACCGGGCGTACCACCACTGGGCAGACGCACCGTGATATTGACGGGAACCCCCGTGCGGTAGTAGTGCGATGCCGCCATATTGGCGATCTGATTGAGCGCAATCGTACTGAAATCGGCAAACTGGACTTCGAGGATGGGCTTTTTCCCGGCAATCGCAGCACCGATGACCAGGCCGGTCATGGCGTCTTCGCTGATCGGGGCATCAATCACTCGGTTGGGGAACTGATCCTTCAGGTACTTGGTCGCCTTGAAGGCGCCGCCAAAGGCACCAATATCCTGCCCGTAGATAAACACATCGGGGTCATCCTTCAACAGGTCCTCCTGGGCATCCCTGATGGCGTCAATGTATGTAATGCTCATGTTTCGCCGGTTCCTTGATCAAATTAATAGGGTCTCCAAACCGTTGCGCTCCAATCCTCGCGGAAGGGGTCCGGTTCTGGTTCTCGCTGGGCCTGCGCGACGGCGGCCTGCACTTCATTCGTCGATTCGTCCTTCCAGATGGCGACTTCTTCAGCCGTAATCCATCCGCATTCCAAAAGCTGTTGCTCGGCCACTGCCACCGGGTCGCGGTCAGCAAATTGTTCCTTCACCTCGGCGGGGATGTACGAGGCATCATCGTGTTCGCCGTGGCCGCACATGCGGAGTGTATTCGCAAGAATCCACTGGGGGCCATGTCCGGCGCGTGCTCTGTCCACAGCCGTTTTGAAAACCTGTAGCGTCGCCAGAAGATCCGTTCCGTCCACCTCGTAGGTTTCCATCCCGAATCCGCGACCTCTGTCCGTCAAATTCTTACAGCCGAATTCATGCGTGTTCGGCGTCGAATAGGCAAACTGGTTGTTGGACACCACCAGCACGAGAGGCAGGGATTCCACTGCCGCCAGGTTGCAAGCTTCATTGAATGCTCCCGTGGACGTCGTCCCATCGCCGCAGAACACCATGCCGATGTGGCCTTCCAGCGTGCCATCCAGCTTCTTGGCGAACAACTCGCCCAAAACCACAGCCACCGTCGCCCCCAGGTGGGAAATCGGGATCACATAGCCAATATCAGGCTTGGCACGGTGAACATCGCCGTCGCGCCCCTTCGTGTAGCCGAGAGCCGAGCCCAGATAGGATCGCGCCGCCTCAATGATCGGTTCCCCATAGGCAAGGCGACCCGCCTGCTCGCGAATGAAAGGCGCAAACACATCTTCGCCCATGCGCACAAATACGCCTCCAGACGCTGCAATAGCCTCATGACCACGACCCAGGAACACCCCGCCCGTGATTTTCCCCGCCTTATAGAGACTGGAAATTTTGCTATCAAACGCCCTCGCCGTCAACATGGCCTTAAAGGCACGGATGGCGGTTCCCTTCAATTCCGGTAAATTGATTCCTGAGTCAGGCACGGAGCAATAATATACTTCTGGATTGGGAAATCAATTGTTTCCCACAAAAAGATCAGGCATAAATTTTAAAAAGTACTGATAATGAAATCAATACGAATCATCGAAACGTGTTTAATACAGCTATTCCCATGACATCATTCCCTGAACAGCCAGTCCTGATTTTCCTCGTTTGAATGATTATCTTCAAAATATGGCATGGCAATACTCTTATTCCCTGTCTCTTGCGTTCAGGAACATCATAGCGTAATAGAGCAGCATGGCAAGGGAGGAAAGGGCACCGACGACGTAGGTCATGGCGGCCCAGAAGAGGGCATTTTTCGCACGGCTCTGCTCCATGCTACCGATGATGCCGGAACCTTGCAACCATTTGAGAGCACGGGCGGAGGCATCGAATTCGACAGGAAGGGTGATGAATGCAAAGAGCGTTGTCATGGCAAAGAGAACGACTCCAATGCCAAGTACCATGGGGCCGCTCCCCATGGCCAGCAGAATGATCCCGGCCAGCAGGACCCACTGCACGAGGTTGGAGGAAAGCTGGACGATGGGGACGAGAGCGGACCTCAATCCCAGCCAGTGATAGGCGCGAGAATGCTGGACGGCGTGGCCAACTTCGTGGGCAGCCACGGCAGCGGCAGCTACGCTATTGCTCATATACACGCCTTCGCTGAGGTTCACCGTTTTGTTGGCGGGGTTGTAGTGGTCCGTCAACATGCCGGGCGTGCTCCCGACGGTGACGTCGGTGATGTTGTTATCGCGCAGCATTTTTTCCGCGAC
Source organism: uncultured Akkermansia sp. (assembly GCA_964448375.1). Lineage (GTDB taxonomy): Bacteria > Verrucomicrobiota > Verrucomicrobiia > Verrucomicrobiales > Akkermansiaceae > Akkermansia. The sequence goes on from CAYVAI010000002.1 coordinate 203,626, forward strand.
TTGCCGCCCCGTCATGCCGATGGGGATGTTGGAGTACTCGTGAAAGCGTCTCTTCATCGTGGAGCTCACCAGCCAGCTTAAAAGCATGGAACCGATTATAATCACCCAATAGATGGCATTGAATGAAGTCCCGGTCTGCGCTCCCCCATTCGGAGATACGTAGTACGCCAATGTTGTCAATGATGAGATACAGTCTGATATAGCAGGCATCGTCACTTAGACTAAAGACGGTGGCGTTTTGTTCAACCAGTAAGTATGACTGCCCCCCGGTTGCGTTGTGTCAGCATAACGGGGAAAATAATCGTTTTTCGGGTTTATTTACGCCCCGTTTCGTCGGAGTGAGGCGTGTGGGGCTCCAGCATTTGGAGGCGTTCCCGCTCCTTGTCCTTGGAAAGGCGGCGGGCTTCCTTGGTCAGAGCCAATTGCATGCGGAAAGGCTTGGTTCCCTTGATTTTGGCGACGGGTTTGCTGGTGCCGTCCGGCTGGATTTCGTAGGCCTGGACGTTATCCTTGAAGCAGGCATCGAGGATGCCGCGCAGGCGACGCTTGAGGCGAGGGGACTGGATGGGAGCCATCAATTCGACGCGTTTGTCGAGGTTGCGTGTCATCCAGTCGGCACTGGCGATGAAAAGCAGGGTGTTGCCGCCGTGGTGAAACTGGAAAATGCGGGCGTGTTCCAGATATCTGTCCACGATGCTGATGACCTGAATGGGCTTGCCCTTGCTACGTGGTCCCGGCTTCAGGCAGCAGATGCCGCGCACGTTGAGCTGGATTTCTACGCCGGCATCGGCAGCACGGTAGAGGGCGTCGATGATCTGCTTGTCCTGCAAACTGTTCATCTTGGCGCGGATTTTGGAGGGTTCTCCCTGGCGGGCGCGTTCCGCCTCGCTGGCAATCAATTCCAGCAGGCGTTCCTTCATCATGCGGGGCGATGGGTAAAGTTCACGGAAGCGCATCATCTTCGTCCGTCCGGTGACGGAGTTGAAGAACTGGGAGGCATCCGCCCCAAGAGCTTCGTTGCAGGTCAGGTACGAAATGTCCGTGTAAATACGGGCAGTGTTTTCGTTGTAGTTGCCTGTGCCATAATGGCAGTAGCGGCGCAGGTAGCCGGATTCACGCCGGACGACGAGGCAGATCTTGGCGTGGGTCTTGAGCCCCTTGACGCCGTAAACAACCTGAACGCCGGCGCGGTGGAGTTCCTCAGCTTTTTCCAGATTGCGTGCTTCATCGAAGCGAGCCTTGAGCTCGACGAGAGCCGTCACCTGCTTGCCATTTTCAGCGGCGCGGCAAAGAGCAGCGACAATGCGCGAGCCTTTGGCCGTGCGGTACAGCACCTGCTTGATGGCTATAACATCGGGATCGACGGCGGCCTCTTCCACAAGGCGCAGAACGGGCTCAAAACTTTCGTAGGGGTGGTTCAGCAGGATATCGCCGTTGGCAATGTTCTCGAAGATCGACAGCACGGGGTCCACCGAGGCGGAGGACTGAGGAAGCCATTGATCCACCTTCAACTGGTCGTTGCCAGGAGCGAAGGCCATTTCAATAAAGTCACTCAGCATCAATGGACCACCCAGGGTGTAAATATCGGATTTACCCACACGAATAATAGCCTGAATGGCTTCCGCAAGACGAGCATCAGCGGAGCCTTCGATTTCGAGGCGGACGCATTCCGCGTACTGGCGAGCGACGAGGACTTCTTCCATTTCATCGGCGAAGTCGAAGGCATCGTCTTCCTGCACGGCAATGTCACCGTTGCGGGTAATACGGAACACTGCGGTATTCAGCAGGGTTTCCCCTGGGAACATGCCTCCGATGAATGTGCGGATGAGTTCTTCCGACATCACGTAGCGTTCATGGTCGGAATCGGGGATGAAGACGCGGCGCGGGAGGCTGTCCGGCACTGCGACGACGCAGAGGCGACGCGTCTTCAGCTCTTCATCCTCCAGACTGACAGCCATCAACAACTTGAGGGAAGGCAACGGATTGCCTCCTTCGGGCAATTCCTCGTCCACAGCCAGGGGCGTCAGCAGAGGGAACACGCGATTCAGGTAGTACTGCTCCAAAGTAACGCGCTGAGCGGAAGTCAAATCCTCCATCGGGACAGGGCTGATATTTTCAATCTCCATCAGAGGAAGAATCTCCTCCTGCCACATCGAGTACTGCATGTCGATCATCTGGCGAACGCGCTTGTGGATCATCTGGAGCTGGCGCGTCGGAGTCAGCCCGCACATGTCCTTCACGCGAGCCCCGGTGCGACGCATGATTTGCAGTCCACCGACGCGCACCATGAAAAATTCATCCAGATTGGATGCCGTAATAGCAAGGAATTTGACCCGCTCCAGCAAGGGGAGGTCGTTCCTTGCAGCCTGGTCAAGGACGCGCTGGTTGAACTCCAGCCAGGATAGTTCTCGGTTGATGTATTGGTCAGCCATGGATCGGTTTGGATGAAATGTTCGAGTAAAAAATACGGATTAAAAATGGGGTTACCGGCGATCCGGCACAAGGACGATATCGCAGCCGAAGATGTCCGCAAAAAGGTCACCTTTGACGCGCAAGGCCATTTCTTCGACAGTCGTATCGCGCACCCCCTTCAACAAAAGTTCAAGGTTGCGCCCGCGAAGGGTAGCTTCGACTCCCTTGACGCGCAGAGCGTGACCGCGTTCCAGGGCGTCTGCCACGCGGAGAATGGCCGCCATCTTGGAGACGCGCATGCGGTCGGTCTGGTCGAGATCGGCATACAGGAGGTCGGACTTGGACGGGGTTTCGCGCCTGTGGTATCGCGCAAGCAGAGCGACGATTTCAACATCATCCCGGGAGAGGCCGAATATCTCGCTATTGAGGATGATGTACTGGGAGTGCATATTGTGGTGGCGCGGACTCACGTAGGTACCCACCTCATGCAGAATGGCCGCGACCTGGAGCAGGAGGCGGTCGTGCTCCGTCAGGCGGTGGAGTTCCCGCAAGTCAATAAAGAGGCTGTCGCACAGGCTGGCGACATGCGTGCGGTGGTCCTTGTCCGCATTGTAGCGGTCAGCCAAGATACCGGCAAAGTGGAGAACTTCCCGTTCGAGGTCGCCGGGGTTCTGTTCCGCACGGATCAGGCTCATGATAAATTCCTGGTCATAGGACGAAGCCGGGACGATGAGCTCCCGGGGAGCCAGGGCACGGACGATGGACTGGTTGATGATCAGGGACGGAAGGAGGGCATCGACCGTGGCGAAGTCGGCATCGAAGGCCAACATGCGCTGTTCCGTCGTCATCCGCACCATTTTCTCTGCCACTCGCGTGAACATGTCCACATTGACCCTGCCCTCGCGAGCAGGTTTGAGCAGACTGCGCAGACGCTGCACTTCTCCGCCAATCAGAATGATAGAGTCCAGGTCCTTGACGAAAGCGTAATCGACTCGAATCTGGTCGATTTGACCACGGATGTGTTCTCGCATCACAGGCAGTTCCGCCGGGTCGTCACCGAATTCCTCTTCGCCAATGGCTTCGCCGGTGCGGTGAACTCCAAGACGATGGCTGGAGTAACGGGTAATGCGCCCCTTCTCGAAGAGGAGGATACGCGTATTGCCCGGGCCGACGTGAACAACCATCGTATTCTTTTTCTGGAAGTCGGGGTAATGCAGCAGAGTCTCCTGCACCTTCACATAAATCAGGCGGGTCATCTTGCCATCGTCGATCAGACGCCCACGCAGCCCATGGGCAACGTGCATACGGTTAATGAATACATCGACATTGCCAGCCTCGGAGATAATGTTGGACATGACGAAGTGCATGGACAAATCCGTACCACTTCCATACTCGCGCAGGATAGCCATGTAATCCCCCATCACCTGGGCGCAACGATCCATCGTCGAACGCGAAATGCGGCTGTTGCGGAATACGTCGCGAGCCAGAGGCACAGGCTGGGTCAGGAAATCAATGAGGCGGACATCCCCTGCCTGAACTTCCGTAACGATCAGACACATGGAACTCGGGCCGAGGTAAATGAAAGCCTGTGTCTGAATCTGCGTATTCTTGGCGGTCTCTCCGGAATTCATGTTAGGTGAAAGATAAATGCTGATGTTACCTTCGGAAGCATGATAAAGTGTGACGGTTCCATCACACTACCAACGCCCCAAGTTTCTGAAGTGTAAAATAGCGAGAGCCGATTGCAAGCCCGATCCCCATCCTCACAGTAAGGGAACATGTCTTACGGTGTCATCCCCCGCAAATACCTTGACAGAAACGCTCTTTGCCGGATTTCTTAAAAGGGAATCCCTATGCTCCATGACATCACACTCATCCCTACCCTGGTCGGCGCGCTGACTGCCGCTCTGGTTCTCGGTTTCCTTAGCCAAAAGCTGAAACTTTCCCCCATCGTCGGCTACCTGCTCGCCGGCGTCATCGTCGGGCCATATTCACCTGGCTTTGTGGCCGATGCGGCTACGGCAGAGGAATGTTCAGAAATAGGGATTATTTTGTTGATGTTCGGTGTAGGCCTGCACTTCCACCTCAAAGACCTGATTGCCGTCCAGAAAATTGCCGTCCCCGGAGCCATTGTCCAGATTCTGGCGGCAACCCTCCTCGGGATGCTGGCTACCCACTTTTTCGGGTGGAGTCTCGCCGCCGGGGCCGTCTTCGGGATTTCGGTATCCGTCGCGAGTACCGTTGTCCTCACCCGAGTGTTGAGTGATAACCGCGTCCTGCACACACCCGGCGGACACGTTGCTCTAGGCTGGCTCATTGTGGAGGATCTATTTACCATTCTGGTGCTCGTTCTTCTGCCCGTCATGTTGACACCGGGGGATGACAACCTGTGGGGCACATTGAGCATTACCATGTTGAAAATTGGCGGGCTTGTCCTCTTCACTCTCGTTGTCGGTCAAAAACTTATCCCCCTCCTTCTCACCTACATTGCCCGCACGGGAACACGAGATCTCTTCACCCTGGCCGTCCTCGTCCTGGCGCTGGGTATCGCCGTCGGGTCGGCACACTTCTTTGGCGCCTCCATGGCACTGGGAGCCTTCCTCGCCGGGATGGTGGTTGGGCAATCCGAATTCAGCGCGAGAGCAGCCTCTGAGGCACTTCCGATGCGCGATGCCTTCGCCGTGTTGTTTTTCGTCTCCGTGGGGATGTTGTTCAACCCTGCCGATCTCATCAACCACTGGCAATTGATCCTCGTCACGCTCGCCATCGTCATGATCGGCAAGCCTCTGGCCTCGCTCTTCGTCGTCCTGATCTTCGGCAAACCTCTGAAACTGGCCTTGATCGTCTCCGTCGCTCTCGCACAAATCGGCGAATTCTCGTTCATTCTGGCCGCGATGGGCAAGAAATATGCCATCCTGCCCGATGAAGCGGCCGGAGCCATTATTGTTGCCGCAGTCATTTCCATTACGCTGAATCCGATCATCTACAAGAGGGTTCAGCCGTTAATTCACAGGCTGGAGAGAAGCCGCTTCCACGCCTGGCTATCACGCAAGGCTCACGACAACGCCCTCCCCCCGGTCAGCGAGGATACGCAGAGACTGATCGTCATCGGCTATGGACCGGTGGGCAGTACGCTCGTCCATATTCTGGAACAAAACAACATTGAACCCGCCATCATCGAGATGAATATCGATACGGTCAGACGCCTGAGAGAAAACAACAAACTCGTCGTCCATGGCGATGCCACCCTGCCCGAGGTGCTCCACCATGCGGACATTGAGCATGCCAAGGGGCTTATCATCTCCTCTTCGTCCATACCTTCCCGGGAAGTTGTCGATGCAGCCCGCTCCCTCAACCCCGACATCCCGGTCACCATCTATTCCTTCTACCTCCGCGATGCCAAAATTCTCAGGGGCAAGGAAAACACCTCTGTCATCTCCGGAGAAGAATCGGCTGCCATCGCCATGGCATCCCATCTCATGCGAGAACTGGGAGCCACGGAAGAACAAATCGACAGCGAGCGGAGAAGAATCGCAAAAGATCTGACCTAAGGAAAAGAAGTCCTTTCAAATCTCATCTTTTTTGCAAGAAAGGAGGGAGGCTGAGCGTATATATTACATACTGCTTTTCTCATGACCTTTTTCCGTTCCACCATCATTCTTCTCCAGCTAATAGGACTCTCTTCCCTCATTTCTTCCGCCTCCACGCAGGAGGAAATCACGGCAGCAAGAGGAGTTATCGAGCGATTTGCCGAGGGTCACGCTCACAGATTCACCTTGAGCTCTACGGAGGAAGAGGAGGGCAAACCTGTGTACATCACGAAAACAACCTCGGACGGAGTCAGTATCTCCGGCAGTAGCGGAGTGGCCCTCTGCAAGGGTTTTTACGATTACATCAAGTCGTATGGAGCTGGCATTTCCAGCTGGACGGGCAAACGCTTTGAATTTCCTATTCTTCCAGCGGATTTGACCGAGCAGAAGAAAGTCGTTTCCCCGGTCAAGTACCACTACTATTTCAATGTCGTCACCTACGGTTACACCATGCCTTACTGGGACTGGACGCGTTGGGAAAAAGAAATCGACTGGATGGCACTGCATGGCATCGACATGCCTCTGGCTCTCATTGCGCACGAAGCCATCACGGCTCGCGTCTTTAAAAAGCTGGGATTGACCGACCAGGAAATTGCCGAGTACTTCGTCGGCCCCGCCCATCTCCCCTGGATGCGCATGGGCAACATCAGCGGCATCGATGGTCCCCTGCCGCAGGAGTGGCACACCGACCAGATAGAACTCCAGCACAAAATTCTTCAACGGATGCGCTCGCTGGGCATGACTCCCATTTGCCCCGGATTTTCCGGTTTCGTTCCCCCAGCTCTCAAACGTCTGTTCCCGGACATTAAACTCGTCGAGACACACTGGGGCGGCCGATTTAATAACTGGATGTTGTCACCTGACCAAAAACTGTTCACCACGATCGGTAAAATGTTTGTGATGGAATGGGAAAAGGAATTCGGTACATGCTCTCACTACCTCGTCGATAGTTTCAACGAAATGGATGTTCCCTTCCCGCCTCATGACACCCCGGAGCGATACCAGCTCCTGAGCGACTACGGCAACAAGGTGTACCAATCCATCAAGGAAGGTTCCCCCAATGCCGTCTGGGTCATGCAAGGCTGGATGTTCGGTTACCAGCGTAACATCTGGGATCCGAAATCACTGGAAGCGCTCGTGAGTAAGGTACCCGATGACAAGATGTTGTTGCTCGACCTCGCCGTCGATTACAACAAGAACTTCTGGCACAACGGCGCCAACTGGGACTTCTACAAAGGCTTCTTCAACAAAGATTGGATTTACAGCGTCATCCCCAACATGGGCGGCAAAACCGGCATGACCGGCATCCTCGACTTTTACGCCAACGGCCATTTGGAAGCCCTCAATTCCCCCAACCGAGGCCACCTGAAGGGCATCGGCATGGCTCCCGAAGGCTTTGAAAACAATGAAGTGATTTATGAATTGATGGCTGATGCAGGCTGGTCTGACGAGCCCATCGACCTCGATGCCTGGTTGGAAAACTACACACATTGTCGCTATGGAGATACGAACGAAGCTCTGGAGAATTTCTGGAAGCTCATGCGTCAGTCCGTCTATGGTTCCTTCACCGACCACCCGCGCTTCAACTGGCAATTCCGCCCAGGGCAAGTTGCCAAGGGATCTATCAATACGAACCCGGAATTCTACAAAGCCATTGAGAGTTTTGCCTCATGCGCCCAGAGTTTCCAGGGAAACAAGTTATATATCTCCGACCTCACCGAGCTGACGGCTGCCTATCTCGGCGGCAAGATTGAACTTCTCATCCAGGCCAGCGAAATGGCTATGCAGGATGACGACATGAACAAGGCAAGGGAGTACGAAAAAGAAATCGAAGCCCTCATGCTCGGAATGGATCGCCTGCTTGCCTCCCATCCCATTCACCGTCTTGACGTATGGCTCGACTACGCGCGAAAGCACGGTTCTTCTGCCGAGCTAAAAGACTATTACGAAAAGAATGCCCGCCGCCTGGTCACCATCTGGGGGCCACCCGTCGATGACTACGCCGCCAAAATATGGTCCGGCCTGATTCGAGATTATTACCTGCCCCGTCGCAAGGAATACCTGAAGTCCAGATTCGACTCATCGGTGAAGAGCAACCTTCCCGCCTGGGAACGCAACTGGGTCGAAACAAACCGCGGAGTCTCCAGTATCCAGCCCTACGGGAATCCGATCACAGCCGCCCAGGAGCTGATTGCCAGAGCCTCCAAAGTCTCCGCCGCCATCGTCCATCCGGCCGCAGGAACCCTTATCGGCCACTGGAAAACAGGCGATGTTGCCGCGGAGTGGAAGGAACTCACATGGACGGTTTCTCCAGCCACGCTGAAGAAGTCCAAAGCCATCCGTTTCACCTACACGAAGGGTGTCAACAAGCTCGACATCAGCGGAGTCAAGATTGAGATGGATGGCAAAATTGTTGTCGACATCCGGCAGGAAGGGACAACCGGCATAATCAACCGAAACAACGTGTTCCGTTTTAGTATTCCCGGAGAAGCACAGGGGAACAACTCATGCACGATCACGGCTCGCGTCCGCTCCGACGGCAAAGCAGACTCCAACGGAGTTGTTGAATTGGTTCCCAACCTTCAAAAAGCCTCGTAGAATGATACGACGGCACAAATATTTCTTCTCTCACCCCGAAAATTAAAACTCAAACTTGTCATCCAAGACGTATTATTGTAAAGCTAAAAAACTATGAATCAGTCTCCTATATTAAAACGTATCGCATGTTGCATCCTTGGTGCTGCAATCATGCCCATTATGTTCACCAGCTGCGAAAAAGCATCAGCATCCTCTTCTATGGACACTACAACTCAAACAATACAAAACAAGGCCCCGTTCCAAAAGAAATATACCAATAAGGATTTCTATGACGACCAGGGCAATTTTAAACAGGATGTCGCTCGCAAGGCATTTTATGAAATGTTTGCCCACTACGACATCCCCGTCACCCCGCTGATGGAAAAGGATATCTGGTTTACCGACTTCGGTCTCGGTGACTTCGAAAACGTTGGCATGGGCGGCATCTTCTGGGTCAACGACAAGGAACACAGCTACTTCGCTCACGAAATTTATCTGCTCCCCGGGCAAATGATCCCCGAGCACAAGCACGTCAAAACATCCATGCCCGCCAAGTTCGAATCATGGATGGTACAAAAGGGAGATTGCCATAACTTCTCCGAAGTCGGCGAAGCCTCGGCTGATGCCCCCGCCATCCCCGAATCGCAGCGTACCACCACCATTTCGAAGAACGCCGTCCATCAAAAAGTAGGCGAACTCATCCACCTGAAGAAAATCGAAACCTGGCACTTCCTGCTCGCCGGTCCCCATGGAGCCGTCGTTTCGGAATATGCCTGTTACCACGACAACGACGGCCTGCGCTTTACCAACAAAAAAGCCAGTCTATAAACACCAAAATCATCTCAACACTCTTTTCCATCATGAGAAAAATCAACCACTTTGGCGTACCCACAACAACACCTCAGCCCAACGAAGTTTACAACGAAGGGCTGAAAGTTCACCTCACAGACTTCTCGCAGAGCCCGAACAAAATCGAATATCTCCGTTTTGAACCCGGCAGCTGCATGTGCGAACTCATTCAGAACGTCCCTCACATCGCCTACGAAGTCGATTCCCTGGAAGAAGAACTCAAGGACGCCAAGATTCTGTTCCCCCCCGCTGTCTGCAGCGATACTCTCACCATCGCCTTCATTGAAGAAGAAGGAATTCCTTTGGAACTGATGGAATTCACCAAAGCTTAATCGACTCCCGCAAACATACAACTACCTGAATTATATGGTCCACAAATTCATCAATGCCCCGGAAGATATCACACGGGAAGTACTCGAAGGCTATGTCTCAGCCTATCCCGACCAGGTCGCCCTGGCCGAAGACAATATCGTCGTCCGCGCCAATCCCAAGAGCCAGGACAAAGTAGCCATCGTTACGCTCGGAGGCTCCGGTCATGAACCTGCCTTGAGTGGCTTCGTCGGAGACGGCATGCTGGACTGCTCCGTCGTCGGCGACATCTTTGCAGCACCCGGCGCTCAGCGCCTTTTCAAGGCTCTTCAGCTGTTCAAACGCGACGCTGGTATCCTGCTCGTCGTCCTGAACCACTCCGGCGATGTCATGAGCGCCAACATGGCTTCCCAGCTTGCCGAACGAGCCGGAATCAAGGTGAAAACACTGATGACGCACGATGATATCAGTGCTGGGCTCGATGCTCCCGATGATGACCGCCGCGGCCTTGCTGGTTGCGTACCACTCTACAAAGTGGTCGGTGCCGCTGCTGAAGAAGGCAAGTCTCTGGATGAAATCCTGGAAATCGGCGAACGCCTCAACAAGGACATTGCCACCATCGCCGTAGCCATGCGCAGTTGCACGCACCCCCAAAATGGTGCGGTCATTGCCGAGCTCCCCGAGGGAGAAATCGAAATTGGCATGGGCCAGCACGGTGAAGGCGGCGGTGGACGCCAGCAGTTCTCCAGCGCCGACAATGTTGCCTCGCAAATGGTTGGTCTCCTGATCAAAAAGCTCGATGTGAAATCCGGCGACAAGGTCGCGTTGTACATCAACGGCGTTGGTGCAACAACCCACATGGAACTGAGCATCGTCTTCCGCAAAGCGGCCCAGGTGCTCAAAGACCTCGGCGCATGTATCGCAGATTCCCGCATTGCGGAAATCCTGACCGTTCAGGAACAGGCCGGTTTCCAGATGATCCTCGCCAAGCTGGATGACGACCACGCAGACCTGCTCAAGAACAAGTCCTCCAATGCTCCGTACTGGACCGTCATTGGCAAATAACACGTAAACCCATTCTCCAGCCTCCTCCCCCAACCGCCTGAGCGACCATGGGGAGGAGGCAGCTTTTCTTATGGATACTCTCACGATTCAAGACTTCAAAAAAATGCTGAACTCCGCCTTCGAGGCAGTCAAGGAACGGGAAAACGAATTCTCGGAACTCGATGCCATCACAGGTGATGGAGACCACGGCACAGCCATCGTCCAGGCCATGAATTCCGTTGTCGAAGCAGCTGCTCCTGCCACGGAATTCAAGCAAATGTTCAACGATATTGGTTTCAACATCATGCTTCAGACCAGCGGCTCCACCAGCACTCTGCTGGGGGGGCTCTTCCTCGGGCTTGCAGATAGCACAGCTGGGGAAACCCTCAACGCCGACCAAGTCAAACAGGCATTTCTCGGAGCTCTTGATGGTGTCAAAAAACAGACTAAGGCCACCGTCGGCGACAAAACGATGATGGATGCCCTCGAACCGGCTGTCCAGGCAATCGCCGCCTCGTCCTCCACCGACATTGCTGCCATCATGCAAGAGGGAGCCGATGCCGCCATCAAAGGAGCAGAGGCCACGATTAACATGCAGGCTAACTTTGGAAGGGCCCGCAACTACAAGGAAAAATCCATTGGTTTCATGGACTCAGGAGCCAGCTCCTGGTCTTGCATGTTCAATGCCTTTGCACAAGCCCTCAAGTAATTACCCCCATTCACCCTAACACAACACAACTATTATGGCAGATTTAGACGATCTCAGAGAAGGTAGCCGTTTCGGAATTGGCACCCCCATTGCCAAACAGGCACCCTACTACGTCAAAGGAGCGGAAAACCTCTCCTGGGGCATGAAGCACAGATTGAGCCGCATCTTCAATCCCAAATCAGGCAGAGCCGTCATGCTGGCTTTCGACCATGGTTTCATCATGGGGCCTACATCCGGCGTCGAACGCATCGACCTGAATATCGCTCCTCTCATGGAGTATGCCGACTGCCTCATGTGCTCCCGTGGCATCCTTCAGTCCAGTGTTCCCCCCACCCTCAACAAGCCCATCTGCCTGCGTGCCGATGCTGGTTCCACCATCCTGACGCACTTGAATGACAATGTGATCATTGACATCGAAGCTGCCGTTAACATGGACGTCTCCGCCATGGCCGTCATGGTCTCCATGGGCGAAGCCGATACCGAAGCCAAGACTATCGCCAACCTCTACCGCATGGCTGACCTTGGCAACAAGTACGGCATCCCCGTCATGGGCGTCACCGCTGTCGGCAAGGATATGGTACGCGATTCCCGCTACTTCGGCCTCGCGGCTCGCGTCTGCGCCGAAAACGGAGCCAACATCGTCAAAACCTACTACTGCGACGGTTTTGCCAATGTCGTAGCAGCCACCCCAGTACCCATCGTCATTGCAGGCGGCAAAAAGCTTCCAGAACGGGAAGCGCTCGACCTCTGCTATCGCGCCATCAACGACGGTGCAGCAGGTGTTGATATGGGACGCAATGTCTTCCAGAGCGAATGCCCGACAGCCATGATCCAGGCTGTCAGCGCGCTTCTGCATGACAATCTCAGCGTTGACGCTGCCTTCGAAATGTACAATGACCTGAGCTGTAAGGCCTGACCCAGCATTTCACACTCGTATTCCGGGAGGTGGCGGACAGAGTTTCGCCGCCTCTCTTGCGTTTATTTATCGCCAGCCATTTGAATTGGCTATTGAATTTTCAGCGGCGTGGCTTACACTCTGTCCTGTTTACAAGATCAGGTGCGACAATTCCTCATTGTTAAAGGCCTTGTCATGTGAATGACCCAGCTCCCGACCTGGTATCTGAAAAGTTCCAGGGAGCAAGCCGAGTCCATGCCCTATTTCACTTATCCCCCTCAACATCATGTCTGACGATTGGACCATATCCCCTCCCCTTCCCAACAAGGTTTTCCCTTGGGAACAATACAATCCCGTCACCCGGGAAGAAGTCGAAGCCTTTTTCCACAGCCCGGAAATCGAAGTCATCAAGGAACGCATGTGCGATATCGGCCGCCGCATGTGGGCTCGTGAATACGTGGACGGCAACGGAGGCAATATCTCCGTGCGCGTCGCCCACAACCTCGTCCTTTGCACGCCGACCCTGTGCTCCAAAGGCTTCATGAAGACGGAAGACATTTGCCTCGTTGACATGGAAGGCAGGCAGAAAGCCGGCATCCGTCCCGCCACCAGCGAAGTGAAAACCCACCTCGCCATGATGAAAGAAATCGGTTGCAATTCCTGTATCCATGCTCACCCGCCGCATTGCAATGCCTTCCTCATCGCAGGAGTCGTTCCTCCCTCCGGCATCAACTCCGAAGCAGATATCTTCCTCGGCCACATCGCCCTGGCTCCCTACGGAACTCCCGGTTCACCAACGACGGCAGCGGAAGTTGCCAAGGCTGCCAGAAAATCCGATGTCGTCTTCATGGAAAACCACGGTGTCATCACGGGAGCCCGCCATCCTGAAGAAGCCCATTGGTTCATGGAAAATGCCGATGCCTACTGCCGCATCATCCTTCTGGCCTCTGGTCACAAGGAACCTCTCAAGCAAATCGGGGAAGAAGGCATGAAGGGACTCATGGATATCCGCAAGAGCATCGGCTACAAAGTCGAAGAAGGCCAGCCCCTGTACAACACGGACACTTTCGCCGGATACAAGCTCGGCAAATCCGGCAACTAAAGCTACAAAATACATCCTCTTCAGAGGCCGTCTCACCAGGGATTTTGAAATCCTCAGTGAGGCGGCCTTTTTGCATTCCCTATCCATGGAAGGCAGTGGCTTCTCGTTGTTTTTGCAACTTTGGCCTGAAAATGAAAAAAATAGTGAACACCTCATTTTGGGATATTGTCTCTTCTAATGGAGGAGTATCCTCCCCGTATCTTCATACTCCTTTTTCTATCAGGAAGAAAAGGAAACGGAGAAATAATTATTTTAATTAGAATAATTATTGATTTCATAAAAAAATATCCCATATTACTCCCATGGACGAAAAACCCAAGCTTACTACTGCCGCCGGAGCTCCCGTGACGGATAATGAAAACTCCCTCACCGCCGGGCCTCGCGGTCCGATGCTGTTGCAGGACGTCTGGTTCCTCGAAAAACTCGGACATTTCGACCGCGAAGTCATCCCGGAGCGCCGCATGCACGCCAAAGGATCTGGAGCTTTCGGAACCTTTACGGTAACGCATGACATCACGCAATATACCCGTGCAGCAATTTTCTCTGAAGTTGGCAAAAAGACTGAACTTCTCATCCGTTTCTCCACTGTAGCCGGAGAGCGCGGAGCCGCTGATGCGGAGCGCGATATTCGCGGCTTTGCCATCAAATTCTATACAGAACAAGGCAATTGGGATCTCGTTGGCAACAACACCCCCGTCTTCTTCCTGCGTGACCCGCTGAAGTTCCCGGATCTTAACCACGCCGTAAAGCGCGATCCGCGTACCAATATGCGCAGCGCCAAGAACAACTGGGACTTCTGGACCTCCCTGCCCGAAGCCTTCCACCAGGTCACCATCGTCATGAGCGACCGTGGAATCCCGGCATCGTACCGTCACATGCACGGCTTTGGCAGCCATACATTCAGCATGGTCAATGCGGAAAACAAACGCATCTGGGTCAAATTCCACCTGAAAACCCAGCAGGGAATCAAGAACCTGACGGACGCCGAAGCAGAAGCCATCATCGCCAAAGACCGCGAAAGCAGCCAACGTGACCTCTATGAGAGCATCGAACGTGGCGACTTCCCGAAGTGGACTCTGTACATTCAGGTAATGACCGAAGACGAAGCCAGGGAATTCCCATTCAACCCCTTCGACCTCACCAAGGTATGGTCGCACAAGGATTACCCCTTGATCGAAGTCGGCGAGCTGGAACTTAATCGCAACCCCGACAACTACTTCGCCCAGATCGAACAAGCCGCCTTCAACCCCGCCAACATCGTGCCGGGCATCGGCTTCTCCCCAGATAAGATGCTCCAGGGACGCCTTTTCTCCTACGGAGATGCCCAACGGTACCGTCTCGGAGTCAACCACAACCTCATTCCGGTCAATGCTCCGAAGTGCCCGTACCATAGCTATCACCGCGATGGTCAAATGCGAGTAGATTCCAATGCTGGTAGCACGATTGCCTACGAACCCAACAGCTTCGGACAATGGCAGGAGCAGCCCGAATTCCGCGAACCGCCCTTGGAAATCCAGGGAGCAGCCGGGCACTGGGAGTACAAAAATGACAATGACGACTACTATGCCCAACCCAGAGACCTGTTCCGTCTGATGACCACCGAACAACAAGAAACCCTCTTTGGCAACACGGCTCGAGCTATGGATGGAGTACCGGATTTCATCAAGGATCGTCACATTGAACATTGCATGCTTTGTGACCCAGCCTACGGGATTGGAGTAGCCAAAGCCATGGGACGCCCTGCCCCAAGTGTTTGATTCCCAAATTTATAGAAAAAATCCTTTCAAAGCGTAATTTTTTTTCAATGCCGCGGCTCTCCGCGGCATTTTTCGTGCATTGGAACAACTTTTTTTCATTTTCGTGATCAAAATCGTCAATGCTCTTCGTATTATTGTACGAAGCACATTCTGACCATGAAAAATCCCTTCCCTTTTTCTCGATTCGGCATCTGGTGTTGTTATACCCTCGCTGCTGCCGGCCTAGTTCAGGCAGGAAATCTCCTCCCCTGGATGAAGGACCTTTCTTCCATTGAAGCACCCAAGGAGGTTCAAAAGGATAACAAGCCCTGGATGCAACAACTCTGGAAAAAGACAGCTCAGTCTATTGCCGCCTCGACCGATACCACAGCCGTTGATGACTGGGGCAACGCCATGGTGCTTCTGGAGCCCGTTTGGCGATGCTGGCCGGATGGTCAGGCGGCAGGCAAGAAGCTGGCTGAAATCATTCACCAACCCGAGCAACAAATCGGCAACATCGCCTCATGGGAAGACCTGATCAAACACGAAGATGCCATCTTTCAGGAAGTTCGGCTCCGTCAGATGAAGAAGCTGGCCGCCAATTACGATACGGTCGCCATGGAACGGGGCATCAAGCAGCTCTCAGAACGCTTCCCGGATAGCTACAAGGATGGAGATAAATTCCTCGCAGAACTCAAATCCCAGCAAGACAAGCTAGGAAATATCCCCGAATGGATCAACAAGGCAGGTGCCGCCGACTATGACACCTTGAAGCAGCTCGTTGATCTGCGACGCAAAGCCTTGATCGAAGCCAATCCGGATAGTCGTTTTGCCAAGGAATGGCTCACCGTCCGCCGCTTCAATCCACACGGCAACCGTAGTAATCGCAACGATGACCGCCCCGCCAACTGGCAGGGTGACACCAGCATGCCCCACTCCGGCAAAACCTACATGAGCGAAATCGTGGAGTTTAAGGGAGCCTCTTCCCCCACCCCTGCCAGTTCTCTACGCAAGGATGACCGCTGGATGGGCCACTTGGAGCTGAACTTCACAGGCGACAAGCTGATGTTCACCAACAACCGCTTCGACAAGCAGGAAAACAAACGTCCCTGGGACATCTATGAACTGGATCTGAAGTCGCGGGAAACCATCCCCTTGACCTCGCACATGCCGAGCGACACGGACAGCTACAACTCCTGCTACCTTCCCGATGGACGCGTCCTCTTTGTCAATACATCGGGGATGCAAGGCGTTCCCTGTGTATCGGGTAGTGACTACGTCGGCAACATTCACCTGCTGGATCGCACCAACAATTCCACACGACGCCTGACCTTTGATCAGGACAACAACTGGTACCCATGCATTCTGGCTGACGGACGCGTCATGTTCCTGCGCTGGGAATACACGGAAAGCGCCCACTACTTCAGCCGCGTGTTGATGCACATGAATCCTGACGGCACGGATCAGAAGGAATACTATGGATCCAACTCCTACTGGCCCAACAGCCTGTTCAATGCACGCCCCTTGCCCGACAACCCCGGCATGTTCGTCGGTATCGTCAGCGGGCACCACGGTGTCAAAAAACTGGGCGAAATGGTTCTCTTTGACGTCAACCAGGGACGCAAGGAAACCGAAGGTGCTATCCAAAAGATACCCGGCTTCGGGAAAAAGGTGGAAAATGTCACCAAGGATCAGCTTGTCGATGGCATTAAGACGCCCTATTTTGCCGAACCTTACCCACTGAGCCGCAACTCCTTCTTGGCCGTTGCCTCCAATGGGCATGGAGATCCTGTCACCAACGTCGTCTGGTGCGATACCTACGACAACATCATCCCGTTGACAGCTACAGACTACTTCATCTATGGAGATCCGATTCCGGTGAAACCGCGTCTGAAGCCCCCTGTCATTCATGATCGAGTGGATCTTACCAAGAAGACTGCCAATGTGTACATCACGGACGTTCATCGTGGACGCGCTATGGAAGGTGTACCGAAGGGTGAAGCCAAGACCATCCGCGTCTTCACCTCGGAATACAGTCCGCGCGACACTGGCAGCCACTATGCCATGGGCATGGAAAGCAACTGGGACGTTAAAGTCCTCTACGGCACGGCTCCCGTGAACCCCGATGGTTCCGCCCTGTTCACCGTCCCGGCCAACCAGCCGGTAACCGTACAGATTCTCGACAAGGAAGGCCGCGCCCTCGCCCTGATGCGCAGCTGGTTCTCCGCCATGCCTGGCGAAACCCTCAGTTGCATCGGTTGCCATGAAACGCAGAACGAAGCCCCGCCTCGCGGCATGGTCATGGCTTCTCGACAGGCTCCAGCCAAGCTGACACCTTGGTATGGCCCGACGCGCACCATCACCTTCCTCAACGAAATCCAGCCTATTCTGGATCGCAACTGCATCTCCTGCCACAACAAAGAATCGCACGACAAGATCGACATCCCGGACTTCGCTACCCTCGACCCTGTCAAGGGAGCACCCGCCCCCGGCAATGTCTCCTACTGGTCGCTGCACCCCTATGTGCGCCGCAATGGTCCCGAAGGCAACTACCTGGGACTCATGCCTACGGAATTCTTCGTGGATACATCGGAGCTCTACCAATTGCTCAAGAAAGGCCACCACAATGTCAAACTGAGCAAGGCCGACTGGGATCACCTGATCACCTGGATGGATATGAACGCCCCCTACCGAGGCGACTGGGACGGTAAACGCAATGATGACTACATGGCTCGCCGCTACGACCTCCACAAGCTCTACTCCGGAGCCGAACGCGACTACGTCACAATGGTGGACAGCATGTACAAGCGCGAAACGACCCCCAAGTTCATCGTCCCCGGTACACCCGTAGCAGATCCTGCCACCGAAGCAGCCCCGACTCAGGCAGTAGCAGAACCAGAAACAAGTTCGCTGGATCTCGGCAATTCCGTCTCCATGAAATTGCGACGCATCCCTGCTGGCAAATTTATCATGGGAAGCGACTCCGAAACCCCCTCGGAAAAGCCCGCCAACCCCGTCACTATCGCCAAGCCATTCTGGATGGGCGAAACAGAAGTGACCATGGAGCAGTTCCGCCAGTTCGATCCCAAATTCGAAAACGGCTGGTACGACATGCACTACAAGGATCAGGTTCGCCCCGGCTACAACATGAATGCCGATCCGAAGTTCCCCGCCATCCGCATCTCTTGGGAAAAAGCCATGGAGTTCTGCAAGTGGCTCTCGGAGAAGACCGGGAAGAAGGTCACTCTTCCAACAGAAGCCCAGTGGGAATACGCCGCACGCAGCGGCACTCAGACACCGTTCTACTTCGGTAACAAAGACTCGGATTTCTCGACCTATGCCAACCTCGGTGACGTCTCACTGAAAAAGCTGGCAGTCCAAGGCGTTGACCCCCATCCGATCCCCAACCCGAATCGTTTCTGGGACTTTGTCCCCCGCGATGAGAAATACGATGACAAGACGCTGCATCTCGCTGCAGTTGGTTCCTACAAGCCCAATGCCTTCCAACTCTACGACATGATTGGCAATGTGGCCGAATGGACGCGTTCCGAATACCGCCCGTATCCCTGGAACGAAGCCGATGGCCGCAACGACACCAAGAACATCCATGCCCCCCGCGTCATCCGAGGCGGCTCCTGGTATGAACGTCCGCGCCGCTCTACCGCCTCATGGCGTTGGGGATACCCCGGCTGGCGTCCCGTGTACAACGTTGGCTTCCGCGTCATCGTTGAAGACTAAGAGGCTCAGGTCTCTATAACACCCTCAAACCAGCTCCATTTTCATGAACCGTAACTTCTTATGTATTGGGCTCCTGGCAGCCGGATTCTTCACTTGGCTCTGCCAGGCGGAGGACACCCCCAGGCACTTCCTGCTCTCGGGTTGCGGGCTCGGTAAAATCGCCATCATCGACGATCATTGCCATGAAAAATGGAGCTGGCCCACCCAGGATGAAATATCGGATTCCATCGTTCTGGAAAATGGCAACATCCTCCATTCCAGCAATCAGGGGTTCATCCGCGAAATCGAACCCGATATGGCCTCGGGTAAAGGCGGAAAAATCGTCTGGGAATGGAACTCGCCCGTCGTGAACGGAAGCAAGGGAGAAATCCATTCCTGCCAACCCCTGCCCGACGGCAAAATACTCGTCGGCGAAAGCCATGATGGCGTTTCCTTCATCCAAGAGATTGACCGCAAGACGGGCCATATCACCAAGTCCATCGAATTAAAAAACCTCGGGAACAAGCATTCCACATTCCGGCAAATTCGGAAAACGCCTCAAGGAACCTACCTCATCACACTGGTGGGTAAAAATGGCAAAGCCATGGAATTGGACTCCGACGGTAAAATCATCCACTCCTTCCCGGATGGCCGCTACACTGCTGTCCGCCTGCCCAATGGCAACACCCTGATCGCCTGCGGAGACGCCCACCGCTTCATCGAAGTCAACCCCTTCAACGACATCGTCTGGGAGATTGGCAAGGATGACCTTCAGGAGGCTACTATTGGCTTCGCAGCAGGCGTCCAACGCCTCCCCAACGGCAACACTGTCATCGCCAACTGGGGTGGGCATGGCGGCACCAGCGGGCCAGCCATTCTCGAAGTCACCCCAGATAAAAAAATCGTCTGGAAGAGCACTCCATCCATCGCCAGCCGGGTTTCCTCCGTCCAAGTCCTGGACAAAACAATCTCTCATTTGCAAACTGTTCGTTAGGAGCATACTATGAAACTGCCTCTATTCCTTCTCGCCGGCATCTTCGCCGGACATTCCTTCGGTTCCGATTACGCCTCTCCCGTAGCCCTGCTTCCATACAAGGATAGCATCGCCATCGCCAATAAAGGCTCGAAAAAGATCGTCTTCCTCGATCCGTCCACCAATGCCATCCGCCAAGGAATCTCCCTGCCAGGAGCCCCCAATGGCTTTTGCCTGGATGGCGATATCGCCTATGTCTCACTGGGGGGAGCAGCAGGCAAAGTAGCCATCGTTGATCTGAAGGAAGGCAAGATTCTCGGAGACATCGCCGTGGGTCACACCCCGATGTCTCCCGTGAAGCATGGAGATACCCTGTATGTACCCAACCGCTTCAGTAGCACAATCTCCGTGATCGACCTCGGCAAAAAGGAAATTGTCAACACATTGACCGTGCCAAGAGAACCCGTTGCCCTCGCAATCTCCCCAGATGGCAAAACTCTCTGGGCTGCCAATCACCTCCCCGCCGGACCTGCTGATGGCGACTTCACGGCTGCTGAGCTCACCCGCTTTGATGGAGACAAAGTCACCCACTTCCCCCTCGACAACGGCTCGCAGGGTATCCGGGGCATGGCCATGAGCCCGGATGGCAAATACCTCGCCATCACCCACGTACTGAGCCGTTACCAGGTACCCACCACCCAGCTTGACCGCGGATGGATGAACACCAACGCCGTCACCGTCGTCGATACATCCAAGCCGGAACAACATAACGCCATCCTGCTGGACGATACCAACCAGGGAGCTGCCAACCCATGGGGCGTCCAGTTCACCCCGGACGGCAGCAAACTCATCGCCACCCATGCCGGTACCCACGAAGCCAGTATCATCGATTTCCCGGCTCTGACCTCCAAAATTGCCACCCTGAAAGAGGGTGAAAAGACCTCGGAAATCCTTGGCTTCCTCAACGGCATCCGCACCCGGCACCGCCTCCCCCTCAACGGCCCGAGATCGTTGACAACAGACGGCACCAACCTCTACGCCGCCGGGTACTTCTCCGACAACGTCGTCACCCTTCCCTTGAAAGAATATGCCGAACCCCGCGAAGTAAAGCTACCCGATGCCGGAGAATCCAGCAGGGAACGCCTCGGCGAACAATACTTCAACGATGCTTCCCTGTGCTTTCAGGAATGGCAGAGTTGCGCCTCCTGCCACCCGGATTCACGCGTGGACGCCCTGGACTGGGATCTACTCAACGACGGCATGGGAAATCCGAAGAATACGCGCAACATGTTCCTCTCCCACAGAACGAGTCCCGTCATGTCGCTAGGGGTACGAGCTTCCGCTGAAGTCGCCGTCAACGCCGGCTTCATCCACATCCAGTTCATCAACCCGGAAAAGGATCATGTAGCATGCGTCAATGAGTACCTCAGCAACATGAAGGAAGAACCCAGCCCCCTTCTACTGGCTCACAAACCCTCCCGGGAACAGACCAAGAATGAAAGTTGCGCCCAGTGCCACTCCCCCGGAGTCGAAAGAGGTTCCCTGAGCGACTCCGCACGACGTGGCAAGGATGTCTTCAAATCCGCCGGATGTGTCCAGTGCCATCCCCACCCCTACTTCACCACCAAGCAACTCGTTGCCACCGGTACCACCAAGGGACTGGACGAAGGGAAGAAAGTACTCGTTCCTTCGCTGGTTGAAGTCTGGAGAACTGGCCCCTACATGCACGATGGGCGCACCAATTCCATCAAGGAAGTCATCACCACACACAACAAGGGTGACATCCGTGGTAAAACCAGCGACCTGAACGAACAGCAACTCAACGATCTCGTCGATTACGTGCGCTCCCTGTAAGCCACTTTTTCTCTACTCATTTCTTCACTCTTGCCATGGATACTTCCAACACAGCGCCTTCATCCTCCCTGTGGATGTCAACCCCTCAAACAGCCGAACGCTTCTACTGCATGACGGCTATCCCTGGTGACAGCTTCGAGGACGAAGCTACGCGCCTGATTGCCGAATACGATGAACGTTGCGGCGGAGATGCAAGCGAACTCCTCCTGCGCTTCCACCTCAGCGATGCGACACGACAGACATCTATCCTCAAAAGCATCCTTGGAGAACGCCGTTCCTACACCACCTGCATCGGGCAAGCTCCCGCCAACGGAGCCAAAATCGCACTGGAAGCATGGCATATCGATGGAGCCACCGACAAACAAATCCACCGTAGCGAACACGGCACTACCCTCCTGACCAAATGGCAGAACTACTCCATGGTTTTGACAGGCAAATCCGCCCTTCAATCCACGGGAAGCCACGACCAGATGCGTGAAGAATTCGCCTGGCTTGATGCGGTGGCAGAGCACCTTCACGTGCCCGTCGCCGAACTTGTCCACCGCACATGGATCTACTGCCGCGACGTGGACAACAACTACGCCGGGCTCGTCCATGGACGCAATGAAGTCTTCGACCAATACGGCCTGACCAAAGACACCCACTTCATCGCCAGCACTGGCATCGAAGGACAAAGCGAACACCCCACCCGCCTCATCCACATGGACACCTGGGGGCAAACAGGACAGGCTCCGGGGCAAATCGAATACATGGAAGCCCTCGACCACCTCTCCCCCACCCACCTGTACAACGTCGCCTTCGAGCGTGGAACGCGCGCCATCTATGGAGATCGCTCCCGCTACTTCATCTCTGGCACCGCCAGCATCGACTCCGCTGGGGAAATCGTCCATCCGGGTGATGTGGCCCGCCAAACCCTCCGTACGTTGGAAAACATTCGTGCCCTCATGACCAATCACCAAGGCTCCCTGAATGACCTTCAACAGGCCACCGTGTACCTTCGCGACTGGGCTGATGCGGGGCTCGTCAGCAAAATCCTCAACGATTCCCCTCTGGGGCAAATCCCACATATCATGGTCAAGGCTCCTGTCTGCCGTCCGGGCTGGCTCGTTGAAATCGACGCCATCGCAGTCAATGCCTCGGGTAATAGTGTTTACAAACCTCTCCTGTGAGTTCAAGGAGAGGACGCCGTCCCCACCTCCATGACGTTCCATATTGCCCACCCTTCTCGTACAAGAAGAACATAAAGTTCGCCTTTCCTGCTTGACGGATTTTTCTACAGTCTTTATGTAGATAGGAAACGTAAAGACCGATGAAGATGAACTCCCCGATATTTTTTGCCAATCTATGCCTGTTCCTGGGATTCATAGTGCCGGTTGCCTCATCCGCTGAGACACCCGCTACACCACAGAGAGCCGGTAGCCTCCTGAGCCAGACAGAAGTACCTGGCCATCCCGAAAGCATCACCGAAGAAGACGGCATCTACTACGTTGCCTGCATCGGCAAAGAGATGACTCCCACCGTCAAAGATGGTGACGGCTTCATCGTCACCATGGACAAAACCGGAAAAATCATCTCCCCCAACGCCTTCCCCGACGTCAAGCTGGACGCCCCCAAGGGAGCCATCATCGAAAATGGCATCCTTTACGTCACCGACATCGATCGCATCGTCGGCATTGATATAAAATCCGGCAAACAAGTCAAAAACATCGACCTCTCTCAAGAAAAAATGGTCTTCCTCAACGACTTGGCTGAAGGTAACGACATCCTCTACGCCTCCGCCACCGACATCAACAAGATCTTCACCGTCGATCCAGCTACCGGCAAATATATAGAATTCCGAACAAAACTCCCTATCACCGGCCCCAACGGCCTCGTATGCGACAAAAGTACGCTCTACGTTGCCGAATACGCTGCCACCGCCGGCAAAGCCCAAGGACAAATCAAAGCAATCAGCCTTCAAACTGGAGACGTCACAACCATCGTCCCCCAGCCCGGACAATATGATGGCCTCGCTAAAAAAGATGGTTTCATCTACTTCAGCGACTGGGAAACCAACGGCAAGCCCGGTGCGGTCAAAAAAATCTCCGCCACCACTCCGGAAACATCTCAGGATGCCACGGCCACCCCAGCCAATGGCCCCGCCGATTTCATCATCGAAGACGGAATCATCTGGCTCCCCTCCATGGTTGACAAACGCATCCTCCGAATCGCCCAATAAGGCATTCCCCCATTTCCCTATCCCCCACAAATTCAAACGAGGGCGGCTCCATCCGGGCCGCCCTCGTTGTTGATACGAATCCGAATAATACTAGAACCCGGGAATTTCTTCCGGGCTCATTCCAGACAACTCAGAAATCGAATAAGCCCCGTCCGCGAACACTGTAAGCGAGTGGTGCACCTTGGCAGAAGAATATTGACCGCTCTTATTGTTGTGTTTCCACCAAATCACAGTAAGAACCTGCATGCTTCCTTCCGGGCGAGCCGATGAAGCATCTCCTTCAAACAATTTCGGCAACACAGACTTCAGTAGCTCGGCATCCTCATCGGAAAATCCCGTTCCTTCGGCTAATTGTGGACTGATGGCTCCACAAAAAAAATAAATACCATCATCAACGCGATGCTTCATACCCATGGTATCAGAGGATTTTTTGCTGCCATCGCCATCGCTACTCACACTTTTTGTAATCTGAGTACTGGTCACGTTGACGTTCTCGACACTAAAGGCAGGATGCACAGACACAGGGCCACGAATACCAATCGAAACACCATCTCCTGTTCTACCCTTGGCAAACGCAAATACCTGACCGAAAGCACGGACATCGTACCACGCCTGACATGCTTTGAGCGCCTGATCCCTGGGATCGGATTTCCCTTTAAGATCCAGAACCTTATCTGCTCTCTCCTTCAGCGTCTTGCAATCATCTACACTTTTGTCGGACGACTGCACAAACACCGGAACACCAGCATCCATAAGTCTGTCACGGATTTTTCTCTTCACACAAACGTCAGACACTTCACCCATCCCCTCCAAAGTAGTCCTGGGGCGGTTTCCATTCAATGGGTCTCCATTGGGATTTGCATTTTTCACCGAAAAAATAACGGCAAAATCAATTTTATTATTCAAGCTCATGATATTTAATTTTGTTTGTTGTTGGAAAATTATTCTTCACTCGATTCCACATCTCCACCATCTGACGTTACATCGTCTTCTTTCTTTTTCCTATATAATTCAACCTTCTGGCAGTGGTATCCGAGAAGATAGGCACCATCCAGTGGCGCATTATTTTCAAAATCCTCAGCACTAAAAGTATTCATAATAGCGTCAATTACAGAATCATAGTAGTTTTTGAGGCCTTTCTTATTTTTCTTTAAGATCAGCTGATATGGCTGAAGGCAGTTCGATTCCATTAAGGTCCACGTTTCAAATGGCCTTGTCTGGAATCGCTGCATCAATCTTTCCGCATTGGTTGAACGCGATGTTTTAGTCACATCCAGTGCCGTTTTTTCCAGTACTTCCGCGACTGCCCACAGACGGCCGTATAAGTAGTTGCGATTTTTTCGTTCGGTATCTAGGCTCATAGTATAATGATTCCCTTCTTCTTGGTTATGGTTGTAAATATAAATGGAACAGGCAACACCAAGTGTCATTTCCCATTCATACCGTTGGAGCGAGTTCTTTTGTGATGCTCGCACAAAACATTGTTTTTCGATGTCTGCCGGGATTTTATCTCGAAGCAAAATTGATGGAAGAATTCTGGATACTGCATATCGACGAAGTTTTTCATCGATATCCTTCCCATATGCAGCAGTCACAATCATGCGAGGCGACGGAGAACCCACAAATTCTTTTTTGGAATCTTCATGCGAAAGCCACATATTGGACTGTAACCACTTGCTGTGAATATACCAGTGAAGGAGATTAGCGAAATAATCAGACAAGCTAAACTCCAGATACCTAGTAATAGAAAGGCGCCCAGGTGAAGCGGCATCAAGAGAAAGAAGCATCACCTTCTGGTCTCGTAAATCCTGACCCAATGCATCCCATACTTTATCTCCCTTGATTCCCGAATGAATCATTCCAGAAAAACGAACGGCAATCTGATCCGAGGTATTGTCTACTTCTTCAGAGTCGCCATGATTATTCCATTCGATACTTGATTCACAGGGGGAAGGAACCTTCAATAATTCTGGAGACCAAATCAAAATGGCTTGTTCTCCATCAAAATACCCCTGGCGGGATAACAACCATCTCAATGCACTATGTGCCTTTTGACTCACCTCGGCACTTAATCCAAAAGATTCTTCTGCCTCGATGAAGCGACCGCGGAATGTGTAGCCATCCTTATCATTTGATGAAATAATTTTGGCATTATCGCCTGCATTCCTGAGCCGCTTGGGGAACTTGCCGGATAATTGCTGTTCTTCGCCAGAAATGTAGCACAGCCCCTTCAATGGTAATAATATAGGAGCGTAACGCATCCACGATTGATACATATCGTGACTCAGATATACTTCATGGCAGTCACAGTCTCCAACTACCTCCCATCGAATGAACGCACTTTCCTGAGAAGCCGGTTTCATCACGCCAAAAATGGGTGGCTGCTCTTTGATAGGACCATTCCAGGACTCAGCTAAATAGGCATCCTCGTCATCCAGGAAAAGAATCTCCATTTTGACTAAATCCTGAATCAGCGTGCCTTTTTCAACATACGCAAGGATCGCCTGGAGAGGGGTATTATCCGGATCAAATTCAGCCCATTTCCTGATTTGTACGAGATACGCCTTATAAGATTCGTCCAATTTTTTCAACTGTTCATCACGTTTTTTTTCAGGTTGAAAAAAACGAACATTATCACCTGCAACATACTGCAATTTATCACACAGTGGATAGGGAGCCAAGCCGCTGCTCCGACTCTCCGAATCTTCCGTCACGGGAATAATAGTCGGAAGTTCAGTTTCAGAATTTACCTTGGCATATTTAATATTGCCCGACTCATCCAAGCCTATAGTAATATGGGAATTCTGAATCCCATGAAACAAAGGAAGCAAGGGTGTCACGGTACGCTGTGACTCATTCTTACTCCCTTTTCTGATGACCTTTGTTTTGTACACACCTACGCTGTGCAAATGGTTTTCGTAGGTTTTATATAATGCCTCTATCCAATTCATATCAATCCTCCTTTTAATCAAACAAGCTCTCATCATCAACGCCAAAGGTAGGTGGATGAATAGCCGAAACCTTTCGGACTTGTTTTAAGATTGTACATTCGGATGGCCTTAAAAAATGAATGATTCCGTTATTCATTTCTGGCTTCCAAAATCGAATACTCATTTCTGAATCTCCCGTTTCACTGGGATAATTAAAACCATGATACATCAACCCAAATGTCAATAATCCTTGATCATCGTAAAACCCATCTCCTTCACCGAAACAACAAGGTTCAACATATGCCTGGCATTCGCGAGAGCCCAGACATACATCACGGCGCCCTCCCCTCTCCAACATCCGGCAAGCAATCTGATAATGCTTACCCTCGACTCTGTCTCCTTCCAAATCCTTCCTCTCCATATTCCATTCGAAATGAGCCCTCACATGGTACTCGACATCCGTAAGATAGGTAAAGACCGATAAACCTGCACTATCCTTATGATATTGCCTAAGCTTAATGTTCTGAGGTTCCATTCGAATTTGTTTCATAACACGAACGTCATCAATCACCCAAATCAGCGTCGGCTTCCAATAAATAGCCTGCGTTATACCCTTCAACGCTTCATATGTAGGAATTTGGTAGGAACACTTCTCTCCTCCGACACGAGTCAATGGATCAGAGAACAAAGCTCTCCTTCCATATACTTTAAATTCAATTTTATTTTTCATAATATCTACACAATCAAAACATTATAAAAATTATATACTCAACAATTCCATTCCATAGGACAGCACTCCCAATTTCTCATTATATTTATCCCTGGAAATAGCATACAGTTTCATTTTCTCGTTAATAGCATAAATTATTTTACCCTTCAAGTATTCATTAATTTTATTTTCGTGAATTGATACAGAATAGGGGCGAAGCATGTCCAATTTGTCTTTCCAGCTATCCCAATCTCCCGTCGTAAACGGATCATCATCGCTTAACTTCCCTATCAACGCTTCACCTTCTTTATAAGGACTAAAAATTGCTATCGTATCATCATCGATGGGCTTGTAATTGGATGCAGCTAAATCAAAAGCTTGAAACAGACTGAATTTTCCATATTTATCACTCTTTTTGAATAAATTCGAATTGCAAGAATAAAGATCTACCATATTTGACACAATTCCATATTTGTCAGTTATGTAGCTCGTATAGCCGTTTTTTGTTTTCTCCAAAATTTGTTGATACCGCACAAAATATTTATTAACACTTTCCATATCAAGCATTCTGGAGGAATCGTCCATCACTAAAATCGCCTTCGTGGATTCCTGTACAGCCATATTCAGCGCCCACAATTTATCTATATTTTCAAGTCCATCGGATGGATTGAGAACAATGACACGGCCTTTAGACCTGGATGCATCCCTGTTACACCGCCCCGCAGCCTGCATGCATGAATCAAGGCCTGCTACAGTGCGAATCACCACATCAAAATCAACATCTACGCCGGCTTCAATGAGTTGCGTGCTAATACATATTAAAGGTTTTTTCTCCTGTCTTGCTTTTTCCAAAGCTTCTTTACTAATATGATCATTGACAATATGCAGCCGATGAGCAGGACACATATTGGTACTCAAGTGGTAACATAAGGCTTCCGGCAAGCATTCTTGACACTTTTCGAATAACTTGACCGCCAGTGACTTAGTATTCACAATAGTTAGTACGGTACAATCCTTTTCAGCCGCTTCGACAATTAGATCCACCATAGCTTCCAATGTCCATTTTCTCCTTCGGCAAGATACCTCACTTTGAACTTCCACATTCCGGAATTGTTCAAAACGGGTAAAAAATGTTTTACAGTCGGGAACAATTTCTCCTCTTTCCAAATTGTTTCCTCCCTTCCCGTCAAAGGATTTTTGC
The DNA here is from genome assembly GCA_964448375.1 of uncultured Akkermansia sp. Classification (GTDB taxonomy): domain Bacteria; phylum Verrucomicrobiota; class Verrucomicrobiia; order Verrucomicrobiales; family Akkermansiaceae; genus Akkermansia. The sequence goes on from CAYVAI010000002.1 coordinate 232,451, forward strand.
CCCTTTGGTTCCGGTTGCGTTGCTGTACATTTCAAAAGAGTTGAACCACCTGCAAGAGCCCAAAACTCCAGAGACTTTTCGAAAAGAACTTTGGATGACCAGGGAATTGCCTGCACTTCGTCAAAAATAATAACAGAGCGCATCAATGAATTCATGCGCCTCACATGCTGCTTACCGGCCGCATAACATGCATTCAGGTATTGAACAGATGTAGTCAAAACAATTGGAATATCCCAGGTCTGGCAAATTTCCATATACCAATTCTTCCGCTCCGGACTCCACTCCTCCCTGCTACCATCCGCATCTTTGTCCTCCATCACAAAATTGGAGTGATGAACAAGAACAAATTGTTTAAACAAATCCTCCCCCAAGGCTTTTTCCAAACTTGCAGAAGTTTGATCTAGAATAGTGGTATACGGGATAACATAAACGATACGAGATAACTTATATTTACGAGCGTGAGCCAAGGCGAAACGAAGACTGGCCAATGTTTTGCCGGCTCCAGTCGGCAGCGTTAGAGACCAAATGCCCTGAGAACCTTGTGCTGCATTCAAGCAAGCTTCCGACATTTCAGCTCGACACTGATTCAGTTCCGAATCAGCCCTAAACTGTTTCATGTACCCCTCCAGTTTGCTCTGCATCAATTCCCAATTCGGAATGGTATTCTGTAAAAGAAACCCTTTTCCGGAGGAACTCATATAATCAGCTGAAATCAATGCACTAAACATCAATCGAGCCAACATGCCAAAATTAAATAAAAAATATTTTTTATCCCTCTCTTTTATTATCGTTTGGTAAATATCTTCAAATTCTTTTTCAAGTTCATCTCTGTTGAGAACCGCTTCGAAAACGTCTTTTTCATAATTTGAAAGCTTCCCTACAATTTCAGTATAATGAGTATCCCTATCCGCCTTATTCAATCGATGAATTAAAATTTCATCCTCGACCGAATTTCCTCTCCAGCAATCAATCAACGAATGATGGTGATGAGAAGCCACACACAACACCATCATTTGTCGTAAAACGGAAAGAGCAGAATATTGTGTCTCCCTCTCAACTTGTAATTGCTCCCAAATAAACTGAGCTCCGGATGTAGAATGATCCACACTTCCACGTTTAGCACGATCAAATTGTTCGGGACATTTCAAAGCATCGGCTAAATATGAAGCATAGTCATCGCTCAACTTCCCGAAATCATGCAACCATCCCAATGCGCGCCCCAACTTCGGCAATCCAATCTGCGCCAAAAGTACAGAAACCGTCTTGGAGCATTCGCTCATATGCTCAAAGAGAGACTGACCCTCATGAGCTAAATATCGAGATAAATTCTCGCAATCTTTCTGAGAAATATCCATTTTAAATATTTCCTCATGTATGACACCAAATCTACGAAACACAATACTTTTCTCCCGCTATGCACCGTCTTCAATCCCTTTTTTGATCTCCCCCCCCCGAAAAAGAATCAGAAAGATCAAAGGAACTACGACAAATATCTCTATAACGCGTAGACTCATGACTAGCAGAGCGGTTCCACATGGAAACTATCTCTGCCCACCCACTATACACATCCGTTAGCGCCAGTATCCATAGGAAGGAGCCCGACATATCTCCCCCGCACAGCGCTACGCTGTCTACTTCCAGCCAACCGCATTCTTCTGCTTTCCAGTGTTCCGCCCTGACTGCTATGTGCTCTCGGATCGCTTCCGTTCCGGGGCGCTTGAGCCACCAGCGCTTGTATAGTTAATCTTCTTTGCGTATAGTTTGTTGTTCTTTTTTGAATGTTTCGATTGTTTCAATCGGTCGTCTTCCCATGTTGCGGTATCCCTGATGAGGGCGT